>NZ_JBHXWI010000001.1:0-350892 GCF_042671975.1 Rhodococcus sp. NPDC127593 | reverse complement strand
CATCACCTTGTCGATGCTCGCTCTCGCCTGGCTCGCCGGGACGAAAACCGAAGCGGTAAAGGGGGAATCGGAACCGATGATCAGGGCATGATCGGCTACACGGTACCCGAGATCCGCCGCCTACTCGTGTATCTGATCCTGCGACACGCCCACCCCGACGAGCACGTCTGGTCCTGGTCACACTGGCGCAGACGCCGACAACACCAGGCCCGCATCTGTCATTACCGAACCCGCGGCCACCTGCCATAAGTGCCGTTGCAGTACTAGGCCCGACCGTCAGGTCGGCGCGCCGACCGACGCCGTCTTCGTGAGCAGGCCGGCGAGTTGCCCGTAGCCGTCCGCGCGGGCACTGGACGAGCGGAACACGAGGCCGATCGTGCGGCCGGGTGCCGGAGCCGCGAAGCGGGCGGTCGCGAGCGGCCCCCGTCCCGTCTCCACCTTGACGGCGCATTCCGGCACCAGGGTCACGCCGAGTCCGCCCGCAACGCACTGCACCACCGTCGACAGCGACGTGGCGCGGGTGTCGCCCGCCACCGGGTGCGCGTCGACGGAGCGGCACAGATCGAGGGTCTGGTCGCGCAGGCAGTGCCCCTCGTCGAGCAGCAGGAGGGGAAGCGCGTCCAGCATCTGCGGCGAGACGTCGGTGCGACCCGCCAGCGCGTGCCCCTCCGGGACGACCATCACGAAATCTTCTGTGTACAAAGGAATGTCGACGAGTCCGCTGACACCGCTCGGCAACGCCAGCACCGCGACGTCGAGCGCGCCCACCCGTAACGCCTCCAGGAGTCGCGCCGTCTGGTCCTCGATGACCTGCGGCTCGAGGGCGGGCATCTCCGCGCGCAGCGCCGGCAGCAGGGCAGGCAGCACGTACGGGGCCACGGTGGGGATCAGCCCGATACGCAGCGGTCCGGCCAACCGGTCGCCGACACCCGCGGCCGTCGCGACGAAACCGTCCGCGGCCTCGAGGATGACCTTGGCCTGACCGAGGAGCCGCTCCCCCGCCGCGGTGACGAGGACGCGACGGGTGCTGCGCTCGATGAGCTGCACGCCGAGCCCGTTCTCCAGGGCGGCCAGCGACTGCGACAGTGTGGGTTGACTCACACTCAATCGTGCTGCTGCCGTGCCGAAATGGCGGTATTCCGCGACCGCAACGAACGCACGCAGCTGCGACAGTGTGGGTTGATAACTCTGATCAGCCATGCCTATCAGTTTAGCGTTATCCATCACCGCCGCCTTTTGACCCGGGGCCGCTGGCGACCACTCCACGGTCGACGCACTTCCTCGAGGTCGACGAGCGATAGGGTGCGTCAATGCCCATCCACGTAGACGTCGTCCGGGTGTTCACCGACGACAAAGGACGCCACGGCAATCCGCTCGGCATCGTCGACTCCTCGGCCGTCCCGCCCGAGGACCGGCAGTCCGTCGCCGCCGCACTCGGATACAGCGAGACGATCTTCGTCGACATCCCCGGATCCGGTGACGAGCACGCGCGCGCGCAGATCTTCACCCCCACCACCGAACTGCCCTTCGCCGGACATCCCACCGTCGGGCTGTCCTGGTGGCTGCACGAGCGCGGCGCGGCGGTCAACACGCTCGACGTGCCCGCGGGCCCCGTCGCCACCCGCCGTTCCGGCGCCATCACCTGGGTGCGTGCCCGGCCCGAGTGGGCACCCGAGTTCTCGCTGTACCCCATGAACAGCGTGCGCGAGGTTCAGGCAGCCGACCCGAAGAAGTTCGGTGCCGGACACCACTATCTGTGGGCCTGGACCGACAAGGTCGAGCATTCGATCCGGTCGCGAATGTTCGCCCCGGACATGGGCATCACCGAGGACGAGGCCACCGGAGCCGCCGCCGTCCGGATCACCGCACACCTTCGGCACGCACTCCTGATCACCCAGGGCAAGGGATCCGAGCTGCGCACCACCTACGATCCCGCCGGCTGGATCGAGGTCGGCGGACGGGTCGTCCCCGAGAAGTCACGCACCCTCTGACGACGGCCGCCGGCCTCGCCCCGCGGTGAGGTCGGCTTCGCTCAGGGTCACCTCGATCTCCCGGCCCAGCGTCACCCCCGGAGCGAGGGGGAGCCTGTCGCCGCTCCAGAACTTGCCGGGGTCGTACCAATTGGTGCGCCTGCGCCCGCTGATCAGACCCATCTCCTCGTACGTCTGCGCGACCACCTCGGCGCAATAGGCGCTTTCGAGGCTGCCCGACTTCTCGTGCCGGCGCCCCGTCCCCGGCAGGCGCCCGCCGAACCACCGTGACGCGAGTTTCGCGGTGGACGGGAACGGGGTTCCGTCGAGCCGCGCGATCGTCCGCAGCAACGCGTCCTCCTGCTGCGACGTCGCGGGTTCGGCGAGCTGGCGCAGCCATCCCCGCTGCCCGTACCGCGCACCCCACACCTGGACCGCGGCGCGCAGGTCGTGGAGTTGCACACCGCGCTGGAAGCGTCCCGTCCACATGTCCTGCAGCGAATGTCCGAGTTCGGCGTGCCACATGAGCGGCGGGAGGTCCTCGAGGACCACCGACATGCCGACGTGGTTGACCGGACTGTTCGTCAGCGTCTGAATCGCCCTGTCCGCCGGAGACTCTCCGCGGAAGATCCAGATGTCGCCGGTGCGGGTGACCTCGACCGCGGTGTCGAGGTCGATGGTGGAACCGTGTCGTCGTGCGTCCGTGTGCCGTGGCGCGTCCATGGGCCCTAGCCTAGAAGGATGCGACCTCGTGGCAGGCAATGGTGGAAACTTCTCGGACTTGCCGGTGTGGTGGGTGTCGCCGCGACCGGGGTCGTCGCGGTGCGGGCGGATCGGCAACGCAAGGCGTACACGCCCGACGAGGTTCGGGCGCGTCTCCACGAGCGCTACACCCGCGCGTACGCGGCGCACGACGGGCAGAAGGAGATCGATCTGACCCCGCCCACCTGGCGGGACCGGGTCACCGGTGCCGTGCGCCGCTTTCGCAGGCGGGGCACCGGGACCGATCAGCCCAGGGCCCGGCGGATCCCGTCCGCGAGCTGAGCGACCTGCTCGTCCGTCATCACGAACGCCGGCGAGATCTGCATGGCGCCCTGACCGGCGGCGCGCCCCGAGATCCCGTGTTCACGCAACGTGTTCACGAACGGGAGCGCTTCCGCCGGATCGGCCAGCTGCACCGCCGCGACCGCACCGAGACCGCTGCGCACCTCCTCGACCCGCGGGTGGTCGGCGAGGGGTGCGAGGTGCTCGTGCAGTGACGACTCGAGCCGCTTCGACTCCGCCAGCAGGTTCTCGCGCTCGATGATGTCGAGGTTGGCGAGAGCCGCCGCGGCGGCACCCGCGTGCCCACCGTAGGTGTAGCCGTGTCGCCACCAGACCCCGCCGGCGAAGAACGGCTCGGCCACGCGCGGGGCGATGAACACCGCACCCATCGGGACGTACCCGGAGGTGAGCCCCTTCGCGGTCGTCATCATGTCGGGCTGCAGATCGAATCGCGTCGACGCGAACCACTCGCCACCGATGCGGCCGAATCCCGTGACCACTTCGTCGACGACGAACAGGATGTCGTGCTCGCGGCAGATGTCGCGGACCTCCGCGAGGTAACCCTCCGGCGGCAGGTAGACCCCGCCCGCACCGATGACGGGCTCGCAGAAGAACGCGGCGATCGTGTCGGCACCGATCTTCTCGATCAGTTCGAGCAGGCTCTTGGCATCGTTCCAGGCGACGGTGGCGGCGTCGGCCATCAACTCACCGTAACCCTCACGGTTAGCGGGAATTCCCGCCAGCGCGGTGCCCGCCACGTGCATCCCGTGATAGGCCTTCTGGCGGCCGACCACGATCGTCTTGGACGGCTTGCCCATCTCGTGCCAGTAGCGGCGGGCGAGCTTGGCCGCCGTGTCCACGGAATCCGAACCACCGGATGTGAAGAAAATCTTGCTGCCCGGCACCGGCGCGATGGTCGCGAGACGATCTGCCAGGGTCGCGGTGGTCTCGGGTACGAAGTCACCGAAGTTCGAGAAATGGGCCATTGTCCGCAACTGCTGTGCGACGGCGTCCGCGATCTCAGCACGACCGTGCCCCACGTTGGTGAACCACAGACCGGCCGTCGCATCGAGGTAACGGTTGCCTCGGTCGTCCCAGATGTACGCGCCCTCGCCGCGGGACACCACGAAGGCACCCTTCTGTTCCACCGCACCCATGTCCGCGAATCCGTGCCACAGTGCCGACGCCATGCTCATCCCTTCGTGAAACCCCGCCCGAAGGCGACTATGCCACGACGCCTCGCAGAGGATCGTGCCGCGTCACTTCTCCGCCAGGGCGGTGGGGTGTGGCTGGGTGTCGATTCCCGGTATCCCGCGACCGCGGATGGACGCGCCCGCCGTCTCGGCCACGAAATACAGCGCGACGAGGCCGATCGCGCACGCAGCCATCATGTAGAACGCCGGCATCAGTGTGTTGCCGGTCCATTCGATGAGTAGTTCGTTGACTGCGGGGGCCGTGCCACCGAACAGCGACGTCGACACGTTGTACGCGATGGCGAAACCCGCAAACCGCACATGCGTCGGGAACATTGCCGGGAACGTCGCCGAAATCGTGGACAGCTGCAGGACGTACAGCAACCCGAGCACCGAGAATGCGAGGACTGCCCATCCGAAACCCTGACGCATCAGCAGGTACATCGGGACGGCGAGCACGATCAATCCCACAAGCGAGCCGTACCACAACGGTTTTCGGCCCACCCGGTCCGACAACCCGCCTGCGAACGGAATGACCGCCATCATGACGAGCTGTCCGACGATGAACAGGGTCAGCGACGCGGTGGACGTCAGGCCGATCTGTGTCTCCAGATACGTCGGCATGTAACTGAGCAGGGTGTAATTGGTGACGTTCAACGCGATGACGAGGCCGCCGAGCAGCAGCAACGGCTTCCAGTACTCGGTCACCAGGTCCTTGAACTCGTGGGTCGTCCCCGGCTCAACCTCGCCCTCCGCGTCCAATTCCCGGAACACGGGTGTCTCCTCGAGCTTGGTGCGCAGGTAGAGGCCGATCAGACCCATCGGTCCCGCGATCAGGAACGGGATACGCCAGCCCCAGGTGGACATGAACGGATCGGAGGAAAACGACTCCACCACCAGGACCACGATCGCACCGAGCGCGTAACCGCCGAGGGTGCCGAACTCGAGGAAACTTCCACAGAAACCGCGCTTGCGATCCGGCGAATACTCGGCCATGAACGTTGCCGCGCCGCCGTATTCGCCGCCGGTCGAGAAGCCCTGGATCATGCGCAGCAGCACCAGCAGCAGAGGCGCCCAGAAACCGATGACGTCGTATCCCGGCACGAGGCCGACGCAGAACGTCGCACCCGCCATCAGGATGATCGTCAGTGCCAGAACCTGGCGGCGTCCGAGCCGGTCACCCAGTGGACCCCACACGAGGCCGCCGAGCGGTCGCACGACGAACGACACCGCGAACACGAGCAGGGCGTAGAGGGTGGCCGAACCGGTGTCGCCGGGGAAGAACGCGGCCGAGATGTACGACACGGTGAACGCGTAGACACCGTAGTCGAACCATTCGGTGGCGTTGCCCATCGCCGACGCCGCGATCGCGCGACGGAGAACACCTGGTGGGAGGGTTTCCTGCTCGGCTGGCGAACTCGCAGATGCCATTGATCCCGCCTCCTGGGGCCGGTTTCGCGTTCACTCATTGTGGCCCGAGTGGCACGTGTTGTCGCGCGTTTGCCGTTTACAGACACGGCGCGGAGGCGCGCCCGAGCCGTCCCCGTGACGGTGTGCGATCTCCGGCGCGCGGGTATCCACAACCCATGACCAGCCGAATCATCGCCATCGCCATCGACTGCCGTGACGCGGAATTGCTGGCCCGATTCTGGGGCGACGCCCTGGGCTATCCGTCGACCCGCCGATGGAAGGACTCGTACGGGCTCGAGTACGTCGAATCGAACGCACCGGGGTCCCCGTCACTGGTGTTTCAGCCCGTCGACGACCCGAAGTCCGGGAAGAACCGCCTGCACCTCGACATCGCGCCGTCGTCCGGATCCCGGGACGAGGAGGTCCGGCGGCTTCTCTCGCTCGGCGCCCGCCGGCTGGGCGACGACCCGAACGTCCCCTGGGTGGTTCTCGCCGACCCCGAGGGCAACGAATTCTGCGTGCTACCGGAACGTGGGGCCGACGACGGGACGATTGCGTGAGCCTCGCCACCAGGCGGCGGGCCCGCCGTGGGCGATCCAGTGCCGTGCGTGGTCGACGTAGTCGGTGATCGCTCGGACCCACTCGTTCCAGGCACTCGGTGTGGGAAGAGTTTCGACGGAACGGGTCAGGAGACGATCGATCGCATCCGAGACGAGGTCTGCGCGTTCCAACTGCACCATGTGCCCAGCGCCTGGCACCTTCACCAGTTCCGTGTCCGGCAACTCCCCGGCGATAGCCTTCGAATACCGGAATGGGGTCAGGAGGTCACGATCGCCGCACACGATCAGTGTCTCGATCGGTGCCAGCAACGGCACGGCCGCCGTCTCGTCGTGATTCTTGAACGACGGCAGGAAATCGACGAGTGTCTTGAGGGACGTGTCGTTGATCATCTGCTCGGAATGCCACATGATGGCCGGGCTGATCCTGCGGTCGCCGAAGGACGCCGACCTCAGGATCGGCGCCAGCACCCTCTTGCTCGCGCCGCGACCGCTCTGCACCACGCGCGGCAGGTGCCGGGCCGCGGTGCTGAATCCGGCGACGACCGGCGTGTTGAGGGTACGCGCGAGTCCCACGTCCCCCAGCTTCTCCGCGGCGGTGGCGATCAGGCCCACCCCGACGATGCGGGAACCGATCAAATCGGGATGCTGCCCGACGTACGAGAGGACGGCCATGCCGCCCATGGAGTGGCCGACCAGCACGATCGGCCCCTCGGGCACGAGCGCCCGGATCACGGCGTCCACGTCCCGCGCGAGATGCGGGATCGTGCACGTGTCGCGGCGCGGCACCCCGGAATTGCCGTGCCCCCGTAGGTCGAAGAACACCATGCGGATCGTGGAGCCCCATGTCTCCTCGAGTTGGACCCGCTGGAAGTGCCACCCCGTCATCCGGTTGCAGAAGCCGTGAACGAACACCACCGTCAGGGGGGCGAACGCCGGGCCCACCTCGCGCACCGCGAGCGGCACTCCGTCGTCGGCGGCGACCACACTGCCGCGGTCGCGGCTGAGCAGGTCGAAAGTCTCGCCTGCGAACTCGTCGAACATAATCTCCCAGCCGTTGCCGAAGTCACGGAGGATCCCGCGGACGCCTGTCCAGTGGAGGATAGCGCGGCCCGCGAATCGTACGCGCGCAACTTCGCCGCTACCGTTCCTCCCCGTACCGGCGGCGCGCACCGAGACGTCCCACCGCGTTCACGGCGAGCGCCATCAACGCCATCGCCAGCAACAACACGACCGCCGTGACGGCGAGCTGGAGGTACCCCTGCTGTCGGGGATCCAGGAAGGGATACGGGTACCAGCCGGCGATCGGACCCCGCATCAGGGAATAGGCGCCGTACACGGCCGGGAACACCAGCCAGCTGAGGCTCTGCGCGTCGGAGATCCGCACCCGGGACGGCGCGATCACCCAGTCGAGCAGCAGGACGAGCGGCAGCAGGCGGTGCAGCGCCGTGTTGATCCAGTCGTCCTGCAGCATCACGTCGATGTTCGC
Source organism: Rhodococcus sp. NPDC127593 (assembly GCF_042671975.1). Classification (NCBI taxonomy): domain Bacteria; kingdom Bacillati; phylum Actinomycetota; class Actinomycetes; order Mycobacteriales; family Nocardiaceae; genus Rhodococcus; species Rhodococcus sp. NPDC127593. The sequence goes on along the minus strand of NZ_JBHXWI010000001.1, from coordinate 343,229 downwards.
CAGCAGCACCGCGTACACGATTCCGGTGATGACCATGTACAGAGTCGTCGCACCCCGGAACAGCTGCCAGCCCCGCGACTGCGGATTCCGGATCGCGCCGATCAGGAGGACGACGACGGCGAGCATATTGCTCTCGATGGTGAAGTAGCTGAGGTAGTTGGCCAGTGAGAAGTCACCGCTGCCTGCGCTGCGGAGCGGAATCCACAGCAACGCGATCAGTCCGTAGACGGCGAACACCGCCCGCAGAACCCGAACGACCCTGTGACCTCGCAGGTCCGTGACGACGGCAGCGTCCATGCGCCGATATTCGCATACGGGCGGGCGCGGCACAGGGCGATCCACCGGGTTGGCTAGGCTGGGGTCCAGCATGTCCACCACAGCACCCAGCCGGCGGGAACTGAAGAACAGCCTCGGCGAACTCACTCTGCGCGACGAACACCGGCTCCGCCGGCGACTCGACCGTGCGCGTACACCCGAAGCCCTCGCGTCCCTGTCGGACGAGATCGCCGCCGCACGCGGACGCATCACACGAAGACTCGACAGCGTCCCCGTCATCGACTACCCCGACTCGCTGCCGGTCAGCCAGCGCCGCGACGACATCGCGAAGGCGATCGCCGAGAACCAGGTCGTCATCGTCGCCGGCGAGACCGGATCCGGCAAGACGACGCAGATCCCGAAGATCTGCCTCGAACTCGGCCGTGGTGTCCGCGGCCTCATCGGACACACCCAGCCCCGCCGTCTCGCGGCGCGGACCGTCGCCGAACGGATCGCCGAGGAACTCCGCAGCGAACTCGGTGAGACCGTCGGCTACACCGTGCGATTCACCGACCAGGTGTCGGACGGCACGCTGGTGAAGCTGATGACCGACGGAATCCTGCTCGCCGAGATCCAGCGCGACCGGATGCTGCGCCGGTACGACACGCTGATCATCGACGAGGCCCACGAACGCAGCCTCAACATCGACTTCATCCTCGGATACGTGAGGCAGCTCCTCCCCCGCCGGCCCGATCTGAAAGTGATCATCACGTCGGCCACGATCGACCCGGAACGCTTCGCGCAGCACTTCGCCACCGACGGGGTGCCCGCACCGATCGTCGAGGTGTCCGGGCGCACATTCCCCGTCGAGATGCGGTACCGCCCACTCACGGTGGAAGTCGGCGACCAGACCTTCGACCGCGACCCCGTCGACGCGGTGTGTGAGGCAGTCGAGGAGCTCTCCGGCGAGGGCGAGGGCGACATCCTGGTCTTCCTCTCCGGCGAACGGGAGATCCGCGACACTGCCGACGCGCTGCGCGACCGCAGGCTGCGCGGCACCGAGATCGTGCCCCTGTACGCCCGCCTGTCGGCGGCGGAACAGCACAAGGTGTTCACGCCGCACACCGGGCGGAGGGTCGTGCTGTCGACGAACGTCGCGGAAACGTCCCTCACCGTGCCCGGCATCCGGTACGTCGTGGACCCGGGAACCGCCCGCATCTCCCGCTACTCGGTGCGCACCAAGGTGCAGCGTCTGCCGATCGAACCGATTTCGCAGGCGTCCGCCCGCCAGCGTTCGGGACGTTGCGGCCGTGTGGCCGAGGGCATCTGCATCCGGCTCTACTCGGAAGAGGACTTCGAGGCGCGGCCCGTGTTCACCGAACCGGAGATCCTGCGCACCAACCTCGCATCCGTCATCCTGCAGATGACGGCGCTCGGCCTCGGCGACATCGCCGCGTTCCCGTTCCTTCAGCCGCCCGACCCGCGGGCCGTCCGCGACGGCATCGGCCTGCTCGAGGAACTCGGGGCGATCGAGCGGCAAACCCAGAACGAGCGGCCCGTCCTCACCCCGGTCGGACGCGAACTCGCGCAGATCCCCGTCGATCCGCGCATGGCCCGGATGCTCGTCGAGGCGCACCGGAACGGCTGCCTGTCCGAGGTGCTGGTCATCGTCTCCGCCCTCTCGATCCAGGACGTGCGGGAACGTCCCGCCGAGTTCCAGCAGGCGGCGGACGAGAAGCACGCCCGGTTCACCGTGGAGAACTCCGACTTCCTCGCGTTCCTCGAACTGTGGAAGTACCTGCGCGAGCAGCGGAACGATTTGTCGTCCAACCAGTTCCGGAAAATGTGTCGAAACGAGTTCCTGCACTGGCTGCGCATCCGCGAGTGGCAGGACCTGCACGGTCAGCTCCGGCAGATCACCCGCGGACTGGGCTGGGACACCACCGACACCCCGGCAGGCGAGGCGGCGATCCACCAGTCCCTCCTCGCGGGACTGCTGTCGCACATCGGACTGCGCGAGGGTGACAAACGAGACTTCCTCGGGGCCCGCGGAAGCCGATTCGCGATCTTTCCAGGCTCGAGCCTGTTCAAGAAGCCCCCGCGATGGGTCATGGCCGCCGAGCTGGTCGAGACGTCGCGGCTGTGGGCGCGGATGTCGGCCAGGATCGAACCCGAGTGGGCGGAGAAGCTGGCGCCGCACCTCGTGAAACGCACCTACTCCGAGCCGCACTGGTCGTCGAAGCGCGGCGCCGCGATGGCCTACGAACGCGTGACGCTGTACGGGATCCCGCTCGTCGCCCGGCGTGCGGTCACCTACAGCACCATCGACCCCGAGACGTCCCGGGACCTGTTCATCCGCCACGCTCTGGTGCAGGGCGAATGGCAGACGCAGCACAAGTTCTTCCACGCCAACCGCGCACTCCTCGAAGACGTCGAGGAACTCGAGCATCGCGCCCGCAGGCGCGACATCCTCGTGGACGACGACACTCTCTACGACTTCTACGACCAGCGCGTCGGCCCGGAAGCGGTCTCCGCCCGGCATTTCGACTCCTGGTGGAAGGCCGCCCGCCGCAAGAATCCCGACCTGCTCACGTTCACCCAGGCGACGGTCGTCAACGCCGAGTCGGCCGCAGTACTCGGCGGCGAATACCCCGACGCCTGGCGTCAGGGCGACATGCAGTTCCCCCTCACCTACCAGTTCGAGCCCGGCACCGAGGACGACGGCGTCACCGCCCGCATCCCGATCGCGTTGCTGGCAGGCCTGCGCCCGGTCGGCTTCGACTGGCTGGTCCCCGGCATGCGCGTCGAACTGGTTACCGCCCTGATCAAGACACTCCCGAAGACCCTTCGCCGACAGGTGGTTCCGGCACCGGACTACGCGACCGCCGCGCTGGCCGCCGTGAAACCCCGCTCCGAACCGCTCGCCACGGCGATGGCACGCGAATTGTCGCGGCTCGGCGCCTGTCGCATCGACCCCAAGGACTTCGACGTCACCGCGCTCCCTGACCATCTGCGCATGACGTTCGCTGCCGTGGACGAGAAGGGCGCCGTCCTCGGCCGGGACAAGGACCTCGTGTCGCTGCGCAAGTCGCTCGCTCCCCGCGTCCAGGTGGAAGTGGCGAAAGCGGCCTCGAACTCGGAGCGGCCGCCTGCACTCACGTGGACCCCCGCCACCCTCGGTTCGCTCGAGGCCACCGTGACACGCGAACTCGGCGGCCAGAAGGTCACCGGCTACCCCGCCCTGGTCCCGGAGGGTGACGGTGTCGCCGTCCGCGTGCTCAGCACCGCCGCGGCGCAACGAGGCGCGATGCGCGCCGGAACGCGCCGGCTGCTCCTCGCCGCCGTTCCCACCCAGGCGAAGACGGTCACGTCCGGCCTGAGCAACGCACAGCGATTGGCGCTCGGGCAGAACCCCGACGGCAGCCTCGACGCCCTGATCGACGACTGCCGCAACGCCGCCGCGAACCAGCTGATCGTCGCGCACGGCACTCCGGTGCGCACACCGCAGGAATTCGACGCCCTCGTGGCGACGGCGCGCGCGGCGATGGCCCGGAATGTGGCGGTGCTCCTGCGACTGGTGTCGCCGGTACTCGAGGCGGACCATCGGCTCGCCGTCGTGCTGGACCGTGCCACCGGTGAGGCCGCCGACGACGTGCGGGAACAACGGCAGTCGCTGCTGTTTCCCGGATTCGTCGCCGACATCGGTGCAACACGCCTCCGCGACCTGCCCCGCTACCTCGCCGCCGCGGTGGCACGTCTCGAAGCCCTTCCCGCGAGCGCACCGCGCGACCAGAAGGGGATGGACGTTCTCGACCGGGTGTACGCCGGATACGAACGCATGCTCGCGGGTCTGCCGGAAGAACGACAGCACTCACCCGAGGTCGATGCGATTCACTGGATGATCGAGGAGCTGCGCGTCAGCCTGTTCGCTCAAACGCTCGGGACACCGATCCCGGTCTCGGAGAAGCGCGTGCTCAGTGCCATGGAGAAGGTGCGCTGACGCGCGGGGCCATGGAGAAGGTGCGCTGACGCGCGGGGCCATGGAGAAGGTGCGCTGACGCGCGGGGCCATGGAGAAGGTGCGCTGACGCGCGGGCCATGGAGAAGGTGCGCTGACGCGCCGGCTCAGGCGTCGTCTCGGGACTCGCGATGTTCGCGTAGCTCTTTGATCTCGCGCGCGAAGTCCTCGGCGGAGCTGAACGACCGGTACACGGACGCGAAGCGCAGGTACGCCACCTCGTCGAGATCACGAAGCGGACCGAGAATGGCGAGGCCCACCTCGTTGCTCGGGATCTCCGCGGACCCCGACGCCCGGACCGCGTCTTCGACCTGCTGGGCAAGAAGATTCAGTGCGTCATTGTCCACCTGCCGGCCCTGGCAGGCGCGTCGCACACCCCGCACCACCTTCTCCCGGCTGAACGGCTCGGTGACACCACTGCGCTTGACCACCGACAGGACGGCGGTCTCGACGGTGGTGAATCGGCGACCACACTCGGGGCACGAACGGCGGCGACGGATGGCCTGTCCTTCGTCGGCTTCTCGCGAATCGACCACACGTGAATCGGGGTGCCGGCAGAACGGGCAGTGCATGGCGATTCCTTCGTCGTAGCCGTCGTGGCCGCAACTGTTCGCCTCCCCCGATGGCGAACCGACGAAAACGGATTCACGCAGCGGATGCACGATCTCGACGCGACCACACGAAGTGGTGGGACTGACAGCATCCGAGACTACTCGGCCGGCCGATGGGACAGTCATGCAGAGCCACCCCCGTCACCGGGTAGAGGACGACGGGACGATCAGACTCTGGCCCGGGTGGAGCGCCGAATTGGACATGGCATTCAGCTCCATGATCCGCTCGACCACCTGTGCCACCGGCAATTCCGGGGAGATCCGCGCCGCGACCGCGGCCAGGCTCTCCCCCTGCTGCACCTGCACGACCTCCGTGGCCGCCGAGTTGCTCACACCGTCGGTGGTGGCCAGCTGAGCCACCCCGACGAGCCCGCACAACACACCCGCGGTGATCACGACGCTCGCGAGCACCATCCGCCAGCCGACGTCGTTCGCCCCGCGCGCGTGATCGGCGCGGGAGACACCGGCGTGGGTGGGCCGGTACGCGACGGCGCCGGACGACGGACGTCGCAGCTCGCCGTCGGTGCGACGCCGAGGCTCGGTCCGGTACGACCGTGCGGCCCCGGAACGGACGACACCCCGTTCGAGTGCCTGCCGGTTCAGCACTGCCTGCCGATGGAGAACTGCGTTGCTCATCGGTACCTCCGCTGCTCGTATCCGTTGTCGTATCCGCTACCGCCCCGGTCGGCGTCCGACCCCGCCGGGTGTTCGATCACGCGTTCGAAAGAACACATGTTCGATTTCTACCACGGCACTCCGACAATGTCTCTACTTCTCGCGACACGTGTCGAACAGATGTTTGAAACTCCGAGGAAAGCGGGATAGATTCGTGTCACGCGGCACAGCAGTCACATGCGACCCATACCGAGAAGATCCACATACAGACGGAGGCACCTCGCCATGAAGGACGACAGCTCGACCGACGGTTCGACTCCACGTGTGAGCGGTGGCTCCGCCGCCGGGTTGACCGACCGGCAGCGCCGCGTCCTCGAGGTGATTCGCACGTCCGTGAACGAGCGCGGATATCCGCCGAGCATCCGCGAGATCGGCGACGCCGTGGGGCTCACCTCCACGTCCTCCGTCGCTCATCAGCTGCGCACGCTGGAGCGGAAGGGTTTCCTCCGCCGGGATCCCAATCGTCCGCGCGCCGTGGACGTGCGCGGTCTCGACGAGGTGGCGGCGGGAGCGGCAGCGAACGCGAGCGCCGCCGTCGGGCTGGCCGCGGTCAAGTCCGGCGCCGACGGCGCCCCCCTGCCGGAACCCGCGTTCGTCCCGGTTCTCGGCCGGATCGCCGCCGGTGGCCCGATCCTCGCCGAGGAAGCAGTCGAGGACGTCTTCCCCCTACCCCGTGAACTGGTGGGCCAGGGCTCGCTGTTCCTGCTCAAGGTCGTCGGGGAATCGATGATCGATGCCGCGATCTGCGACGGCGACTGGGTCGTGGTCCGTCAGCAGAACGTGGCGGACAACGGAGACATCGTGGCAGCGATGATCGACGGCGAAGCCACCGTCAAGACGTTCAAGCGCACCGAGAACGAGGTGTGGCTGATGCCGCACAATCCCCTGTTCGATCCGATCCCCGGCAACGACGCAGTCATTCTGGGCAAAGTCGTCACGGTCATGCGCAAGATCTAGTCACTGCCGCTTGCAGACACGAGGAGGCCCCACGGCGATTGCCGTGGGGCCTCCTCGCATCCACCCCGGATACGCAGGTCGTGCCTCGTCAGAGATTGAGGCCGCGACCGATGATTTCCTTCATGATCTCGGTGGTACCGCCATAGATGGTCTGGACACGAGAATCCATGTACGCCTTGGCGATCGGGTACTCCTTCATGTATCCGTAGCCGCCGTGCAGCTGCAGGCACCGGTCGATCAGCCGGACCTGCGCCTCGGTGGTCCACCACTTGGCCATCGCCGCTTCCTGGACCGACAGCTTCTCGTCGTTGAGCAGTTCGATGAACTTGTCGACGAGGACTCGGACGGCCGTTGCCTCGGTGGCGAGTTCGGCGAGCACGAAGCGGGTGTTCTGGAAGCTGCCGATCGACTTGCCGAAGGCCTTCCGGTCGCGGCAGTACTGGATCGTCATGTCCAGTGCCGATTCCATTGCGGCCGCGGCCACCACTGCGATCGACAGCCGCTCCTGGGGAAGGTTCTTCATCAGGTAGAGGAAGCCCATCCCCTCCTCGCCGAGAAGGTTGGCGGCGGGAATACGGACGTCGGTGAAGCTGAGTTCCGCGGTGTCCTGCGCCTTCATCCCGATCTTGTCGAGGTTGCGGCCGCGTTCGAAGCCCGGCATGTCCCGTTCGACGACAAGGAGGCTGAATCCCTGCGCCCCCTTGTCGGGATCGGTACACGCGACAACGATGACGAGGTCGGCGTTGATGCCGTTGGTGATGAAGGTCTTGGAACCGTTGAGGACCCAGTCGTCGCCGTCGCGCACGGCGCGCGTCTTGATGCCCTGCAGGTCGCTGCCGGTGCCCGGTTCGGTCATCGCGATGGCCGTGATCAGCTCGCCCGACGCGAAGCCGGGCAGCCAGCGCTGCTTCTGCTCCTCGTTGCTCAGTTCGAGCAGGTACGGCGCGACGACGTCATTGTGCAGGGTGAAGCCGATGCCGCTGTATCCGCCGCGGGTGGTCTCCTCGGTGACGATCGCGTTGTACCGGAAGTCGCGCACGCCGCCGCCGCCGAATTCTTCCGGCACGGCCATACCGAGGTAGCCCTGTTTGCCGGCCTCGACCCACAGGCTGCGGTCGACGATGTTCTGCTCTTCCCACTTGGCGTGGTTCGGCTCGGCGTGCTGTTCGAGAAACTTGCGGTACGACTCCCGGAACAGTTCGTGCTCCGGTTCGAACAGGGTGCGCTCCACGCCGACTCCTCGTATCAACTATCCGGGTACGTCTCGTTCGACGGTAGAGGCGAGGAACTATGTGGTGAATGACCCAGGTGATCGGGATTCGTGACCCATCCGGTCACAGTGTCAGGGCTTGCGGAACCGCGCGAGCGAGCGCATTACCGGGTAGGCGACGAGGATGCCGACCGAACCCCACGCGATGCCACCGAGTTCCACGGATCCGATCGTCAGCGTGAGGTCGCCGATGCCGGCGACGAGCGCCGCGGCGACCACGGTGAGGTTCACGGGGTCGGTGAAATCCACCTCGGCGTCCATCCAGATGCGCACACCGAGGACGCCGATCAGTCCGTACAGCACGAGGGTGGCGCCGCCGATGACCCCGTTCGGCACGGTGAACACGAGGGCTCCGAACTTCGGTGAGAACGCGAGGACCACGGCGGTGCCGGCCGCGACCCAGTAGGCGGCGGTGGAGTAGACCCGCGTCGCGGCCATCACTCCGATGTTCTCGGCGTAGGTGGTGGTTCCGGAGCCGCCGCCGAATCCGGCGAGAGTGGTGGCCAGCCCGTCCGCGACGAGAGCGTCGCCGGCGACGTCGTCGAGCGAACGACCCGTCATGGCAGACACCGCCTTGACGTGGCCGACGTTCTCGGCGATCAGGACGATCACCACCGGGAGGGTCAGCGCGATCACGGACCATTCGAACGTCGGTCCCCGCAGTTCGGGGACGCCGAACCAGGCCGCATCCCGCAGCGCCGTCACCCGCTCCTCGGCGAGCCCGCCGATCACGGCGGCGAACACCCAGCCGACGACGACACCGACGAGGATGCCGAGACGGCCCAGCAGTCCCGGACCGAGCACTGTCACGAGCAGGATCGCCAGCAGCGTCACCCCGGCGATCAGCGGTTGCGATTCGAACGAATCCACCGCGGTGGGCGCGAGATTGAGCCCGATCAGGGCGACCACGGCGCCGGTGACGACGGGCGGCATGACGGCGTCGATGACCCGCGATCCGGCCAGCTTCACCGCGATACCCACCACGAGCAACAACAGACCCGCAGCGGCGACACCGCCGAGTTGCGCGGCGGGACCGGAACTCTGCGACGCCGTCAGCGGCGCGATGAACGCGAACGACGACCCGAGATAGCTGGGGATGCGGCCGCGGGTGATGAGCAGGAACAGGGCCGTCCCGATACCCGAGAACAGCAGTGTCGTCGTGACCGGAAACCCGGTGATCGTCGGCACCAGGAGGGTGGCGCCGAACATCGCGATGACGTGCTGCATCCCGATTCCGACCGTGCGCGGCCAGGTGAGGCGCTCGCCGGGAGCGACCACCTCACCCTCACCGATCCGCCTGCCGTCGCCGTGCAGCGTCCACCCGAACACCCGCGTGGGAGTGGACGGGCCGGCAGAGCCGCCGGGGGCGTCGGTTTCTTCTTTCGTCACAGTTCGCCAATAGTAGGCACGATCTGGGAGGTTCGCGCCTTCGGGACCGGATCCCGTCGCAAACCGGGACTACGCGCCCAGCACCCGTACCGCCGCGGCGCGCGCCTCCGTGGGATCGCTCGTGGCGAGCACGTCCTCGGCGGCACGACGGCAGTCGTCCAGCGTGACCGATTCCACCTTCGCCCCCACACCGGACACGGCAGCACCCGCGCAGGACAGCGACGTGACCCCAAGTCCGATCAGCACGCAGGCGAGCAGCGGGTCGGCGGCCGCCTCGCCGCAGACGCCGACCGGTTTGCCTGCCGCGATGCCCGCCTCGGCCGTGCGGGCGACGAGCGCGAGGACCGCCGGTTGCCAGGGGTCGGTGAGCGACGCCAGATCGGAGGACATCCGATCGGCGGCCATCGTGTACTGCGCAAGGTCGTTCGTGCCGATGGACAGGAAGTCGACGTGGCGCAGGAGACGGTCGGCCAGAAGCGCGGCGGCCGGTACCTCGACCATCACGCCGGGCACGAGTCCACGAGCGCGGACCTCCGCCGCGAAGGATTCGGCCTCGGCGGGAGTCGAAATCATCGGTGCCATCACCCACGGGTGCGACTGCGTCTGCTTCGCCGCGGCGGCGACGGCGTCGAGTTGCCTGCTGAGGATGCCCGGGTTCTGTTCGGCGATCCGGATTCCGCGGACCCCGAGCGCCGGGTTCGCTTCCTCGGCGTGGTTGGCGAAGCGCAGCGGCTTGTCCGATCCCGCGTCGAGGGTCCGGATCACGACTTTCTTTCCGGCGAACGCGTCGAGCACCTCGCCGTAGATCTCGGCCTGCTCGTCGACACCGGGCTCGGAATCTCGGTCCAGGAAGCACAATTCGGTGCGGAACAGTCCCACGCCGGCGGCAGCCGTCGCGCTCGCCGACCGCGCACCGGCCCCGTCCTGAACGTTGGCCAGAATCGATACGGAATGTCCGTCGCTCGTGCGGCCGGGACCCTCCCACGACTGAATGCGGACCCGTTCGGCGCGGCCGTGTTCGACGGCGGCGCGGGCCTCGACGGGGTCCGGTTCCACCACGAGTTCGCCCGCCGAGCCGTCGAGGAGGACGGGGGTGCCCGATCCGACGGATTCGAGGTCACGAACCGCGACGACACACGGGATTCCCAGCTGCCGCGAGATGATCGCGGTGTGGCTCGTGGGGCCGCCGAGGACGGTCACGAGTCCGACGATCAGCTCGGGATCGAGACCGGCGGTGTCGGCGGGCGCGAGGTCCTGGGCACACAGGATCGACGGTGTCGTCGGCACGGGGATGCCGGGTTCGGGCAGGCCGAGGAGTTCGGACACGACGCGGTCCCGGATGTCGCGCAGGTCGGTCACCCGTTCGGCCATCAGCCCGCCCATCTTGGTGAACAGGGTGGCGAACTGTTCGGTGGCCTCGGCTGCCGCTTCCTCGGCCGGGGTTCCACCGGCGATCAGCTTCTGCGCGGCACCGAGCCAGCCGCGGTCGGCCGCCATCGCCGCGTTCGCCTGCAGCACCTCGGCTGCGGCGCCGGAGACGCTCGCCGCACGGTCGCGCAGTCGTTGCGACACCACGGCGGCCGCTTCCTCGAAGCGGACCTTCTCCGCGTCGCGCGACGCCTCGTCGATCCGGGCCGATCCGGGCGCGACCTCCGGCCGCGGAGCCGGCCAGATCACCGGCGCGTAGGCAATGCCCGGTACCACCGGCGTACCTCGCACGATTTCACGGTCTTCGGTCATCGGGTCCTCCTGGCCGGCTTGTTCTGCTTCACACAGTCGGAAATGCGAATCGACTATGTGACGGAGATTACTCTCAACTCTTGACATGTCAACACACTCGGGCGTAAAACAACATGACACAACATTTCGTGTGATGCAGACCATAACGGATCACGTCACCGAACACTTCACCGACGAGAACAGGAACGGGGTCACGGTGTATCCGGAAGAACGCCAGCAAGCGGTCACGACGCTGATCTCGCAGCGGGGACGCATGTCGGTCGCCGACCTCTCCGACACGTTCGGCGTCACCACCGAAACCGTGCGCCGTGACCTCGCGCTTCTCGAGCGTCTCGGCCACATCCGCCGCGTGCACGGCGGCGCGGTGCCTGCGGGGTCCCTCACGGTCACCGAGCCCGGCATGACGGAGCGCGATCACACCCGCGCCGAGCAGAAGGACCGGATCGCCAAGCGCGCCGCCGCCTACCTGCCGCCGTCCGGTGGCAGCGTGCTGTTCGACGCGGGAACCACGACGGGGCGCATCATCCCGGAACTCCCGTCCGATCTGGACCTCACCGTCATCACCAACTCCGTGCCGATCGCAGCCCGGCTCGCGGGACTCAATTCGGTGACGCTCCACATGCTGGGCGGCCGGGTGCGCGGCATCACGCAGGCCGCCGTCGGCGAGGAGGCGCTGCGCATCCTCGACGTCCTCCGCGTCGACGTCGCGTTCATCGGCACCAACGCGCTCAGCGTCGGCCACGGCTTGTCCACACCGGACACCGAGGAGGCCGCGGTCAAGCGCGCGATGGTCCGGTGCGCCAACCACGTCGTCGTGGTCGCCGACTCGTCGAAGGTCGGCCGGGAGCACCTCGTGAGCTTCGCCCCCATCCACAGCGTCGACATCCTCGTCACCGACGCCGACATCAGTTCCGCAGACCGAGCCCACTTCCACGACCAGGGAATCGAGGTGGTGATCGCATGATCGTCACGCTGACCGCCAATCCGAGCATCGACCGCACCGTCAACCTGGCGGGGCGCCTCGAACGAGGAACCGTCCTGCGCGCGGCCGCCACCCACAGCGACCCCGGAGGCAAAGGCGTCAACGTCGCCCGCGCGCTCACGTCGGCGGGTGTCGCCGCTGTCGCCGTACTTCCGGGCAACGAGGGCGACCCCCTGCTCACCGCCCTGTCCGAGCACGGGATCGAGCACGTGACCGTGGCGACGTCCGGTCCGGCGCGCACCAACATCACCATCACCGAACCCGACGGCACCACCACCAAGGTCAACGAACCCGGCGTCGCGATGACGGCCGAGTCGCTCGCCGATCTGCAGTCGGAGATCATCGAACGCGGCTCGCGGGCCGAGTGGGTGGTGCTGTCCGGTTCCCTTCCCCCCGGCATTCCCACCGACTGGTACGCCACGCTCGTCGAGGCACTGCGCTCGGCGTCGTGCCGGGTCGCCGTCGACACATCGGACGCCCCGCTGCTCGCGCTCGCGGAACGGTTCCCCGCGGCCGCCCCCGACCTCGTGAAACCGAACAGCGAGGAACTCGCGCAGCTCACCGGCGCCGACGGGCAATTGCTCGAGGAGTCCGCGCTGCGCGGAGACCCGACAGCCACCGCCCACGCCGGCAGGCAACTCGTGGACCGCGGGGTCGAAGCCGTCCTCGCCACGCTCGGCGCCGCGGGTGCGGTTCTCGTGACAGAGGCCGGCGCCTGGTGGGCCACGCCACCACCGATTGTCGCCCGCAGCACCGTCGGCGCCGGCGACTCGTCGCTGGCGGGCTACCTGGCAGCGCACATGTCCGGTGCAACGCCCGCGGACTGCCTCCGATCCGCCGTCGCCTACGGCAGCGCGGCGGCAGCCCTTCCCGGCACCACCCTGCCGACCCCCGAACACGTCGACATCGACGCCGTCACTGTCACCGCCCTCAGCTCCCCCGCCCCCGATCCGGCCTGAACCAGAAGGAAACACCATGTCTCACTCGACACCCGCCCGCGATCCGGGGCCGCAGATCATCAGCGAAGATCTGATCTCCCTGGACACCGACCTCGGAGCCTCCAAGGAGGACGTGATCTCCGCGCTCTCCCGGCGTCTGGCCGACGCCGGTCGCGCCACCGAGGCGGACGCTCTCCGCGACGCCGCACTGGCGCGTGAATCACAATCGGCGACAGGACTTCCCGGTGGGATCGCGATCCCCCACTGCCGTTCCGAAGCAGTTGTGGCGGCGTCTCTCGGATTCGCCCGGCTCGCCCCGAAGGTCGACTTCGGCGCCCCCGACGGACCCGCAGATCTGGTGTTCCTCATCGCCGCGCCCGAAGGTGCCGGCGCGGAGCACATGAAGCTGCTCTCATCGCTCGCACGGGCACTGGTGCGCCCCGCCTTCGTCGGGGCCCTCCGCGATGCGAAGACCCCCGCCGAGATCGTCACCCTGGTGAACGACGTCCTGGCACCCGCACCCGCCGCCGCACCGGCGGCCGCGGCTCCCGCCGCCGCAGCACCCGCGGCGGCCGCCGCTGCAGCTCCGAAGCCCGAGCCTGTCACCCCGGAGAAGGAACCCGAGCCCGAAGAGGGACCGAAGCACATCGTCGCGGTCACGGCCTGCCCGACCGGCATCGCCCACACCTACATGGCCGCCGACTCCCTCGTCGCCGCCGGCGAACGCGCAGGCGTCGTCGTCCACGTGGAGACGCAGGGTTCGAGCGGAAGCACGCCGCTGGCACCCGGAGTGATCGCGGGCGCGTCGGCCGTCATCTTCGCCACCGATGTCGGGGTGAAGGGCAAGGAACGCTTCGCAGGCAAGCCGGTGGTGGCGTCGGGCGTCAAGCGCGCCATCAACGAGCCCGACACCATGATCACCGAGGCACTGCGCGCGGGCATGAACCCGTCCGCGGCCACCGTGGACGCGGGTAGCGCCGGCAGCGCGGCGGACGAGCCGGCCGGATCGATCGGCTGGGGCACCCACCTGCGCCAGGTGCTGCTCACCGGTGTCAGTTACATGATCCCGTTCGTCGCCGCCGGCGGTCTGCTGATCGCCCTCGGCTTCCTGCTCGGCGGATACGAGATCTCCGGTCCTGCGGAGGACATCGTCCTCAGCAACTCCCTCGGCCAACTCCCCGACGGTGGCCTGGCGACGTACCTGGGCGCGGTGCTGTTCCAACTGGGTTCGCTGGCGTTCAGCTTCCTCGTGCCCGCTCTGGCCGGTTACATCGCCTTCGCCATCGCCGACCGGCCCGGCCTGGCACCGGGCTTCACCGCGGGTGCCGTGGCGGTCTTCGTCGGCGCCGGATTCATCGGAGGCCTCGTCGGTGGTCTGATCGCCGGTGTGGTCGCGCTGTGGATCAGCCGGATCCCGGTTCCCCAATGGTTGCGCGGCCTGATGCCGGTGGTGATCATCCCGCTGTTCGCGACTCTGATCGTCGGCGCCCTCATGTTCCTGGTCCTGGGCCGTCCGCTCGCTTCGATCACGTCGGGCCTGACGAACTGGCTCAACGGTCTGTCCGGCAGCTCTGTCATCTTCCTCGGCATCATCCTCGGTCTGATGATGTGCTTCGACCTCGGTGGCCCGGTGAACAAGGCCGCATACGCATTCGCGGTGGCCGGCCTCAACGTCAACGATCCCGCCTCGCTGCGGATCATGGCGGCCGTGATGGCTGCGGGCATGGTCCCGCCGCTGGCGATGGCTCTCGCGTCGACCGTCCTGCGTCCCAGCCTGTTCAGCGAGGCGGAACGTGAGAACGGCAAGGCGGCGTGGCTCCTCGGCTCGGCGTTCATCTCCGAAGGTGCCATTCCGTTCGCCGCCGCCGACCCCCTGCGCGTCATCCCCTCGATGATGGCCGGCGGCGCCGTCACCGGCGCCCTGATCATGGCGTTCAACGTCACCCTCAGCGCACCGCACGGCGGAATCTTCGTCTTCTTCGCCATCGGCAACCTGCTCTGGTTCCTGGTGGCGCTGGCCGCCGGTGTCGTCGTCGCCGCACTGTGCGTCGTCGGCGCGAAAGAATTCATCAAGCCCGGCGCGTCCGACGCCGAACTCGACCCCGACGTTGCGACAGTCGCAGCGTAAGAGAAACAGATCGACCCGCTCGCCCCGCATCAACCCCACCGACAGAGGAGAGAGTCCATGCCCAGCACCACAGTCGCCGTCGGTTCGTCCATCGGCCTGCACGCCCGTCCCGCCGCCGTCATCGCCGAAGCGGTTGCCGCCGCCGGTGTGCCCGTCACGCTGGCCGTGGCGGACGGCGAACCCGTGGACGCCGGTTCCGCACTGCTCATCATGACGCTCGGCGCCACCAAGGGCACCGACGTCACGGTCACCAGCGACGACGCCGACGCCGTCGAGAAGGTGGCCCAGCTGGTGGCGGCCGACCTCGACGCCTGACCGGCACCCGCCGTCAGCTGGTGAGACCCAGCTGACGGCCGGTCCAGTCCATCTCCCGTTCGAGCGCCGCGCCCCAAGTGGCGCCCTCGTGCCCACCGGGGAGCTCGTAGTACCGCACGTTCAGACCGGCCGCCCGCGCGGCAGCGAACATCCGCTGCTGCTGCGGGCGGTATTCGTCGTCTGCGGCCCCGGCGACGAACACCCCGGTCACTTCCGGGAACTGCCGCGTCCTCAGCACGTCGACCGGATTGACCGCCGCGAACGCACGCTCGTCGCCGGCGAACGTCGCCGCGACCGTCCCCGCGTGATCGCCCAGCGAGGGCTCGTCCTGACCGAGGAAGTCGAGAAAGGTCGGGTAGATCCGCGGATAGTTCACGGCCAGCTGGATCGAACAGGTTCCCCCGTAGGAGAATCCGCCGATCGCCCACTGCGCCGGATCGTGCGACACCTGCAGGGACTTCTCGATCCACGCGGGGACGTCGCGGGCCACGTAGGTGGCAGCATTGCCCAACACCGAATCCAGACAGAGCGGATTCGCGTCCTGCGACCCCAGCGCGTCGACCACCACGACGACCGGCGCGAGGCCGTCGTGCCGCGCGGCATACGCATCCACCGTGGACCCCAACCGTCCGCTGCTGAACCAGTCCTGGGGCCGTCCCGGCTGCCCGGCGATCATCACCATGACGGGGAGCACCGCGCGGGGTGACGTCAGGTACGCAGGCGGCAGATACAGCACAGCCGGCCGGGCCGAGAATCCGGATTCGGTGCCCGGGATCTCCACTTCCGTCACCACACCGGATCCGGGTGTGCGCACCGGACGTGTCCACACCGAGTCCATCGGAATTCCGGACTGCACCATCGGCTCGAAGCCGGGGACGTCACCGAACGACACCGGCTCGACCACCGTCGACGGGCGGTGCCCGACCAGCGAACCCACGGTCGGGAAGACGCCGACCTCCGCATTGACCTGCCCGACCGCCGCGGCCGCGGCCATGGCCCCCGCCATCCCGATCACCACTACGCGCCGGACGCCGGGCTTTCGGAGCAGGAGAGCCGCGGCGAGTACGAGGATGCCGACGGCGAGCCAGATCCAGGCGTATCCCGCCGGCGGTATCTGATTGGGAAGCGGCCGGTATGTCGCCCACACGGCACCCCCGATCACCGCGGTCACGGGCACCGCGACCGCGGCGGCGCGGAGGATCGGCGGCCGGGCGGAACGCGACGCCGCGAGCATCACGACGGTGCCCGCCACCACGGCGACGGTCGATGCGGTCTGGGCGCGACCGTGCTCGAGCGACAGGTGGGCGATACGCGACAACAACTCGTGGGCCTGCACCCCGCCAGTATTCACACCGTGCCGGCCACCGAAAGAATCAGGCTCGCAACATTTCTCACAAAACAGACCTATCGGGCACGGCGGCGGACCAGGAAGCCGGCGCCGACCACGAGCACGACTGCGCCGCCGGCGACGCCGATCCCCCACAACGTTCCCGGCGACTGCGCCGACACCTCGTCCGCGGCTGTCTGCGTGCGGGCCTGCTCCTGCACCCTCGACACCGCCCCGGGCAGCATCTGAATCGGCGGAACGGGCCCCTCCCGCGCCTCGGAGGCGATCAGCAGGTCGCCGCTCTCGGTGAACGCGATCGACTCCCCCTGCGGCTGCTGCGGCACGTGTGCGCGCACCACAGGCCCCGCGGCGAACGCCGCGGCCAGGTCGCCGTCCGGCGCCGAGAACAGGAACACGTCGGAATAGCTGCGGACGGCGGCCACGGTTCCGTCGGCGGACACGGCGCCGCCGGTGAACATCGTCGAATGCACTGCCGGGGCCGTGGTGCCGCTCCCGGTGGTGGCGTCGTCGGCGCCGTTCGTCTCCGCGACGTCCAGCGTCCCCACCTTCTCGAGCGGGGTCGGGCCGGGGCTCGCGAGGTCGCCCACAGCGGCGCCCCCCGCAGGCCGGTACACGTTGCCCGCCCCGAACACTTCCTTCGTGACGATCAGCGGGGTGCCGTCGCGCTGGACGAGAACGGTCTCGGCGTCGTGTGGGCCGTCCGGATACGTCAGCCGATGCAGTTCTCCCGCGCCGGTGGCACGGTCCATCGCGATCAGTGCCACCGTGTCGCGTCGGCGGCCGTTGTCCCCGGTGTCGGCGAGCCACAGCCGGCCGTCGGGGCCGGACGATATGTCCTCGACGTCGTACGGATCGACCGGCAGCGGAAGCCACCGCTGGACGGCGCAGTTCCCGTCCATCTCCGCGACCGCGCGATCGGACCCGCTGTCACCGACCGCGTAGAGCAGTCCCCCCGCCGACACGAGCCCCGACAGCTCTTTCAGCGAGGCCTCGTCCGGGGTGCCGACCGCCGAATCGTCGGGAGTGCAGAGCGGACCGAACTCCGACGCGTCGACGGCCGTCTGATCGCGGAAGAAGGGCTCGGCGGACACGACCCCCGCCGAGGCGAGCGGTGTACACGCGGCGAGCACTGCGACCGCGACACGGGCCGACCACCGTGAGCGGTCAGGCACTGCCGCTGTACTGAACCAGTGCCGACGCCAGCGCTTCGGGCACCCGAGCATGGACGCGCGTGCCGTCCTCCTCGTGGGACGAGTCGAGGATCTGACCGTCCGAGTGGATCCGGGCCATCAGATCTCCCCTGTTGTACGGGAGGAGAACGCTGACCTCGATCTCCGGGCGGATAAGGACGTCGCTGAGATGCGCTCGCAACTCGGCGATGCCTTCCCCGGTCTGGGCGGACACGAACGACGCACCGGGCAGCAGGCCCCGCAACTGGGTCAACGTGACCGGGTCGGCCGCGTCGATCTTGTTCACCACGATGAGTTCCGGCGGCGCTGCGGCGTCGTTCTCCCGGATCACCTCGGTGATCACCTCGTGGACGGCCCTGATCTGATCCGTGGGCAGCGGATCGGACCCGTCGACGACGTGGAGCAGCAGATCCGCGTCCGTGACTTCCTCCAGCGTCGAGCGGAACGCCTCGATCAGCTGCGTCGGCAGGTGCCGCACGAACCCGACGGTGTCGGTGAGGACGTACTCGCGGCCGTCGTCCAGCGCCGCCCGCCGGGTGGTGGGATCGAGGGTGGCGAACAGCGCGTTCTGCACCAGCACCCCGGACCCGGTCAGCGCGTTGAGCAGGCTCGACTTGCCGGCGTTGGTGTATCCGACGATCGCGATGGACGGGGTCTCGCTGCGCAGACGCCTGGTGCGTTTGGTGTCGCGGGCGGCCTTCATGCCCTTGATCTCGCGCCGCAGCTTCGCCATCCGCTCACGGATTCGCCGACGGTCCGTCTCGATCTTGGTCTCACCGGGACCACGCAGACCCACGCCGCCGTTGCTGCCGGCGCGACCACCCGCCTGCCGGGACATCGATTCACCCCAGCCGCGCAGTCGCGGCAGCATGTACTCCATCTGGGCCAGCGCCACCTGCGCCTTGCCCTCCCTGGACGTCGCATGCTGAGCGAAGATGTCGAGGATGAGGGCCGTCCGGTCGATTACCTTGACCTTGACGACCTTCTCCAGCGCGGTCAGCTGCGCGGGAGTGAGTTCACCGTCGCAGATGACGGTGTCGGCGCCGGTCGAGAGGACGACCTCACGGAGTTCCTCGGCCTTGCCGGAACCGATGTAGGTGGCCGCGTCGGGTTTGTCCCGGCGCTGGACGAGGCCCTCGAGGACCTCGGACCCGGCGGTCTCGGCCAGAGCCGCGAGCTCGGCCATGCTGGATTCGGCCTGCGCCGCGGTTCCCTGCATCCAGACACCGACGAGCACCACGCGTTCGAGACGCAGCTGTCGGTATTCGACCTCGGTGACGTCTGTGAGCTCGGTGGAGAGCCCGGCAACTCGGCGCAGCGCGCTGCGGTCCTCGAGTTGCATCTCGCCGACCGAAGGGCGCCCGTCGTCGTAAGCGAACTCGGTGGAGTCGGAGATCGGCGATTCTTCTGTGCGATGTGTTTTCGTCATACACCCTCATGATCCCACGGAATGACGAGGGCGTGCACGTGCATTTCGCGCAGGGCGATCAGACGAGGCCGTTCCACCAGCCGTCGTCGAGGTTTCCGGACGCCACCAGGACGGACGGTCCACGCAACGTCGCCCGGCCGTCGGACAGCGCCACGGTGACCTGACCACCGGGAATACGGACATTCACCTCACCGGAGTCGGCCCCGTCGAAGCGCAGCGCGGCGGTGGCCGCGGCCACCGTGCCGGTGCCGCACGACCGTGTTTCGCCGACCCCGCGCTCGTGCACCCGCATGTCCACGGCACCGGAATCGATGCGGGTGAGGATCTCCACGTTGACGCCGTGCGGGAAGAAGCCGGGATCGAACCCGGGTGCGGCCGTCAGGTCGAGGGCCGAGAGGGACGCGGCCGTGAGGTGCGCATCGACACAGGCCAGGTGCGGGTTGCCGACGTCGATGCCGATCCCGTTGAACACCTTGCCGTCGATGGTCGCGGCGCTGGTTCCCAGATCCCGCACCACACCCATGTCGACGGTGACCTCGCCGAAGGCGCCGTCGGCCGAGTGCACGATCACCGGTTTGCCGCCGGCCCGGCTGCCGACCACGAACTCGTCGCGCGTCTCGAGGCCCGCCGCCCGGAGGTAGTGGGCGAAGACGCGGACGCCGTTGCCGCACATCTCCGCGATCGAGCCGTCGGCGTTGCGATAGTCCATGAACCAGTCGTCCTCGGACGTGCCGTCGGGGAGTTCGGCGAGCACACCGGCGGCAGCCAGCGCACCGGCCCTCGCGACGCGCAGGATTCCGTCGGCGCCAAGCCCGCGCCTGCGATCGCACAGCGCCGACACCCGCGGGGCCGACAGGTCGATGCGGACGTCGGGATCCGGGAGGACCACGAAGTCGTTCTCGGTGCCGTGTCCCTTGCTGAAATCCATGCGCACCACTCTAACGAATGGTCGAGAGGGTGCGGTTCATCTACGCGACCGCGGTGCGGTTCATCTTCGCTGCCGGGCGATTTCGTAGAGGGCGACGGCGCCGGCGGAGGGGGCGCCGAGGGAACTCGCTGCGCCTCCGATCGGGATGTTGACCACCGTGTCGCAGGCGTTGCGCCACGCGGCGCCCATCCCGCGCGTCTCGTTGCCGATCACGAGCACGGTGCCGCCGCCGAAGTCGTGGGCGTCGATGGTGACGGAGCCGGTTTCGTCGGTGCCGACGATGTGCAGGTCGGTTCCGGACGCGCGCCGGGCGTCGCGGAAGGCGAGGATCTCGTCGACGGACGAGACCGTGACGACGGGCATCGCGAACAGGGATCCGGTGGAGGCGCGGACACTCCGGGGGTCGAACGGATCTGCGCCGTGGCCGACCACCACGACCGCGTCGGCGCCGAACGCGTTGGCGGAACGGAGGAGGGTGCCCAGATTTCCGGGTGAGGCGGGGCGGTCGAACACGACGATCAGGGGGACGGACTGCAGTTGCAGATCCTTCAGTCGCGGGGTTCGTGTCTTCGCGACGGCGATCAGTTCCGGCGCGGTGGTGGTCTTCTCACCCAGTTCGGCCATCAGTTCGGCACTGACCCCGATCTGTTCGACGGACCGGGTCTCGAGCAGTTCCCGCGCCCAGTCGGACAGTGGCGGGCCGTCGATGCGGTGCAGCAGCGATTCGATCGGCCAGTCGTGTTCCAGCGCGAGGTTGAGGGGACGGACGCCCTGGATCAGGAAGCGTCCCGCTTTCGTTCGTTTGGCGCGGTTGGTGAGGTACGACTGCCACTGCTGAAAACGGGCATTGCGGGTGGTCACCAGCAGGGACGGGGCCGGACGGTTGCGTCCGGACGGTGCGCGGCTCATCGTTCTCCCAGTGTTCGGGTCTCGCCGAGGGTGCGGATCGTGGTGTCCGCGAGGTCGGGGTCGCTTCCGTCGACCCAGTGGATGCGGGTGTCGCGGCGGAACCACGACCGTTGCCTGCGCACGTAGCGCCGGGTGCCGATGAATGTGCGTTCCTGCGCCTCGTCGAGGTCGTATTCGCCGTCGAGCCACGCGAGGACCTGTGCGTAGCCGATGGCCCGGGGTGCGGTGACGCCCTCGCGCAGTCCCACGTCGATCAGCCCGCGCACCTCGCCGACGAGTCCCCGTTCGAACATCAGGCGGGTGCGGAGCCGGATCCGGTCGTCGAGGTCGGCGGTATCCCGGTCGACACCGACGATGTGCGTGCCCCAGCGCGGTTCGCCGATGCTAGGGGCCGACGCCGCGAACGGCTTCCCGGTGATCTCGACGACTTCGAGTGCCCGGACCAGGCGCCGGCCGTCGGTGGGGAGGATCGACGCCGCGGCGTCGGGGTCGACCCGGCCCAGTTCGGCGTGGACGGCCGCGACGCCCTTCTCGGCGAGGACGGTCTCCCAGCGCGCCCGGACCGACGCATCGGTGGCGGGGAAGCTCCACTCGTCGAGCAGCGACTGCACGTACATCATCGATCCGCCGACGATGACCGGCACGGCGCCGCGCGCGGCGATCGCCTCGACGTCGCGGACCGCCGCCTGCTGATAGTTCGCGACGGTGGCCGTCTCCGTCACGTCGAGCACGTCGAGCTGGTGGTGCGGGATTCCGCGGCGTTCGGCAGGAGCGAGTTTGGCGGTCCCGATGTCCATGCCCCGGTACAGCTGCATCGCGTCGATGTTGACGATCTCGCCGCCGAGACGTTCGGCCAGGTCCAGTGCGAGATCCGACTTTCCGGTGGCGGTCGGTCCGACGACGGCGATCGGCACGGGTGACGTCACGGACGCCACTCCCCCACGTGGTAGCCGACTCCGTACGGTGCCGCGCTGTACAACGTCCGGCAGGAGGCGGGCGTCGCGTCGAACACGCCGGCGAGAACCTGCCACGGGACGCGCCCGCCGATGCCGAGGGAATCGCACTCCGCGGGGTCGAGGGCCAGCAACGCGTCGCGGTCGCCGGTGTCGAGCGCCGCGTCGATCCTGGCCTGCACGCCTTCCGCACGCGGGTCGAACGCGCCCGGCGCCTTCGCCGTGAGGGTGTTCGCCCCGTCCGCGACGATCACCAGCCCCCGCGGTTCGGGGTCCCGGTCGAGAAGCGTGCGCAGTTCCGCGCCGTACTCGGCGCACTGTTCCGGCGACAGGTCGGCGGCGAGGATCCGCGCGTCGACGACGGCGTCCGGCGCGCACGTCCCCCGGATCCACCCGGCCGTGAGCGCAGCGAGCGGGAGGTCCGAGTCGGGTTCGCCTGCCGGACCGGGCCGCAGCGTGACTCGCACGTCGACGCCGTAGCCGCGATAAGTGCCCTGGGCGTCGGGCCGCACGTCCACCGCGGCGGGTGCCGCTCCGACCGCCACCCACTCGGTGGCGAGCGCGGACAACGCCTTCGCCGCCGTCTGGACCGCATCCCGCAACGGCGCCGTCTCCGCAGCGGCCGCCCCGGTCAGTTCGGGTACCAACAGCGGTGGGGACGGCACGAGGATTGCGGCGGTGAACACACAGTCACGCTAGTCGACCGTCCGCGCGGACCCGACATCCGATTCGGGCGCTGCCGTCAATCGGTACCAACGCGGACCGTCCGACCTGATTCAATAGTCCACAGGGCCCGTACCGGGTTGAATGGAGCCAGCACCCGTCCCGGGTCGTATGGAGCCAGTATTGCGTTCAGGCAGCCGTGACGCGCGGCAGAGATGAGGAACCGATGACCGACAGCAGCGACGCGAAGCCCGCCGTGGAGCCTGCCGCTCAGCAGCACGACACACCGAAGGCCAGCGTCCCGAAGCCCGGTGCCGCCGCGAAACCGGGCGCACCCAAGCCCCACCCCACACCGACACACGCCCTCTCCGCCCCCGCCGTCGCCGCCCCCGCCCACAGTGACCCGAGCAAGTTCGGCCGAGTGGACGACGACGGCACCGCCTGGGTGAAGACCGCAGACGGCGAACGGCAGATCGGGTCGTGGCAGGCCGGAGACGCGGCGGAAGGTCTGGCGCACTTCGGTCGGCGCTTCGACGATCTGGCAACGGAAGTGGCGCTCCTCGAAGCTCGGCTCAGCTCCGGCGCGGGCGACGCGAAGAAGACCAAGGCGGCCGCGCTCGCGCTCGCCGAATCCCTGCCGACCGCCGCGGTGATCGGTGACATCGATTCACTCGCGGCGCGACTCGATGTCATCATCGCCGGATCCGACGAGGCAGCCGCCCACGCCAAGCACGAGAAGGAACTGTCGCGGCAGGCGCACACCGAACGCAAGGAAGCGCTGGCCGCCGAGGCGGAACAGATCGGTGCCGAATCCACGCAGTGGAAGGCCGCCGGCGACCGGTTGCGCGAGATCCTGGACGAATGGAAGACGATCCGCGGTATCGACCGGAAGGTCGACGACGCCCTGTGGAAGCGGTACTCGAAGGCGCGGGAGGCGTTCAACCGGCGCCGCGGAGCCCACTTCGCCGAACTCGACCGCGAGCGCGCCGCCGCCAAGACCAAGAAGGAAGAGCTCGTCACACGGGCCGAGGCACTGTCCGACTCCACCGACTGGGGCCCCACGGCCGGGGCTTTCCGTGATCTGCTCGCCGAGTGGAAGGCCGCCGGCCGCGCACCGCGAGAAGCCGACGACAACCTGTGGAAGCGCTTCAAGGGCGCCCAGGACGTGTTCTTCGCCGCCCGCAACTCCGCGTCCTCCGAACGCGACGCCGAGTTCGAGGAGAACGCGGTCGCCAAGGAAGAGTTGCTGAAGAACGCCGGCCACATCGATCCGGCCAAGGACATCGACGCGGCGCGGGCCGCCCTCCGCGACCTGCAGGAGAAGTGGGACGCCATCGGCAAGGTGCCCCGCGAGCGAATGCACGACCTCGAGGGCAAGCTGCGGGCCATCGAGAAGCGTGTCCGCGACGCCGCCGACGAGGAATGGCGCCGCACCGACCCGGAGGCCCTCGCCCGGGCCGCGCAGTTCCGGGAGCGGGTCACGCAGTTCGAGGAGCAGGCCGCCAAGGCCACCGCGGCGGGCAAGACGAAGGACGCGGAGAGCGCCCTCGCGCAGGCCCAGCAGTGGCGCGAATGGGCCGACGCGGCCGAGGGCGCCGTCAGCGGCCAATAGGCACGATCAACCGACGTTCCAGTCGCCGCGTCGCTCCGCTTCGGCGGCAGCGGCGCGGCGTTCCTCTTCCGCGGCAAGCTGCAGCGCGGTCCGGCTCCAGACCACCTTCAACCAGTGGAACGTGAGCACGATGACGGTGAGCCAGCCGATGATCAGACCGATCCCCGGTCCGGCCGCCTCGACCCCGGGCGCTGGTGTCTGCCGCGACCAGATGGCGAGCATGCCGAACACGATGGACACGGCGGTTCCGGCGAGGGCAACCCAGGCGAGGGCCCAGCGGCGGGTGACGAGCGCCAGCATCGACACGACGACCCCGAACACCACCTCGAACCACACGAACAGCCGCGACGGCAGCGCAATCGTCTCCGCGCGGGCGTCGTCCCCGTACACCAGCACCTCCCAGCCGTTGGCGATGCCGGAGTGCGGCAACGTCAGCGAGCCGAGGAGCACGACCACCGCGACCGCGACGACGAGCGCACGCGCGCCCGGGTCGATCTCACCGGCCACCTTCTTCTCGGCGGCGTCGAAATCCTTCAGGTAACTCTCGATCGGCTCGTTCTCGGCACTCGAACCGTTGTCGCCGGCCCGGTTTCCGTCGTGCCGCTTGTCGTCGAACGGGGAGGTCATGCGTTGCATCCCATCTGGGCGGGTAGTGGTGCGGGCGCACCGATCTGCGGAAGTCCGAGTCCCACGCCGATCGGCGGGGTCTTCGGGGTGACACCCTTCTCGAAGGAGTCGCCCGCGCGGGTGCGGCGGTGGGTCAGGACCGAGGTGTCGGCGACGAGGTGGTGCGGGGCGGCGGCACTGACGACGACGGTGACGACGTCGCCGGGACGGACGTTGCCCTCGAGGTTGCCCTCCGGCCGGAAGTGGACGAGCCGGCCGTCGCGGGCGCGCCCACTCATCCGGGCGGTCGCCGCGTTCTTGCGACCCTCCCCGGCGGCAACGAGCAGTTCCACCTCGGCACCGACGAGCTTCTGGTTCTCCTCGAGGGTGATCTGTTCCTGCAACGCGATGAGACGCTCGTACCGTTCCTGGACGACGGCCTTGGGCAGCTGCTCGTCCATCTCCGCTGCCGGAGTGCCGGGCCGCTTCGAGTACTGGAAGGTGTAGGCGCTGGTGAAGCGCGCCTGCCGGACCACGTCGAGCGTGTCCTGGAAGTCTTCCTCGGTCTCACCCGGGAAGCCAACGATGATGTCGGTGGTGATCGCCGCGTGCGGCATCGCGGCGCGGACCTTGTCGATGATCCCCAGGAACCGCGACTTCCGGTAGGAGCGGCGCATCGCCTTCAGCACCCTGTCCGAACCGGACTGCAGCGGCATGTGCAGCTGGGGACACACGTTGGGGGTCTCGGCCATCGCCTCGATGACGTCGTCGGTGAATTCGGCCGGGTGCGGAGACGTGAAGCGCACCCGCTCGAGCCCGTCGATCTCACCGCACGCGCGCAGCAGCGCGGCGAACGCGCCACGGTCGCGGGGCTGGTCGGGATCGGCGAAGGACACGCCGTACGCGTTGACGTTCTGCCCGAGCAGGGTGACCTCGACGACGCCCTCGTTCACCAGGGCCTGCACCTCGGCCAGAATGTCGCCGGGCCGCCGGTCGACCTCCTTGCCGCGCAGCGCGGGCACGATGCAGAACGTGCAGGTGTTGTTGCATCCCACCGAGATCGACACCCAGCCCGCATACGCCGACTCCCGCTTGGCGGGCAGCGTCGACGGGAACGCCTCCAGCGCGTCGAGGATCTCGACCTCGGCCCGCTGGTTGTGGCGGGCCCGGTCCAGCAACGCGGGGAGCGAACCGATGTTGTGGGTGCCGAACACGACGTCCACCCACGGCGCCTTCTTCACGACGACGTCGCGGTCCTTCTGCGCCAGGCACCCGCCGACCGCGATCTGCATGTCGGGGTTCTGTTCCTTCGCCGGCGCCAGGTGGCTCAGGTTGCCGTACAACTTGTTGTCGGCGTTCTCCCGCACCGCGCAGGTATTGAAGACGACGAGGTCGGGCGCCTGCCCCGCGGCCGCCTTCGTGTAGCCGGCGTCCTCGAGGAGCCCCGACAGGCGCTCGGAGTCGTGCACGTTCATCTGGCAGCCGTACGTGCGCACCTCGTAGCTGCGGTGAGGGGTCTGGTCGATCGTGTCCACGTATGCCAGGGTACGGCCCGCGCCAAATCGCCTCGTCGCGGCCGGTGTGCGCCCGGACACACGCCCGAAGCCGGACAGTAAAGTTTCCGTGACATCCCGAGGATTCTCGGAGCAAATGGCAGGTGCTCCCGCTCCCAACACATAGGGTCATCGACTATGACGCAAGCCGACGACGCGACGCCAACACCCTCCACGGGCGCGGCCCCGTCCATGATCTCGATGAAATCGGTGAACAAACACTTCGGCGCCCTCCACGTCCTCCAGGAGATCGACCTCGAAGTCCCTCGCGGACAGGTTGTGATCGTCCTCGGACCGTCCGGCTCGGGTAAGTCGACGCTGTGCCGCACCATCAACCGCCTCGAGCCCATCGACTCCGGTGAGATCGCGGTGGACGGCAAGGTACTACCGGCCGAGGGCAAGGCCCTGGCGGCGCTGCGCGCCGACGTGGGCATGGTGTTCCAGTCCTTCAACCTGTTCGCCCACAAGACGATCCTCGAGAACGTGATGCTCGCACCGGTCAAGGTGCGGAAGAAGAGCAGCGCCGACGCGAAGGCGAAGGCCTACGAGCTTCTCGAGCGGGTCGGCATCGCCAACCAGGCGGACAAGTACCCGGCGCAGTTGTCGGGCGGTCAGCAGCAGCGCGTCGCGATCGCACGCGCACTCGCCATGAACCCCAAGGTCATGCTGTTCGACGAGCCGACGTCCGCACTCGACCCGGAAATGGTCAACGAGGTCCTGGACGTCATGACCTCGCTCGCCAAGGAAGGCATGACCATGCTCGTGGTGACACACGAGATGGGCTTCGCCCGCAAGGTCGGCCACCGGGTTCTCTTCATGGCCGACGGCCAGATCGTCGAGGACTCCGAGCCCGCCACGTTCTTCACCGCTCCCAAATCCGAGCGCGCGAAGGACTTTCTCGGCAAGATTCTCAGCCACTGACCCGAAGGAGTGCCGCCACGGCGCTCTCTCGGTCCACCGTGCTCCACACGCAAAACCCGTCATTTTCAATTGGAGGAACTCGATGAGGATCAACCGCTCGATTCGCGTGGGAATCGGCGTCATGGCGCTCGCCGTCGTCGCATCTGCCTGTGGCGGAGGTGAAGAGAAGAGCGCCTCCCAGAGCGCGTCCGAGGGAAAGCTCACGGTCGGAATCAAATACGACCAGCCCGGCCTCGGATTGCGCAACCCCGATGGTTCCTTCAGCGGCTTCGACGTCGAGGTCGCCGAGTACGTGGGCGGCAAGCTGGGTGTCGCGCCCGAGAACATCGAGTTCAAGGAGTCCCCGTCGGCTCAGCGCGAGACGTTGATCCAGAACGGTGAGGTCGACTACATCGTCGCCACCTACTCGATCACCGACGCCCGCAAGGAGAAGGTCGACTTCGCCGGTCCGTACTTCATCGCCGGACAGTCGCTCCTGGTGAAGTCCGACAACACCGACATCACCGGCCCCGATTCGCTCAACGGCGGAAAGAAGCTGTGCTCCGTCACCGGGTCCACCCCGGCGCAGAAGGTCAAGGACACGTACGCGCAGGACGTGCAGCTGCAGGAGTTCGACACGTACTCGGCGTGCGTCGAGGCGCTGCGTAACGGTGCGGTGGACGCCGTCACCACCGACGACATCATCCTCGCCGGCTACGCGGCGCAGTACCCCGGCGAGCTGAAGGTGGTCGGCGAGCCGTTCACCGAAGAGCGCTACGGCATCGGCCTGGCCAAGGGCGACGACGAGACCCGCGCCAAGATCAACGACGCCATCGAGGCGATGATCGCGGACGGCTCGTGGGAGCGTGCGTTCAACGAGACCGTCGGCGCGTCGGGCTACCCGATCCCCGCCCCGCCGACCGTCGATCGGTACTGAGCAACTCACTCATCCGGGTCGGACGACTTCCATTCGTGGAGTCGTCCGGCCCGGTTCGACACCAACCACCGGTGACCTGGGGAGACGGTAAGTGGACCTACTGAGCAAATACAGCGATCAGCTGATCGACGCATTCTGGACGACGGTGCAACTCACCGCCTTCTCGGCTGTCGGTGCTCTGATACTCGGCACCATCCTCGCGGCGATGCGGGTGTCACCGATCCCGGTCGCGCGTGGCGTCGGCACGGCGTACGTGACGATCTTCCGCAACACTCCCCTGACGCTCATCATCATTTTCTGCTCCTTCGGGCTCTTCCAGACGATGGGTGTCAAGCTCGCCCCCGAACAGTCGCCGACGTTTTTCGAGGAGAACAACTTCCGGCTCGCCGTGCTCGGACTCAGCGTCTACACCGCGGCCTTCGTCTGCGAGTCGCTGCGGTCCGGAATCAACACCGTGCACGTCGGCCAGGCGGAGGCGGGCCGGTCGCTCGGCCTCACGTTCTCCCAGAATCTGCGGCTGATCGTGCTGCCGCAGGCGTTCCGCGCGGTGACCGCCCCGCTCGGCAGTGTGCTGATCGCCTTGACCAAGAACACGACGATCGCCTCGGTGATCGGTGTGGCGGAGGCGTCGCTGCTGATGAAGGAAATGATCGAGAACGAGGCCGCCATCTTCGTCGTCGGTGGCATCTTCGCGCTCGGGTTCGTGATCCTGACCCTGCCGATGGGGCTTCTCTTCGGATACCTGAGCAAGCGATTCGAGGTTGCACGATGAGCAATTCCGCCACCGTCCTCTACGACGCGCCGGGCCCGAAGGCGAAGAACATCTACCGCCTGATTTCCGTCGCCGTCGCCGTCGCCCTACTGGTAATCGGCTACTTCGTCTACGCCGCGCTCGACGACAAAGGCCAGCTGACGTCGGCGAAATGGGATCCGTTCCTCGAATCGACGTCGTGGACGACGTATCTGATCCCCGGCATCCGCGGCACCCTCGTGGCGGCCGCCGTATCGATCCTGTTCGCGTTGATCCTCGGCGCGATCCTCGGCATCGGACGCCTGTCGGACCACCGGCCGGTGCGATGGGTGGCCGGTGGGATCGTCGAATTGTTCCGCGCCATCCCGGTGCTGATCCTGATGATCTTCTCGTACCAGCTGTTCGCCGAGTACGAGGTTTTCAAGTCGAAATACCTTGCGCTCGCCGCGGTCATCGTGGGTCTCACGCTGTACAACGGCTCGGTGATCGCCGAAATCGTCAGGGCCGGTATCAACTCGCTCCCCAAGGGACAGAGCGAGGCCGCCAAGGCGCTGGGTATGCGCAAGGGCCAGGTCATGCGCACCATCCTGCTTCCTCAGGCCGTCACGGCGATGCTCCCCGCGATCATCTCGCAGATGGTGGTGGCGTTGAAGGACTCCGCACTCGGTTACCTCATCGGCTACGTCGAAGTGGTGCGGTCCGGCCAGCAGCTCGGTGCGTTCTACGGCAATTACCTGCCCGCCCTGATCGTGGTGGCGATCATCATGATCGTCCTCAACTACACGCTCACCGTGGTGGCGACCAAGGTGGAGAAGCGACTGCGGGCCAGCCGGAAGGGCGGAGGCCCCAAGGGAGCCGTTCCCGAGCTTCCGGCGGTGTCGGTTCCGGGCATGGACATCACCGACAAGCGGGTGTGACATGACGCGGTTGTGACATGACACTGCTGTCGGAGGGAAATTACATTCCGTCCGACCGCAGTGTTGTTGTCTTGTCGTCGTCTCGTCGGCGTCAGGTCTCGTCGAACAGGCCGTCGGTTTCCGCATCGACTCGATCGAGTTGTTCCTTGACCACCTCGAAGGCCATGCCCTGGGGGAATCCGCGGCGCGCGAGCATGGACACCAGCCGGCGGACCGCACGGTCCCGATCGTCCGCGGACACCGTGCGCAGTTTCTTCGCGACCAGTTCCGTGGCCCGCGCTCGCTCGTCCTCGCTGTCGATCTGAGCGAGCGCCTCGGTAGCGTCTTCCTGACCGATCCCCTTGCGGCGCAGTTCCAGTGCGAGCGCACGTTTCCCCTTGCCGGAGTACGTGTGCCGCGAATGCACCCACTGCTGGGCGAAGTCGGCGTCGTTGACGAGTCCGACCTCGGTGAGGCGATCCAGTACACGCTCGGCGATGTCGGCCGAGTAGCCCTTCTTCGCCAGGCGCTCGAACAACTCCGCTCGACTCCGGGCACGATCCGTCAGGAGACGCAGGCACAAATCCTTGGCCTGCGTCTCCGTTCCACCTTCGCCCATAGGACGCACGGCGGCGCCTTAGAATTCGACCGGGGCGGCGTCATCCGTAGCAGCAGTGACGTCGGCGCCGATTCCGAGCTTTTCCTTGATCTTCTTCTCGATCTCGTCCCGGACGTCGGTGTTCTCCAACAGGAACTTGCGGGCGTTCTCCTTGCCCTGCCCCAGCTGGTCGCCTTCGTAGGTGTACCAGGAGCCCGACTTGCGGATGAACCCATGCTCGACACCCATGTCGATCAGCGAGCCTTCCTTGCTGATTCCCTGACCGTAGAGAATGTCGAACTCGGCCTGCTTGAACGGCGGGGCGACCTTGTTCTTGACCACCTTGACGCGGGTACGGTTACCCACCGCGTCGGTGCCGTCCTTCAGGGTCTCGATACGCCGCACGTCGAGGCGCACCGACGAGTAGAACTTCAATGCCTTACCACCGGTGGTGGTTTCGGGGGAACCGAACATGACGCCGATCTTCTCGCGCAGCTGGTTGATGAAGATCGCTGTGGTGCCGGAGTTGCTGAGCGCACCGGTCATCTTGCGCAGCGCCTGGCTCATCAGACGCGCCTGCAGACCGACGTGACTATCGCCCATCTCGCCCTCGATCTCGGCGCGGGGGACGAGAGCCGCCACGGAGTCGATCACGAGGATGTCCAGGGCACCCGAACGGATCAGCATGTCTGCGATCTCGAGTGCCTGCTCACCGGTGTCGGGCTGCGACACCAGCAGCGCGTCGGTGTCGACGCCGAGTTTCTGGGCGTAGTCGGGGTCGAGGGCGTGCTCGGCGTCGATGAACGCCGCGATGCCGCCGGCCGCCTGAGCGTTGGCGACGGCATGCAGGGCCACCGTGGTCTTACCCGAGGATTCCGGGCCATAGATCTCGACGACGCGGCCGCGGGGCAATCCTCCTATGCCGAGGGCGACGTCCAGCGCGATGGAGCCGGTGGGGATGACGGCGATCGGCTGACGCACACCTTCGCCCAGGCGCATCACCGAGCCCTTGCCGAAGTTCTTGTCGATCTGCGCCAACGCCAGGTCGAGTGCCTTGTCGCGATCGTGTGCCTGTGGTGCCATCGTCGTCCCCATTCTCGAGTCTCATCAGTGCTCTTCGGTTAGGTTAGATCCGGGTACCGACAAGAACCGTGACCACCGAACAACACCAGCATAGGGGAACGTGTGTTCGATTTGTGCGATCGGGCCCGTTCGACACGCCGGATTTCTACCTTCGTTGCGGTGGGACGTCGAACTCGACGCAGAGTTCACGCCACACCTCGCGGGGTTCCCGGCCGTCCTCGATGGCTTCGGCGGCGGTCTTGCCCCCGAGATTGAGCAGCACGTGGTCGACGAGTAGTGCGTCGCCGCGCATCTGCCCGAACTCTTCGCGGACGAGTTGGTGAAATTCGGTCAGTCGCACACAGCCACGCTAGCCGAACCTCGCGCCGAGCTCTCACCGCAGCGCGTCGCGGCACACCTCCACCGGATCGGCGACATCCGCGATGCTCCGGGCGGCCCGCCGCGCGGCGTCCGCATAGGCGCCGTTCGAGAGCACCAGTTCGACCGCCGCGCGGAGTGCTTCCGCACTCGGGGGACGCACCAGGACGGCGCTCCCCTGCCGCACGGCTCGATTCGCGAGCTCCCACTGATCGCCGCCACCGGGAACCACCACCACCGGGACCCCTGCGAGCAGAGCCTTCGCCAGCATTCCGTGTCCACCGCCGCAGACGACGGCCGAGGCCTCGCGCAGCATCGCGTCCTGACGGCCGAGCCCGGCTCGCGCCCAGGGCGGAACCGTGGCCGGCGATCCGTCCAGTATCGACGCGATCACGCGGACGCCGGCCCCGTCGAGTCCCGCGAGCGTCGTCTCGAGCATGCCCTCGGCGCCGGTGAATGCGGTCGACGGAGCCACCATGACCAGAGGGTCGGCGCCGTCCGGCGCCCCGAGCACCTCGTTCGTGGGTTCCCACAGCAGCGGCCCGACCAGGTGCGCCTCGGCGGGCCAGTCCGGCCTCGGCACCTCGAGCGCGGGGAGTGTCGCGATCAGCCGGCGCACCGGTCCCGGGTCCTTCGCCGGCAGTCCGACGCCGACCCGGGCCTCGGAGCGTTGCCGCTCACCCTGCCGGATCGACCGCGCCGTCGCGGTGCGCATGAGCGTGTCGCGGACCCTGCCCCGAATTCCGACGCCCGGAGCCAATCCGCTTCCGATGGGCGGCAATCCCCTGGACGCGGCGTACAGCGGGTGGGGGGACAGCTCGACCCACGGGATCCCCAGCCGCTCCGCGGCCATACCCCCACCTGCGGTGAGGATGTCCGAGACCACGAGGTCGGGTCCCATCGCGCGCAGGTCGGGGAGCAACTCGGTGGAGATGTGCGCGGCGCGGGCGTGAATGCGCGCTCCCGCATCGCGGTCGTCGTCCGTCGGGCGGGGCGCGAGACCTTTCAGCAACTCGGCCGGCACACCGGCCGCCCGTGCGGGCTCGACCCACCGTGTGCCGGTGAACAGGACCGGTTCGTCCCCGGCCTCGATGAAGGCGAGGCACAACGCAAGGGCAGGAAAGGCATGTCCGGGATCAGGCCCGGCGACCACGGCGACTCGCACGAACCACAGAGTCTCACACGGTCGGCGTCACCGTTTCTCGAACACCGCCTCGGCGGCGCCGAGCGACCGGGCACGGTCGGCGGGGACGAGTCCGATCCGGGTGCGCCGGTCGAGCAGGTCGTCGACGTCGAGTGCCCCCTCGTGGGTCACCGCGAACTCGAGTTCGGCGCGGCTCACGTCCACACCCTCGGCGATCGGCGCCAGCAGTTCGGGGTCGGCGGCGGCGATCAGCGCCGCCTCCGTTCCGTAGCGGGCGAGCAGCGCCGGCGGGGCCGAGACCTTCCGCAGCGCTTCGGGTGTCGCGGCACCGACGAGCGGCAGGGCCCGCGTCCGGCACGGGCCCGCGTCCAGTCCTGCCACCTCGACCGCGGCGTCGACGGCGTCCTCCGCCATCTTGCGGTAGGTGGTCAGCTTGCCGCCGACCACACTGACGAGACCCGTGTCCGAGCGCAGGATGGCGTGGTTGCGCGAGAGGTCCGCGGTGGATCCGTCCCCGGTGTCGAGCAGAGGTCGCAGCCCGGCGAACGTCCCGAGGACGTCCGAGCGCTGCAACGGAACCTCGAGCGCGGTGTTGACCGTGTCGAGAAGGAAGTCGATCTCCTGCTCCGATGCCACCGGAACGTCCGGAACGGGTCCCGGCGCCGCCTCGTCGGTCAGGCCGAGATACACGCGGCCGAGCTGTGCGGGCAGCGCGAAGACGAAGCGATTGGTCTCACCGGGGATCGGAACCGTGAGCGCCGCGGTCGGGTTCCCGAGCCGCTCGGCCGGGAGCACCAGATGCGTGCCGCGACTGGGCCGCAACGTGATCCCGGGATCGATCTCACCCGACCACACGCCCGCCGCGTTGACCACGGTGCGCGCCCTGATCGGCAGTTCCGAGCCGGTCAGCTCGTCGCGCAGGGTCGCGGACGTCCCGGTCACGTCGTACGCGCCCGCCCGGGTGAGCACCGTCGCACCGTGAAGCGCGGCGGTGCGGGCGAGGGACACCACGAGCCTGGCGTCGTCGATGAGCTGGCCGTCGAATGCCATCAGGCCGCCGCGCAGGCCTTGCCGCCGCACCGCGGGGGCTAGTTCGACCACCCGGTCGGCCCGGACCGTCCGTGATCGCGGCAGGACCGACGACGGTGTGCGCGCACTTGCACGCAGCAGGTCACCGGCCAGGAATCCCGTGCGGACGAGGGACTTGCCGAACAGCGTCGTCGAATCGAGGACGGGCACGAGCTGCGGGAGAGCCCGGACGAGGTGGGGGGCCGTGCGGGTCATGAGGATTCCGCGCTCGACCGCGCTCTCGCGGGCGATGCCGACGTTGCCCGATGCCAGGTACCGCAACCCGCCGTGGGCGAGTTTCGAACTCCACCGGCTGGTCCCGAACGCGAGATCCCGCTTCTCCACGAGCACGACGTCGAGGCCGCGTGACGCCGCGTCGAGCGCGACACCGACGCCGGTCACTCCGCCGCCGATCACCAGGACGTCGACGACTGCACCGTCCGACAGCTGGTCGAGTTCGCGCGCCCTTCGCGCGGCATTCAGAGCCGACGAGCGGCTCACGGGCGGCGTGTTCGGGTGGTTCACCGGTCTCCTCGATCTGTCGGGTGGTTGTCGGCGGCGTCCGGTGCCAGATAGGCGCCGACAGCGTGCCGGAGTTGCTCCGTCAGGGCGTCGCCGGGAAGTTCCTCGGCCACCATCACGGCAGACTGGACCGCGGACTGTGCGATGAGCAGCACCATCGTGGCGATCTGACGGCTGTCCCCCGCGCGGATCGAGCCCTGGTCCTGCCCCGTCGACACTGCGAACGCGACCTGGTCGATGATCGCCCGCTGGCTCGTACCCAGCCGCTCGAGGATGTAGGTCGTGAACAGTTCCTGATCCGAACGCAGAATCTTCACGAACAGCGGATGGTCGCGCACCTCGGTGGACACGTCGACCACGGCGTCGACCAGCTGGCGGTGGACCGATTCCTCGGCGGAGAAATCGGGCATCACGGCAGCGATCTCGCGAGTCATGAGATCGGCGACCACGGCCCTGGTGTCCGACCAGCGCCGGTAGACGGTCGGCCTGCTGACCCCGGCGCGCCGGGCGACCTCCGCCAGTGTGGTGCGGCGCAGTCCGAAATCGAGGATGCACGAGCGTGCGGCGTCGAGAATGGAGTCCTCGACGCTCGCTGAGGTGTCGTCACGCGACGGAGAATTACGAATAGACATTGTGTGTAACACCGTAACGCATGAATCCCCTGGCGGCACCGAACCGGCACTCGAATCGCATCACGCAGGCCGGCCACGAGGCCCAGCCCTCCCCGACGTCCGGGATTCGAGCAGCGCATGCACGGCCGGAGGGTGAGGTGACAGGAGGCGCTTGCGCGTTGGAGGAAAGCCGAGGAAACCACGCTCCTACGCCCGCAGAGATCGGGGCATCGTCACGATTGCGATGGCTCCCGGCCTCAGCCGAAGAAGTAGAGCTCGAATCCCACCGCGCGCTCGGCGTCGAATCCCGGTTGCGGCCCGGTCACCATCTCGACCTGGGCCCTCGCCTGCTGCCCCACCGGGACGTCGCTGAGCGCTTCGAGGTAGCGGACGTGCTCGGCCAGCGAGAGCACTGCACGATCCACCGTATGGGTGACGTCCACCGCGTGGGTGGGGGTCATCGTGTTGACCGCGACCCAGCGGACACCGCGCCACGGCGGCAGCCCGGACTCCCCCAGCTCAGGAAAAATCCATTCGTTCGCGGCGTCCGCTGTGGCGTCGAGTACGGAACGTCCGAGTGCGCGGTGGTCCGCACTGTTCAGCTGGCCGGGCCCCCAGGTGTCCGCGAAGTTCGCCGTCACCACGAGATCCGGGCGATGACGACGGATCGCCGTGGCGAGGTCGCGGCGGAGCGCGAGACTTTCCACGAGAGTGCCGTCGGGGTACCCGAGGAACGCGACATCGGTCACTCCCACCACGGCCGCGGAACGCCGCTCCTCCGCCTCCCGCAGCGGGCCCGACTCCGTGGGGTGCAGGCCCGCGATCCCCGCCTCCCCGCTGGTGGCGAGCACGTAGCGGATGTCCTTGCCCTGCTCGGTCCAGCGCGCTACGGCCGCCGCTGCGCCGTATTCGATGTCGTCGGGGTGCGCGACGACGACGAGCCCACGATGCCAGTCCTCCGGTACCGGTTCCATGGGTAGAGCATGCCTGTCAGCTCCGCGTGATGTCCGATTTCTCGCCGGATCCGGACATCGCCTTGATCAACAGGTACACGCCGAAGATCACGGCGCTGACCACGAGAATCCAGAACAGACCCTTGACGAGGGTACCGACGACCGCCAATGCGATCCAGATCGCCGCGACCGCCAGAACAATCTTCCAGAACATGATTTCCTCCACTCACGTCTCCCCGATCGATTTCTGCGCCCGACATCTGGTCGACCCCACTTATCGGGTACGCACACCAGCCTGGCACGGCGGAGCGAGTAAATCACCAGGTCAGCGTAAAGATCAGGGAAAGATCAGGGTTCTCCCCCACACGATTTCCCGGAAGTCACCGGACGGGTCGATCGACGACATCAGCGGTAGCGGCGAACGATGTCGTCGATCTCGCCGAGAGCCGCCGCGAGGCCGGCGAGCTTTTCCGTCGCCGACACCAGTTCTGCACGTTCGTACGCCAGTTCGCCGACGGCACTTGTCGTTCCGGGAACGGCGACCTCCGCGGCGGCGGCCACCAGTTCTTCGAACTGGTCGACGCCGTCGTCGAGTTGCGCGGCGGCGGAGGCGATCGCCCGGTGGAGCGGTGCTGCCGCGGCCCGGCTCCCCCGGGCGGCGTCTTCCATGGACGTGATGTCGAGGGCGACGGCCTGCAGGGCGGCGGCCGCGGAGCGGGCCGTGGAATGGGTGTCCTCGATGTCCTCGCCGCTGATGCTCCCGGACCGGGACAGCACGCCGAGAATGCCGTGCAGTGCCCGTTCGCTGTGCACGAGTCGCTCCATCGGCTCCCGGGCGGCCGAGGACGGCTCCGGAAGTACCCGACGGGCAGGCAGGCCCGGTGGCAACGTCACGGCGTCGAGCTTGCGGTAACGGCTGACGGCCAGCACGGCGGGTACCGCGAACACCACTGCGCCGCCACCGGCCATCAGCATCGACCACTCCGGTGCGGCCATGAGGGCGAGACCTGCGGCGCCGGTGGCCGAGGATCCGGACACGATGCCGTAGCGCTTCGCGCGACGCCGGGCCCGCCTCTTCTTCCGCAGCAGCCGTTCCCGGGGGTCACGCCACCTCTGCGCCGCGTCCACGACGGACTCACCGGCGTCGCGCAGCGCGCCCTGGATCCCGGCAAGCCCGGACACGACAGTGGCCGACCGGACTTCGCGTCCAGGTCGGCCACCTCGGGTGGAACTCATGCGAATACTGTTCGGCTACTGCGCAGCACCGGTCTGGCCCGCTGCCGGCGGCTGCTTGTCGAGGTTCGGGCTGGCAGGAGTCGCCGGCGCGTTGGCAGCACCGCCGGACGGCAGGGCGTCGCCCTTCATCGAGGCCCGGATCTGCTCGAGCCTGCTGTGTCCGGCCATCTGGATGCTCGCCTGCTGCACCTCCATCATGCGGCCCGACACCGAGTTCTGTGCCAGCTCCGCGGAACCGAGGGCGTCGGCGTAGCGGCGCTCGATCTTGTCGCGCACGGCGTCGAGACTGGGCGTGTTGCCGGGAGCCGAGAGGGTGCTGTCCATCGAGCGCAGCGACTCGCTGACCCGTTCCTGCATTTTGGCCTGCTCCAGCTGGCTGAGCAGCTTGGTGCGCTCCGCGACCTTGGCCTGCAGAGCCATCGCGTTCTGCTCCACGGCCTTCTTCGCCTGTGCGGCGGCCTGCAGCGATTGGTCGTGCAGTGCCTTGAGGTCCTCGACTCCCTGCTCGGCGGTGACGAGCTGCGCGGCGAACGCCTCGGCGGCGTTGGTGTACTGGATCGCCTTCTCGGTGTCGCCCGCGGCCTGGGCCTGGTCGGCCAGGTTGACGGCCTGACGGGCGTTGGCGTTGAGCTTCTCCACCTCGTCGAGCTGGCGGCTGAGCTTCATCTCGAGCTGGCGCTGGTTGCCGATGACAGACGCGGCCTGCTGCGACAGGGCCTGGTGCTGGCGCTGCGCATCCTCGATCGCCTGCTGAATCTGAACCTTGGGGTCAGCCTTCTCATCGATCTTGGAATTGAAGAGCGCCATCAGGTACTTCCATCCCTTGACGAAAGGATTAGCCATGGGTTTGATCCTGCCTCCATCTGTTGCGCCGCGCGATGCGCGACCCGATACGCGACCGTCACGCACCGGAACAAGGGCTGCGCCCCGACTGCCTGTCTGAACCGCCGACAACGAGATCGGCGGTTGATTGAAATCTATCGGTTCGGCACGGGTGTTGCTACGCGGCAGCCAGCGCCTGCGCGGGTGCAGGGATGACCACCCGGGTGTCGCGGGCGATGGTCGTCGAACTCGGTCGTGCGCTCGCGGCGGGAGCCTCGGCGGGCGCGGATTCGACCGCGTGCCGCTGTGTGCCCGCACGCTTGGCCGAAGAACCGTCGGACAGCGATTCGCTGACGTCGACGAGCACATCGGAGAGTGGGACCGCCAGCGCGTCGCAGATCGCCGCCAGGAGCTCACTCGAGGCTTCCTTGCGTCCTCGTTCGACCTCGGACAAGTACCCGAGGCTCACGCGAGCACTGTTGGAGACCTCACGCAGGGTCCGGCTCTGCGAAACGCGCGTACGCCGAAGACTGTCACCGATTGCCTCACGCAATAGCAGCGCCATCTCGCTCCTCCTTCATCCGTCACCTGTCTCGCCTATCTCAACGCGCGAACAGGACCGATTGGTTCCCGACCTTAGCCTGCGGATGTTTCCTGCACACGATCGAGGAGTCCCGACACGGCGGCGGAAACCGCAGATTTACGGATCTGCCACCGGTCACCTGTCAATCGGAGCTCGCGGACGGCCGTACCGGACGCCCCGGAAATGCTCAGGAACACGGTGCCGACCGGATGTCCGTCCTGCAGGTCGGGGCCCGCGACACCGGTCAGTCCGACGCCCCAGTCGGCGCCGCAGCGGGCGCGGGCACCGTCCGCGAGTGCGCGTGCCGTGGACGCGGCCACGGGCCCGTCCGCGGCGAGCCGGGTGGGATCGACCCCGGCGAGGGTGGCCTTCAGGTCGGTGGCGTAGACGACGAGCCCGCCGCGGAGCACGTTGCTGGCGCCGGGCACTCCGGCGATGGTCGCGGTGAGCAGTCCCGCGGTGAGCGATTCCGCGGTGGCCACCGTCTCGCCGCGCGCGGTGAGCACGGCGACGAGGTCGCCGGCCCGCGTGCCGTCCACCAGCGGATCGGTCACGCCCCGGTGCTCGCGTTCGCCTCGACCTTGTGCACGCCGGCTCGCAGGCGGGCCGCCTGCACGACGTAGTCCAGCCCCGTTACCACCGTCAGCAGCACGGCGGCACCCATGAGAACCCAGCCGGCGACCTCGAACCCGTCGGGCAGCGGCAGCAGGTAGTAGCCGATTGCGATCGTCTGGACGAGAGTCTTGAGCTTGCCTCCCCTGCCTGCAGGGATGACGGCGTGTCGCAGGACCGCGAACCGGAGCAGGGTGATGCCCAGTTCCCGGACCGCGATCACCGCTGTCACCCACCAGGGCAGGTCGCCGAGAATCGACAGCCCCACGAGGGCCGCTCCGATCAGCGCCTTGTCGGCGATGGGATCGGCGAGCTTGCCGAAATCGGTGACGAGACCGTACTTGCGGGCGAGTTGCCCGTCGATCCGGTCGGTGATGGCCGCGACCGCGAACACACCGGTGGCGATCAGGCGCCACGTCGTCGAGTGTCCGTCGCCGACGAACAACACGACCAGGAAGACCGGGACCAGCAGGATCCGGAGAATTGTCAGGATGTTCGCGATGTTCAGAAGTGGTACGGCCGTCTCACTCGCGGGTTCCACCGACGGATCCGGGACCGCCGGTTGGTCGGCGGCCGTCCAATCCTCGCGCTGCGTGCTCATCGGAGCACCGCAGCGTCGAACTGCACCCCGGAACGCAGCGGGGAGTGGGGAGGATTCACAGGTCGTACCGGCACGTGCCTAAGAATATCGGTACGGCCGTTGGCTAATGTTCACGACATGACTTCTCGGACGCCGGACACCGCCGACAATCAGCTGATCGTGCGGCGAGCACGAACCTCCGACGTTCCCGAGATCAAGCGCCTGATCGATATCTACTCCGGCAAGATCCTGCTCGAGAAGAACCTCGTGACCCTGTACGAATCCGTCCAGGAGTTCTGGGTGGCCGAACGCGACGGCAACGTGATCGGTTGTGGCGCAATGCACGTGCTGTGGGCAGACCTCGGCGAGGTGCGCACCATCGCGGTCGATCCGTCGGCCAAGGGCCAGGGCGCGGGCCACCACGTGGTGGCCAAGTTGATCGAGGTCGCGCGGGAACTCGAACTCGAGCGTCTCTTCGTTCTCACGTTCGAGGTCGACTTCTTCGGCAAGCACGGATTCGTCGAGATCGACGGCACACCCGTGACCGCCGAGGTCTACGCCGAGATGTGCCGCTCGTACGACACCGGTGTCGCCGAATTCCTCGATCTGAGCTACGTCAAGCCGAACACCCTCGGCAATACCCGAATGCTTCTCACCCTCTG
This sequence comes from Rhodococcus sp. NPDC127593, assembly GCF_042671975.1. Lineage (NCBI taxonomy): Bacteria > Bacillati > Actinomycetota > Actinomycetes > Mycobacteriales > Nocardiaceae > Rhodococcus > Rhodococcus sp. NPDC127593. The sequence goes on along the minus strand of NZ_JBHXWI010000001.1, from coordinate 302,446 downwards.
AAATCCCAGCGTGTGAGACAGAAGTGCCCTGATCCCATTTTTTGTTCGACGAACCCGTCCCGAGAGAGCGAGAACATGTCCCTGTTCGTAGTGGAGTACACGTATTCGGCCGATACCGTCGCCGGACGCGACGAGCATCGCCCCGCTCACCGCGAGTGGCTCGGTGAGCTCGCCGAGCGCAAGACCGTCGTGTCGTCCGGCCCGTTCGCCGACGGCAGCGGCGCATTCATCATCGTCGACGCCGCCGACGCGGAGACCGTGGAACTGCTCTTCACCCACGACCCGTTCGCCCGGAACGGACTCGTGGCGGCCTCGCGGATCGTCGAATGGGTTCCGGTGCTCGGCGAATTCAGTTCCTGACTCGACGAGCACCGGACACCCTCGAGCACGACGCCCGGCGGACCTACTGCGCCGGCGTCGTGTTCCGCGTCTTGAGAAGGCTGGCGACGGTGGTCACTGCCAGCACGCCGAGGATGACGGCGAGCGAGAACACCGTCGACACCTCCGGCACGGCCACGTGCTCGCCGCCGTTGAGGAAGCCCAGCGTGTTCTCGTGCAGGGCGTGCAGCACGAGCTTGACGCCGATGAACGCGAGGATGATCGACAGGCCGTACGACAGGTACACCAGGCGGTCCAGCAGACCACCGATCAGGAAGTACAGCTGACGCAGACCCATCAGCGCGAACGCGTTGGCCGTGAAGACCAGGTACGGCTCCTGGGTGAGTCCGTAGATCGCGGGAATCGAGTCGAGTGCGAACAGCACGTCGGTGAACCCGATGGCGACCAGCGCGAGCAGCAGCGGCGTCACGACGCGCTTGCCGTCGATCCGCGTGACGAGCTTGTCGCCGTCGTAGGTCTCTGTGGTGGGGAGGATCTTCTTCGCGACGGCGACGATCTTGCTGTCGCGTTCCTCCTCCACCTCCTTCTCGTGCCCGTGATCACGTACCAGCGTGTACGCGGTGTAGATGAGGAACGCACCGAACAGGTAGAACACCCAGCTGTAGGTGTTGATCGCCGCGGCACCGACCCCGATGAAGATTCCGCGCATCACCAGCGCCATCACGATGCCGATCAGCAGCACTTTCTGCTGGTATTCCCGCGGCACCGCGAATGTTCCCATGATGATGACGAATACGAAGAGGTTGTCGACCGACAACGCCTTCTCGGTGACGTAACCGGCGAAATACTCGCCGCCGTACTGACTTCCCCACAACCACATCACGACCAGGCCGAACAGGATCGCGATACCGATGTAGACCGACGACCAGAACGCCGACTCACGGAACGTGGGGGCGTGCGGTGTGCGCACGTGCGCGAAGAAGTCGAAGACGAACAGTCCGAGAATCACCACACAGGTGACGACCCAGACCAGCAGTGACACATGCATGTACACAGACCTCCGGTAGACCTAGCGGGTACCGGAGGTCTCTCCCGCCGCGCCGGAACCTTCTGTCCGAGCGACTGACAGCCCCGGATCGGCAATGGTGCCGATCGTGTTGACGATGCTGTCACAGAGGTGGGGATACTCCCCTCCAATTCGGTGACCATTCAACCACACTGCGCGAGAATCGCCCATTTCGGACACGCGCACGCGGGCTACTCCTGGTCGGACGGCGCCTCGTTCGGGTCGCCGCCACGGATCGACCACAGCAGACCGTCGAGTTCCTCGGGCTTGATGAGCACCTCACGAGCTTTCGAACCCTCGCTGGGGCCCACCACTCCCCTGGTCTCCATCAGGTCCATCAGGCGGCCGGCCTTCGCGAATCCGACACGCAGTTTGCGCTGCAGCATCGACGTGGACCCGAACTGACTGGAGACGACGAGTTCCACCGCCTGCAGCAGCACGTCCATGTCGTCGCCGATGTCGGGATCGACGTCCTTCTTCTCCCCGACCTTGGCGGCGGTGACGCCGTCGGTGTATTCCGGCTCCGCCTGGTTCTTGCTGAAATCGACGACCGCGGAGATCTCTTCGTCGGTGATGAACGCGCCCTGCAGGCGTGTCGGCTTGCCTGCGCCCATCGGCAGGAACAGCCCGTCACCCATACCGATCAGTTTCTCGGCGCCGGGCTGGTCCAGGATGACCCGCGAGTCGGTCAGGGACGACGTCGCGAAAGCGAGCCGTGACGGCACGTTTGTCTTGATCAGACCCGTCACGACGTCCACCGACGGCCTCTGTGTTGCCAGCACGAGGTGGATACCGGCGGCGCGAGCCTTCTGGGTGATCCGGACGATCGCGTCCTCGACGTCGCGCGGCGCGGTCATCATGAGGTCCGCGAGTTCGTCGACGATGGCGAGAATGTACGGATACGGCCGGTAGACCCGTTCGCTACCGAGTGGCGCGGTGATCTCACCCGACTTCACCTTGGCGTTGAAGTCGTCGATGTGACGCACGCGGTTGGCCTGCATGTCCTGGTAGCGCTGTTCCATCTCCTCCACCAGCCAGGCCAGGGCGGCCGCGGCCTTCTTCGGCTGGGTGATGATGGGCGTGATGAGGTGCGGAATGCCCTCGTAGGGCGTCAACTCCACCATCTTGGGGTCGATGAGGATCATCCGCACTTCGTCGGGTGTCGCGCGGGACAGCAGCGACACCAGCATCGAGTTCACGAAGCTCGACTTACCGGAACCGGTGGAACCCGCCACCAGCAGGTGCGGCATCTTCGCGAGGTTGGCGCTGACGAAGTTGCCCTCGATGTCCTTGCCGAGACCGATCACCAGCGGGTGGTGGTCCTTGCGGGTGCTCGGGGCGGTGAGCACGTCGGCGAGGCGCACCATCTCGCGGTCGGAGTTGGGGACCTCGATGCCGACCGCGGACTTGCCTGGGATCGGCGCGAGGAGGCGCACGTTGTCGGTGGCGACGGCGTATGCGATGTTGCGGGCGAGCGCAGTGATCTTCTCGACCTTCACGCCCGGTCCGAGTTCTACCTCGTAGCGGGTGACGGTCGGGCCGCGGGTGAATCCGGTGACGGCTGCGTCGATCTTGAACTGCTCGAGGACCTCGGTGATGGCCTCGATCATCGCGTCGTTGGCGGAACTGCGCTTCTTCGGCGGATCGCCCTCGATGAGCAGCGACGTCGGGGGCAGCGTGTAGTCGCCCTCGACCACCCGGTCGGTCACGAACTTGTCGACGTCGGGCAGCGGTTCGGGTTCCGGCTTCGGGGCGACGACCGGCTTGGCCTTGGCGCGCGCCGGTTTCGACGCCGGCGCAGGCGCCGGTTCCGTGGCGGGCTCGGTGTCCCACAGTCCGAGCACCTCCGTCTTCGCGGTATCGCTGACGTCGTACTCGTTGGTCGGATAGTTGTCGGCGGGGGCACCCCGGGCCCCGGTCTTGCAGTCGTCGACCGGGTAGCCGTCGGCGTCGAACAGCGTGGGGTCGTATTCGCCGTCCTCGTAGTACTCGCTGTCGTAGCCGGCGTAGTGGTCGCGGCCGAACGACGTTCCGAAGTACGACTGCAGCTTGCCGGGCACCTCGCGGACCGTGGTTCCGGTCAGCAGCAGGACACCGAACAGTGCCGCCATCAGCAGCAGCGGTGCGGCGAGCCAGACGGTCAGGCCGTCCGTCAGTGGACCTCCCGCCGCGTACCCGACGAATCCGGCGCCGCGGGTCCTGCCCGCGGTGTCGGTGGGCGAACCGGTTGCGATGTGCCAGAGACCGAGGGCGGGCAGACCGACCAGCAGCGATCCCAGGACCAGCCTCGGCTGGATCTCGGGTTTCGGCTCGGTCCTTATCAGGATCACCGCGACGGCGACGCCGATCAGGGGCAGGACGCCGGACGCGCCACCGAACACGGCACGAACTCCGGTCTCGATCCACTCGCCTACCGGACCGCCCGCGGAGAACCAGATTCCGCCGGCGACCACGACGCTGATCGCGATCAACCCGAGCGCGATGCCGTCGCGCCGGTGACCCTGTTCGATCTCGGCGGCCTTGCCGACGGTGCGGGTCGTGGCCCCGACGCCCTTCGCCATCAGCGACCAGCCGGCACCGATCCCCCGGCCCACCGACTTGAGGGGGCCAGATGTAGACGATTTCTTCGAGGTGGACTTACGCGGGGCGCTGACCGTCCGGGTCGTGCGGGACTTGGGCTTGGACGTCGTCGAGCCGCCTCGCACGCCCGTCCTCGCCGTGGACGTCGTGCTCGAACCGCGGGCGCTCGCCTTACCTGCCATGGCTCTCAGATTAGTCGCTACGGCACCTTCCGGACCATCCGCAACACCCGTAACACGGGGAGACCTGCGGCGAAATGCCCTCAGAACCCTCGGTCGAGGGAGGTCACGGCCTCGATGTCGGCGGCCTCACCTTCGGTCTCGATCCGTACCTGATCCCGGCCGAACGCGTGCAGGGCGAGTTCCGACGGTTCACCGCGCAGGATCACCCGGCCTGCACCGGCCTTGCGGACGGTGGCCTGCTCCCCGGACGGCCGCTCGAGCACCACCGTCACCGGGGAGTGGCGGTAGCCGAGCTTTCCGACCTTGCGCGCGAGACCCCACAGCGCGTCCTGGCTCTTGTCGGGGAGGACCCGCGGCTCCCACCCGTCGTGGGCGCGGCGCACGTCCTCGTGGTGGACGAACATCTCCCCCAGGTTCACCTGTGCGTCCACCCAGTACATCGGTGACCACATCGGCGGACCCGACCGGACCTCGTCCAGCAGGCGGCTCCACGGACGTTTCGCCGTCTCGTTCTGGACGTGTTCGGTGTAGCCCGCGAGCCGACCCACGACGATGCCGGGGGCAGCGTCGAGGCGTCGTTCGCGCACGATCAGGTGGGCGGCCAGGTCCCGGTTGGTCCACGTCCCGCAGAGGGTCGGGGCGTCGGGACCGAATTCGGCCATCGAGTCGACGAGGGCGAGGCGTTCATCTCGGGCGAAGGTCACCCGACCGAATCTACCTGCCGGAGAACTACTTGCCCTCGGCCGACGGCACCGCGATGACGGTCGGGACGATCATCGGCCGGCGACGGTACTTGTCCGCCACCCATTTGCCGACGACGCGCCGGATCGCCTGGGCGATGCGGTGAGCATCGTTGATGCCCTCGGTAGCCAAGCGCAGGAGTTCCGCCTCGACCAGCTGAGCCGCATCCTTGAGGGCCGTGGGGTCGTCGGAGAATCCGCGTCCGGACACCTCGGGGGTGCTGACCGCACGACCCGTGTGGTCGTCGATGACGACGTTGATGGCGATGAACCCGCCCTCACCGAGGACCAGCCGGTCCGACAGCGTGGAGTCGCCGACGTCGCCGACGGACAGTCCGTCGACGTACACGTGTCCGACGGGAACCTGTCCGACGATCTCGGCGAGACCGTCGACCATGTCGACCACCACCCCGTCCTCGGCGAGCACGATCCGCTCCTCCGGCACGCCGGTGGCCTTCGCGAGGGCGGCGTTGGCTCGCAGGTGACGCCACTCGCCGTGGACCGGCATGGCGTTGGTGGGCCGGACCGCGTTGTACAGGTACAGGAGCTCTCCCGCCGACGCGTGACCGGAGACGTGCACCTTCGCGCTCTGCTGGGTGACGACGGTGGCGCCGCGCTTGGCGAGGCCGTTGACGACGGCGAACACGGAGTTCTCGTTGCCGGGGATCAGCGAGGACGCCAGCACGACGAGGTCGTTGGCCCGGATGTTGATCTGCCGGTGCTCACCGCGGGCCATCCTCGACAACGCCGACAGCGGTTCACCCTGCGAGCCGGTGGAGATGAGGACGAGCCGGTCGTCGGGCAGGTTGGCCGCGGTGTCGATGTCGACCACCAGGCCGTCCGGCACGCTCAGGTATCCGAGATCCTGTGCGATCTGCATGTTGCGGACCATCGACCGGCCCACGAACGCGACCCGCCGGTTGTACCGGTGGGCGACGTCGACCACCTGCTGGATGCGGTGCACATGGCTGGCGAAGGAGGCGACGATCACGCGCTGTTTGGCCTTGCCGATCACGTTGTCCAGCACTCCCCCGATCTCACGTTCGGGGGTGACGAATCCCGGCACCTCGGCGTTGGTGGAGTCGACGAGGAACAGGTCGACGCCCTCGTCGCCGAGACGGGAGAAGCCGGCGAGGTCGGTGAGTCTGCCGTCGAGCGGGAGTTGGTCGAGCTTGATGTCACCGGTGTGCAGCACGACTCCGGCGTCGGTCCGGATCGCGACGGCGATGGCGTCGGGGATCGAGTGGTTGACGGCGAAGTACTCGCACTCGAACGGACCGTGCTCCGTGCGCTGCCCCTCGACGACCTCGACGAGGTTGGGGCGCTGGCGGTGCTCCCGGCACTTGGCGGCGACGAGCGCGAGCGTGAACCGGGAACCCACCACGGGCAGGTCCGGCCGCAGGCGCAGCAGGAACGGGATGGCGCCGATGTGGTCTTCGTGGCCGTGGGTCAGGACGACGGCCTCGACGTCGGCCATCCGGTCCTCGATGTGCCGGAAGTCCGGCAGGATCAGGTCGACACCCGGCTGCTGGTCTTCCGGGAACAGCACACCGCAGTCGACGATGAGCAGCTTGCCCTGGTGCTCGAAGACGGTCATGTTGCGACCGATCTCGCCGATGCCGCCGAGCGCCACCACCCGCAGACCCTTGAACGGAGCCTTCGGCGGGGCGCCGAGACGGGCCGTCGGGTCGACCGAAGCCGGCCGCGTGTCCTGACGCTTGGTACCGCCGCCACGCCTGCCGGAGCGCGACGACGACTTGTTCGCGGCGCCGCCCTTCGTGGAGGAGGTCTTCACGGGCGCGGACTTGGCCTGCTCCGATTTCGGCGCCGTCGGCTGGTCCGCGACAACGGGCGCCGACTTCGGCGGCTCGGCGACGACCGGAACCGACTTCGGCGGCTCGGTGGCCGGGGGCGCCGACTTCGTCGGCTCGTTCGCTGTGGGGGAAGGGGGACCGGCCTGGCGGCTGGCGCTGCGACGACGAGGCGGTCGAGTCACGCGAGCACCCCCGCAGCGTGCAGATCGGCGGCCAGGAGGTCGAGCTGATCGTGGGTGGGTGCCACCTGCGGCAACCGGGGTTCGCCGACGTCCAGGCCGATCAGGCGCAGACCCGCCTTCGATGCGCTGACGCCGCCGAGACGCGCCACCGAGCGGATGACCGGGATCAGGCTGAGGTTGATCGCGCGGGCGCGGGCGATGTCACCGGCCGCGAACGCCGTGTGCAGTTCGCGCAACCGGCCGGGCACGAGGTGCCCGATGACGCTGACGAATCCCGTCGCGCCCACCGACAGCCACGGCAGGTTGAGTGGATCGTCACCCGAGTAGAACTGGAGGTCCGTGGTGCCGATCAGCTCGGCGCCCGCGTTGAGGTCGCCCTTGGCGTCCTTGACCGCGACGATGCGCGGGTTCTCGGCGAGGCGCCGGATGGTTTCCGTCTCGATGGGGACCACGGAGCGGGGTGGAATGTCGTAGAGCATGACCGGAAGGTCGGTGGCGTTGGCGACGGCGGTGAAATGCGCGAACAGTCCGGCCTGCGGCGGACGCGAGTAGTAGGGGGTGACGACGAGGAGGCCCTGCGCGCCCGCGCGGGCGGCGTCACGGGCGAGTTCGACGCTGTGCGCGGTGTCGTTGCTGCCCGCGCCGGCGATGATCTTCGCGCGGTCGCCCACCGCGTCGATCACTGCCCGGAGCAGCTCGAGCTTCTCGTTCTCGGTGGTCGTCGGCGACTCACCGGTCGTACCGGCGAGGACAAGGGAGTCGCACCCGTTGTCGACGAGGTACGCCGCGAGGCGGACACCGGCGTCGACGTCCAGCTTTCCGTCCGAGGTGAACGGCGTCACCATCGCTGTGGACACGGTGCCGAACGGACGCTCGACTGGAGAAGCGGAATCACCGTAGGTCATGGTCAGAAGGCTACCCGGTGACCCAGGTACTTTTGCACACCAGTCACGCGTCGGCGGAAAACGTGCTCCGCGCCACCTCCGTGCCGTCGCCCCAGTCCAGTACCTCGAAGTCGCCGAAGACATTCGGCGCGGCGGCCTGCAGCTGCCTCAGGCACTCGACCGCGACGCGGCGAATCTCCACGTCGGCGTGCTCGGTGGCCCGCATCGAGACGAAGTGCCGCCACGCGCGGTAATTGCCGGTGACCACCACGCGGGTCTCCGTCGCGTTGGGCAGGACAGCCCTCGCGGCCTGCCTCGCCTGCTTGTTGCGCAGCGGCACGCTGGAGGTGTCCGCCAGTTTCGTTTCGAGGGCCTCGAGGAGTTCGTCGTACGCCGCCCGGCTCGCGTCGGTGGCCTTCGCGAACAGCTCCTCGAGTACCGGGTCGCCCGCGATCGCGGGCGGGACGACGACGTTGCCGTCGTTCTCGCGCACGAAGCGCTGCGACAGCTGCGAGTAGGAGAAGTGGCGGTGCCGGATCAACTCGTGGGTGCAGGACCGGGAGATGCCGGTGATGTAGAAGCTGACGGTGCCGTGTTCGAGGACCGACTCGTGCCCGACCTCGAGCAGATGGCGCAGATATCCGGCGTTGGTTGCGGTGCGGGGGTTGGGTTTGGACCAGCTCTGGTAGCACGCCCGGCCCGCGAACTCCGCCAGCGCTTCGCCGCCGTCGGCGTCGGTCTCCCACGGAATGTCCGCCGGCGGAAAGAACTCCGTCTTCGCGACGAGTTGCACCCTGAGCGGCACGGTCTGCGGCACTGCGCTGTTCCTCCTACCGAACTCCCTGGTCGGGAGTCCCTCCTCAATGCATCGACCCTAGTCGCAGCGTTGATCGGGGGCTCGGCGTGCCCCGTCCCGGAACAGCCCGGTTCCCGTGAGTTCACCCGCGCGTGTCAGTCTTCGTCTCACCCACTCTTTCCGTGGTGTCGCAGATCCGCGAGGGAGACTTCCTGTGCAGTACCGGACCGGTCGCGCACGCCGCGCCGTCGTGATCGCAGTTCTCGGGACAGCAGTTCTCGGGGCCGCTCCCCCGGCGTTCGCCGGACCGCCCGCGGCGGGACCGTCGGTTGCCGAGAGGCCGGCACAGGCGGCGACCGCGCCGCGTTCGCTCGGGCTCGAGGGTGCCCGAAACGCCCGTGACGTCGGCGGATACCCGACGGCCGAAGGTGCGGTCGTCCGTTCCGGTCTGGTGTTCCGCACGGACGCGCTGGACAGGCTGACCCCGCGCGACCTCGCACAACTCGAATCCTCGAACGTGACGGTCGTCGACGACCTCCGCACGACATACGAGCGGGCACTCGCGCCGGACCGGCTTCCGGCCGGAGCAGCCGGGAACTGGCACGACGTGCTCGGGCAGTCACCGATCACCACTCTTGTCGACATGCCCGCCGCCTACCGCGCCTTCGTGACGGGCCCGGGGGCGAACGAGGCGTTCTCGGCGGTTCTGCACGACATCGCGGCGTCCGACGGCGCCGTGATCTACCACTGCAGCGCAGGCAAGGACCGCACCGGATGGGCGACGGCTGTGCTGCTCACCATCCTGGGCGTGCCTCGCGACGCGGTGACTGCGGACTTTCTGCTCAGCAACACCTACCGCGGCGCCGATCCGGGGCATCCCGGACTGGACGGCGTCGACCGAGCGTGGCTCGACACCGCGTTCGACACGGCCGTCGCCACCTACGGCAGCTTCGACGCCTACGTGTCGGAGGGACTGAAGTTGTCCGACGGCGACATCTCTCAGCTGAAGTCACGACTGCTTGACTGACGTCACCAATGACGCCATGCTGGCGTCATGGACCTCGGCATCTACGTCTCCCGGCTGCGAGACGACCTGAACGCAGCAGCTGCACTCGGCGACGAGCAGACTCGGGCGACCGCCGCGGCGCTCGCCGCCGCGGTCGAACCCGCCGCGCGCCTGCTGCTCCTTTCGGCGCTCACCGATTTTGCCGGTGAGGTGTCGTCCGAACTGGGCAATCGCACCGTCGGTGTGCGTCTGAACGGCCGCGAGGTGGCCGTCGACGTGCACCGCACACCTGCCGCTCCCGGGCCGCAGGGCGAACGGACCGCGAGCGCCGAAGACCTCGGTGCCGCCTTCGATGACGTCACCGGTGACATCAGTCGCGTCACCCTGCGTCTCATGGATCAGATCAAGTCCAAGGCCGAGGAGGCCGCCTCCGAGAACGGTGTGTCGCTCAATTCCTGGGTGTCGCAGGCGGTCCAGGGTGCGCTCAAGGACCAGATGCGCCGCACCGGGCGAGACAATTTCTGAGCACCACAGCACTCACTCCACGCTCCTCTCGGCGGCGGTGATGTAATTACGTCGCATCAGCCACACGGTGAGAGTCGCCAGAGGCTCGAAGGAGCGAAGAACATGGCCGTTTCCGGCGTCAAGGAATTCGAGATCAAGGCCGATCCGGCCACGGTGATGGCCGCGATTGCTGCGGTGGATCGCCTGCCCGAGTGGTCCTCGGCCCACAAGTCGGTCACCATCGAGAGCACACACGACGACGGCCGCCCCCACCGCGTTCGCATGAACGTCTCGATCCTCGGCATCAGCGACGAGCAGGTGGTCGATTACACCTTCGAGGGCGACGACACCGTGTCGTGGCACCTCGTCGAGAGCGGCCAGCAGAACGCGCAGGACGGCTCGTACGTTCTCACCGAGTCGGGCGCCGGCACCAAGGTGACGTTCGAGTTGACCGTCGACCCGAAGATCCCGCTGCCCGGGTTCCTCGTGAAGAAGGCGCAGAAGACGGCACTCGAGACCGCGAGCAAGGGCCTGACGAAGTTCGTCGAGAGTCTGTAGTTCCTCACTCTCCTCGCGGCCTCGCCGTCGCGGCCGCGAGGAGGGCACCGAGGTTGCCGCGATCGTCCACCCGGATGTCGTCCAGACCCAACCACGTTGCCATTCTTCGCAGTTCCGGGAGCAGCGCCTCCACCACGCGCCCCGGACTCCGGTCGGGTTCTACGAATGCGGATCGCACGTCGAGCGTTCCCGACGCGCGGTCGGCCTTGAGATCGACCCTCGCGACCAGTTCACCGTTCAGCAGGAACGGAAAGACGTAGTACCCGTGGACCCGTTTGTGTGCGGGGGTATAGATCTCGAGGCGGTACCGGAAGTCGAATATCCGCTCGGTCCGGGGACGGCAGAAGATCAGCGGATCGAACGGGCACAACAGCGCGGCTCCCTCCACCTTCCGGGGAACCCGGACGTCGCGGTGGACGAATGCGGGCACATCCCAGCCGCGGACCCCGACCCGTTCGAGCACCCCGTCCTCGACGAGTTCCTCGATGGCCGAGGCGGTCTGCGCCGGCGACAATCGGTAATAGTCACGTAGATCGGGTTCGGTGGCCACACCGAGGGCCCGCGCGGACCGCTGCACGAGGCCACGGACGGCGTCCTCCTCCGAGACTTCCTCGGCGAGAATCGCTTTCGGCAGCACACGTTCGCTCAGGTCGTAGTGACGGGTGAAGGCGACCCGTTTGTCCACTGCGAGCGCGCCGGACGCGAACAGTTGCTCGCACACCACTTTGGTGTCGCTGCGATCCCACCACGGCCCCTTGTGGTCCGGTCGGTCGACCTCGAGGTGTTTCTCCACATCTCTCGCGCTGCACGCACCGACGGCACCGATCACGTCGAGCACGTCGGCGGCGAGCGTGGGATTGCGGTCGAGTACGCGGGATTCGCCGGACCAGCGACCGTGCCGGTACCGGTGCATCCGCCAGCGCAGCAGGGGCCAGTCCTCGACGGGGATGAACGCCGCCTCGTGCGCCCAGTACTCCGCCAGCATCCGGGGTGCACGGGCGGAGTGCGACCACGCTGCCGAATCGACCAGCCCGCGGTCGTACACACCGAGACGGCTGAACAGCGGGACGTAGTGGGCGCGCACGGCCACTGACACCGAGTCGATCTGGAACAGCCGCACCCGGTCGAGGACCGAACGGACGTGCCTGCGCGTCGGCGCCCCGGCCGGTTTCCGGTCGGCGAAGCCCTGCGCCCAGAGCGCCGATCTCCGGGCCGCGGCGGCGGTCATCTCACGCATGCCCGCAGCCTGCCATCAACCACCGACACAGTCACGGCAGCGACGTCAGGCGCCCTCGGCCAGCGTCACCGCGACCGTCGCACCGAGTTCGTAGCACCGCTCCCGCGCGCTCGCGTCGAGCGATCCGGTCAGTTCCAGGATCTCGGCCACCTGGGTGAGCGCCAACCCGGTCACGATCTTCTGCACCGACTTCACGGCGCCGGCGGTGTCGTTGTTGCCGTGCACCCAGAGCCCGTAGGGACGTCCGGCGACCGCGTCGAGGCACGGGTAGTAGACGGTGTCGAAGAAGTGCTTCAGCGCACCGGACATGTAGCCGAAGTTGGCCGACGTCCCGAACAGGAACCCATCGGCTGCCAGGACATCGGGCACGGTCGCGCCGAGAGCGGGGATCGACTTCACCTCGACGCCGTCGATGTCGGGGTCCCGCGCGCCTTTCAGCACGGCTTCGAGGCACTCACGGGTCACCGGCGACGGCGTGTGGTGGACGACGAGTAGTGACTTCACAGTCGTCAGCGTACGACCGGGTCCGTTTACTACCGGCCGGGTTCGCCTTCCCGTTCGACGCGTTCGAGTTCCACGGCCCGTTTCATCGTCTCCCGGGCCCTGCCGCGGTCGCCGGCGTAGTCGTAGGCGCGGGCGAGCCGGTACGAGTTCCGCCAGTTGTCCGGGTCTGCTTCCCACTCGGATTTGACCTGCTGGAACAGTGCGTCGGCCGCGTCCCGGTCGATGCGGCCCGAGGGGCGCTTCGGCAGATCGCCGACTTCCAGTTCGAGTCCCTCGTCGGCGATGCGGCGGGACAGATGCTGATGCTGGAATCCGGCACGGAGCGTGGCGAAGACGATCCAGGCGCCCAGGAACGGCAGGATCAGGACGCCGACACCCAGGCCGATCGGGGCTGCTCCGCCGTCCTGGATCAGCTCGATCCCCCGTCGGCCGAGAAGGACGAAGTAGAACGCCAGCGCCGCGACCAGCAGTCCGATCGTGACGACGGTCCTGGTCGAGCCGTCCTTCACAGGTCGAGGAGGGGGTCGATACCGACGGTCAGGCCGGGTCGGGAGCCGATCTCCCGCACCCCGAGCAGGACGCCGGGGGCGAAGGAGTTGCGGTCGATCGAATCGTGCCGGATGGTCAGCGTCTCGCCCTGCGTGCCGAGGATGACCTCCTGATGGGCGACGAGACCCGCCAGCCGCACGGAGTGCACCCGCACGCCGTCCACGTCGGCACCGCGCGCACCGTCCAGTTCGGTGGTCGTGGCGTCGGGGCTCGGTCCCACACCCGCCTTGCGGCGGGCCTCCGCGATGAGCGCGGCGGTTCGGTAGGCGGTGCCGGACGGCGCGTCCGCCTTGTTGGGGTGATGCAACTCGATGACCTCGACGGAATCGAAGAATCGTGCCGCCGCCTCGGCGAAGCGCATGGAGAGCACGGCACCGATCGCGAAGTTCGGGGCGATCAGGACGCCGACCTCGGGTCGCTCCGACACCCACGACCGCACGGTGTCGAGCCGGGCCTCGTCGAACCCCGTCGTGCCCACGACCGCATGAATACCGTTGGACACGAGGAACTTCAGGTTGTCCATCACCACGTCGGGGTGGGTGAAGTCGACGACGACCTGCGTTCCGGCCTCGACGAACGTCTCCAGCCTGTCGCCGTGATCGACCTCCGCGACGAGTTCGAGGTCCGGTGCCTGCTCCACCGCCTCGCAGATCGCTCGGCCGACCTTGCCCTTGGCCCCGAGAACCCCGACCCTGATGGGTGCTGCTGCGCTCACTTCTCCACGCTCCGTCCAGTCACAACGATTCGCCCGAAAGCCTACGCAATCGCCGCGTGCCGACCGGTGCGCAGGGGCGGGGCGGGAGACCTGCGTCTCGTCGTCAGACGCGGCCGGCCTCGTACTCGGGGTGCCACTGCGGTGATCGGCCGAGCAGCGACAGCACCGCGCCGAAATCGGCGGAGTCGGCGGCGGTCGGCAGTCCGGGCGCGAACGCGGTCCCCTCGCGCAGCCGGTCCGCCCCGTCCGGCACGAGACGTGCGATGGGGAGAACCGCGGCCACCATGCCGGATTCGGGCGCGAAGTCGAGGCCGAGCGACCGGGCGACGTCCCACGAATGGACGACGTAGTCGAGGAAGTGGAACCCGACGGCCGTGGCTGCGGGGAACGGGAACTCGATGCTGATCTCCGGCAGCCAGAACTGCCGCTCGCCGACGCCATCCTGGGCGAAGGCCTCGATGACGGTGTCGGCCGCCGAGCGATACGCGGCAACGGGATCCGCCGACGCGTGCGGTTGCCAGTTCGACAGGTCGGGACCGCCGCCCCCGGCCGCTGCGGCGAATCCGAGGTGCTGCACGGTCATGTGGGCCAGCAGTTCGCCGAGAGTCCACTGCGAACACGGTGTCGCGCGCTGCAGATCCTCGCGCGTCACCTGCGACACGAACTCCACACTCGATTGCACGGCGCGGGTATCCCAGCGCCGGACCTCGTCCACATCCATCGTCGACACCTCGTCACTCGAATCGAATTGATATGCGTCCGCTTATCATCTACCTCAGTAGATGATCGGTCAAGGTGTATTTTCTGCGATATGCCCAGCCTCGACCCGACGAACGGACAGCACGAACGCACCCGCCCCGACCTCGCGGCGATGACGACAGCCCTGAACCGGTCGCTGGTGGCGGCGGAACTGCCCGTGCTCGCGGAACACGGGCTGACCATGTGGGGATACGTCGTGCTCCTGGCACTCGACGAGCACCCGCTGCGCACCCAGGCCGCGCTCGCGGAAGTGATCGGCGCCGACAAGACCCGGATCATCGGCGTGCTCGACGACCTGCAGGACCGCGGCCTGATCGACCGTCAGCGCGATCCCGCGGACCGCCGGGCCCGGCTGCTGTCGCTGACCCCGGACGGGCACGACGTGCGCGACTCCGCGCAGGCGGCGATCCGGCGGGGCGAGGAGCGGCTCTTGGCCAGATTGCCCGCGCGCGACCGCGAGGGTTTCCTGTCCGCCCTGATCGCGCTGTCGGCACTGCCGGTCGACGACGTCACCGGGCGCCCGGGCGACACCACCTGACGGAATTCGCGCGATCAGTCGAACACGATGATCTGCCGGATCGCCTTGCCGTCGGCGAGTTCGTCCATGCCGCGGTTGATGTCGTCGAGCGTGATGCGGGAGGAGATGAGTTTCTCCACGGGAAGCTTCCCGTCGCGCCAGAGGTCCTCGTAGATCGGGATGTCCCGGGACGGCACCGCCGACCCGAGGTAGCTGCCGATGATCGTGCGGGCCTCGGCCACCAGGGTGAGCGGGGAGATCGACGACCGCGCGTCGGGGGACGGCAATCCGACGGTGATCGTCTTGCCACCGGGAGCGGTTGCGCGAACAGCCGATTCGAATGCGCGCGCATTCCCGGCCGCCTCGATGACGATGGGTGCCCGGACACCGGCTTCCTCGAGCTCCGCCGGGGTGTAGACGGCCGTCGCGCCGAGTTCGCGTGCGGTCTGCAGCTTCTCGGGAACGGCGTCGACGCCGATGACCTCGCCGGCACCCCGGGAGACCGCCGTCAGGATCGCGGCCATCCCCACCCCGCCGAGCCCGACGACCATCACGGCCTGGCCGGGTTGCGGGTCGCCGGCGTTGAGGACGGCACCGCCACCGGTGAGGACCGCGCATCCGAGCACGGCCGCCACATCCGCTGGAACGTCGTCGCCGACGGGAACGACCGAGCGGCGGTTGACGACCGCGTGCGTCGCGAATCCGGACACCCCGAGGTGGTGGTGCACGGCGTCGTCGCCGCGGTGCAGTCGCGCTCCCCCGTCGAGCAGGGTTCCGTCGTTGTTCGCACTGGTCCCCGGGACGCACGGCATGCGGCCGTCGGTGGCGCAGCCTTCACATTCACCGCAGCGAGGGAGGAACGTCATGACCACACGCTGTCCGACCGCGACGTCGTCGACGCCGGCGCCGAGCTGGGTGATCCGCCCCGCAGCCTCGTGCCCGAGCAGCATCGGGACCGGGCGCACCCGGTTGCCGTCGACGACGGACAGGTCGGAATGGCACAGGCCCGCCGCCTCGATCCGGACGAGGATCTCGCCCTCGCCGGGCTCGTCGAGGTCGAGTTCGGAGATCGTGATCGGTGCCGACTCGGCGAACGGGCGTGTTCTCCCGATCTCCTCGAGTACCGCTCCACGGATCTTCATCTCGGGCTTCTCCTCTTGTTTCGGCGAATCCTCGTTACCGGACGATGCCGCGCACCGAGGCCGGCAGGTCACGCTTGCGACGATACGGTCCGACGACGGCGGCGCCGAACGGGCGCTGCAGCAGGACTCTGGCGACTTCGCGCACCTCGTCGGTGGTGACCGCGTCGATCTTGCTCAAGGTTTCGGTGATGCTGCGGTGATTGCCGTAGTTGAGCTCGCTGCGACCGATGCGGTGCATCCGGGAACCCGAATCCTCCAGTCCCAGAACCAGTCCGCCCCGCAGCGATCCCTTGGCGCGGGCGCACTCGGCGTCGGTGATGCCTTCGGCGGCCACGTTCGACAGCACCTCCCGGATCACCGTGGTGACCTCGCCGAGGTTCTCGGGCTGGCACCCGGCGTAGATCGAGAACGCACCCGTGTCGGAGAACGTGTCGATGCCCGAGTACACGGAATACGCGAGTCCCCGGATCTCCCGCACTTCCTGGAAGAGCCGGGAACTGAGTCCGCCACCGACCGCGGCGTTGAGCACCGACAGCGCCCAGCGGTGCGACTCGTGCCGCCCGAACGCGCGCACCCCGAGGGAGAGGTGGACCTGTTCGCTGTCCCTGTTGGTCAGGCTGAGTGTCGGCTCCGTCCGCAGGCGCAGGGTGCCCGCGCGTCGTGGGGCGGGTTCGGACGCCGATTCGAGGTGCCCGGCGAACGCACGCCGGACCAGCTCGACCGTCGGTTCGTGCTCCACGTTGCCGGCGACGGCCACCACCATGCGCGGCGGTGTGTAGCGCCGCACGTGGAACGAATGAAGTTGGGTGCGAGTCATCGATTCGATCGATTCGATGCTGCCGATGACGGGCCTGCCGACGGGATGGTCGCCGTAGAGCGCGGTCAGGAACGCGTCGCCGAGGAGGTCTTCCGGGTCGTCGTCGCGCATCGAGATCTCTTCGAGGACCACCTGCCGTTCCACGTCGACGTCGGAGGACCGGCAGCGGCCCCGCAGGACGACGTCACTGACGAGGTCGATGGCGAGGGGCAGGTCGTCGTCGAGCACGTGCGCGTAGAAGCAGGTGTGTTCCTTGGACGTGAACGCGTTGAGCTCGCCGCCGACGCCGTCCATCACCTGCGCGATGTCGAGGGCGCTGCGCGACGGCGTGGCCTTGAACAAGAGGTGCTCGAGGAAGTGCGCGGCCCCCGCAACGGTGGGCTGCTCGTCACGCGATCCGACACCCACCCAGACGCCCACGGACGCGGATCGGACACCGGGAACGTATTCGGTGACCACCCGGAGCCCGCCCGGGAGCACGGTGCGCCGGACGCCGGCATCCGGCTCGTGGAGGGTCGGCGCTTGGGTCAGTGTGGCAGTGCGGCTGCGATCGATCTTGGCCATGTAGTGGTTCAGCAGTCCTCGAAAGCTGGGCGTCGTCGAACGGCAAACTTTACACGCGGCACCCGACAGTCGTTCACCAGCGTCGACGATGTGGTTGCGAGCCGATCAGCTCGCCGTTCCGGGCGACGTCGCGGCTGCGGTAGCCGACCGTTCCCGCGACACCGAGGAAGAATCCGAAGACGAGCAGCAGCACCCCATCCATGGAATCGCAGTTGCCACGAGATCGTGGCAACTCGGACAAACCTCCGGGAACGCGGACGCCGTCGGCGGGTCAGCGTAGGGCGTCGCCGGACCGGAGGTCGGCCGCGGCCAGCACCGCGATGCGCTCGGTGCGCTGGCCCGGCCGGATCATCTCCCGCGCCTCCAGCATCCTCGTGCGGGACGAGAGAGCGGGACCGAACGGCACGTCCTCCGACGCGACCACGTCCACCCGCAGTCCCCGTTCCTCCAGCATCGCCCGCGTCTTGTCCACTCCGTTGAGCGTCGACTGGACGAGGAGCAGGGTGCCGCCGGGGGCGAGAAGGTCCGGGGCCTCGCTGCAGATCCGATCGAGCACGGCGCGCCCGTCGACGCCGGCATCCCATGCCCGCGCGAGCACCCGGCCCGGCCTGCCGTCGTCCGTCGCCGGCGCGTAGGGCGGGTTGGCCACGACCACGTCGAAGCGAAGCGTCCGGACGGAGTCCACCAGGTCGCCCCTCACGACGCGGATCGTCCGGCGGTTCAGTTTGGCGTTGAGCCACGTACTGATCGCGGCCCGGCGTGACACGTCGACCGCCGTCACCCACCCCGCTCTCGCCGCGCACGCCTCGACACTCAACGCCCCTGTGCCACAGCAGAGATCGAGCACACGGGTGCCCGGTCCGAGATCTCGGGCCGCCAGCACCTCGGCGAGCAGCCAGGTGTCACGCTGGGGCCGATACACCCCGGGTAGACGAACGAGCATGATCGGCTCCCTCCCTCGCCGTTCCCCACAAGCGTGGCCAGTACCCCGAGTTACATGCAACTCGACACGGGCCAATTCACCCGGTGTTCACGTCCGCCCCCTCCCCGAGCCGCATCTGCGGTGTCTGCCGGGGTCGAAACCGGGTATTCCTTCGCCGTGCCGCATTCCTTCTCAGCTGATTCCGACGCCTCGGTGGACGTCGCGTGGGCGCTCATCTCTCGGCCCTCACGCTGGCACGAGTGGGCGCCGCACGTTCGCGGCGCGTGGGGTCTCGGATCCCCCGAAATTCAGGCCGGCCGGCGTGGAGCGGCGCGACTGCTCTGGATCGTGCCCGTTCCCGCATCGATCTCGGCCAAGACACCGGGCCGTTCCTGGACGTGGCGGGTGGGACCGATGGCGCTCGAGCACGCCGTCGCACCCCGCGGTGCCGGCTCGCGGATCACGATGACGATGTCCGCTCCCGGACCCCTCGACTCCATACTCGCGGCGACCTACGGCCCGGTGGTGCGGTCTCTCGTCCGTCGACTCGGCCGGGTCGCGGGCGAACGCTAGCCGACGGCCATCGGCGGCGCGTCGTTCGGAGCGAGTTGAGCGCCGATCTTCCGGAACAGCCTGTCCGCCTCGTTCTTGTAGGACCCCGCGTCGTCGAAGGCGGCCTGCTCGTAGGTGACGGCGACGGCGATGGCGATCTTCTGCGAGGGCAGATACGCCTCGGCCGCCGCGGATCCGCTGAACAGCGGGTTCTGCATCAGCCAGTTGCCCACGATCGGCAGTCCGAGCCCGTAGGTGTAGCTTTCCGATTGCGGAAAGCAGGTGGTGCAGCCGGGCAGCGCGGTCGTCTTGCCGCGCAGGTCCGTCGACACCATGGCCTCGTAGGACTCGGGCGAGAGCAGCTCACCGGTGCCGATGGCGACAGCCGTGTCGTGGAGATCGTAGATGTTCGTGGTCTGGATGGCTCCGTGAGTGATGGTCCACGACGGGTTCCAGTACGTGGATTCCTCGTAGAACGGTGCACCGGGCGGGATCTGCAGGGCCTCACGCCGCTCGGACGAGAACGCGTGCAGGACGGGTTCGGTGATCGCCGCCGTCCCCGGATCCGTGGTGTTGTCGAGGCCGAGCGGACCGAGCACCTTGTCCTGCATGAGTTTCGTCATCGGCTGACCGGTGATCTTCTCGAGAGCCAACCCGAGGATGACGTAGTTGGTGTGGGCGTAGTTCCAATTGGTCCCGGGTTCGTAGAGGAGAGGCTTGGACGTCGCGAACGCCAAGAGTTCCTCAGGCGTCCAGTTGCGGAACGGCTCCGCGTAGAGGGCGTCGGCGAATTCGGTGTTGCCGATGACGTAGTCGACGTAGCCCGACGTCATCTGGGCGAGCTGTCGGAGCGTCACGCGGTCGGCGTTCGGAACGTCGGGCAACCACTTCGACACCGTGTCGTCGAGACTCACCTTCTTCTCGTCGACGAGTTGGAGCAGCAACGTGGAGACGTAGGAGATGGCGACGGCTCCGTTGCGGAAGTGCATGTCGGTGGTCGCCGGCACCCCGGTCATCGACTCCCCGACCGCCTGGGTGACGATTTCCTTGCCGTCGACCGTGACGCGCACGATCACCGCCTTCAGGTGGCTCTCCGCCATGGTGTCGCGCACGATCTTCATCACGACGTCGGCCTGCGCCGGATCCGCCGCCGCGACGGCAGAACCGCTGCTCGCGTCAGAAGAGGACGAATCGGAGGACGAGGTGTTCGACGTGCACGCGGCCAGGAGAGCGAGGACGCACACCAACAGGAGAACCCGCCGATTCGGTGCCATACCCGAGCTTCGCAGATCCGGGCGGCCCCGGGAGTGAAACCTGTGGAGCCGACCCGGATTCCGGTCAGGGTATCGGCCGGTGCAGATAGAGATCGCGGAGCAGCGCCACCTCGGCGCCGTGATGGATGACCTCCCGGTTGATGTGCAACACCAATGCCGCCATCGAATAATCCGCGAACGGTCCCTCGCTCGGGCCGCACGGCCGGGCGAAACCCTCGACTCCGAGGCTTCGGACACCTGCAGACCAGGCCGCATAGTTGTCGTCGAGTTGTGCAAGCGCCTCAGCCGCGGTGCCGGCGTAGTCGAACGTCTGATAGTCGACCGGCGGCCCGCCGAAGTGACTGGCGATCCGCATGCCGAAGACGCCGACGATCACGTGCCCGAGCCGCCACGCGATGGTGGTGACCGGTGGCGGGTCCGGTTCGGGAAACGCGAAGTCGATAGTGAACGCGCCGCTTCCGGCCTGAACCGGCGCCTGCGACTCGCCGCGCGGGCGAACACTCCAGCCGTCCGGCGCGGGTTCCCAGAAATACTCCTCGTCGGTCAGCCCCTCCAGCCGGGGACGCAACTGCTGCTCCCAGTGCCAGCCGAGCTGATCGGCGAGTTCGTGCGGCCAGTCCATGTCGTCTCCCGTCTCCCCTGTCGCCGATCGGACACCGGTCCCGCGACGGCTACCGCACACCGTCCGGGACCCGGACCCCCGGATGATTGGCCCGGAGGTTCATCGCCGCCAGCGTGACCGTCCGCTCGATCCGCCGCTGCCTCGTGTCCGGCTTCCTGGCTGACGCTATCCACTCCAGGATCAACCGTGTCGAAGACGGCGGAAACTTTTCGAAGTTCGCGCGTGCAGCGTCGTTTCGCCCGAACGCTGCCCGCAGATCGCCGGGGACGACCGCGCTGTCCCCATTCGCCATGTTCTCCCAGGTGCCCTTGGCCTTGGCCAGATCGATGGCGGCATAACCGTGCTCGGTCATCAGTCCCTGCTCGATCATGTCCGCCGCGCGCCGCCGGTTCACCCGGCTCCAGATGCTGCGCGGGGTGCGCGGGGTGAAACGCAGTTGAGAACTGTCGGTGTCTCGTCTGCGGTGCAGGCCGTCGATCCACCCGAAGCACAGGGCCTGCTCGATCGCCTCGTGGTATCGCACGCCCGGCGTTTCGCTGTCCTTGTGGTGGATGATCAGCCAGACCTCGTTCTCGGTCCGGGAATTCTCCGAAAGCCAGGCACGCCACTGGGCGGTCGTGCGAGCGACGACGGTGTTCACATCGTGGGTGTCCATCAGGCGCCTGCCTTCGCAGCCAGAATGTCCAGGTAGTGCTGATTGAACATCACGCCGAGGATGTTCCCGAACGGGTCGGCCACGGACGCGGTGACGAATCCCGGCCCGTGATCGACCGGCTTTCCGTGCAGGGTGGCACCCAGCGACAGCAGTCGCTCGACGCTCGCCTCCAGATCGTCGACGTGCCAGTAGGTCATCGTGTTCTCGGCTCCGCATGACCGGTCGGGCGCCGTGAACCGGCTGTCGATGATGCCGAGTTCGTGCTGGTAGTCGCCGATCCGGAACTCGATGTAGGCGGGCGCCCCCTCCACCGAGCGCACGAAGTACGGCTCGACCCCCTGTAGTTCGGTGTACCAGGCCCGGGCGGCCGTGAGGTCGTCGGCGTAGAAGTTGACGGTGGTGAGTCCTCGCAACATGGGTGGTTCCTCCTCGGTCGGTGACAACACCCATCCTCCGACTCAAAGTGCTCACCAATTGAGCACTTTCCGAGGGAGACTTAAGACATGCGCGCTGACCGACTCGTCGCGACCCTCCTGCTGATGCAGTCCCGGGGTCGGGTGACCGCCGCCGAAGTGGCCGACGAACTCGAAGTGTCCGTCGCCACCGCTCGCCGTGACCTGGAGGCGTTGTCCGCTGCGGGCATCCCCGTCTACCCGCAGTCCGGGCGCGGCGGCGGGTGGTCGCTCGTGGGCGGCGCTCGCACCGACCTCAGCGGGTTGTCCGCGACCGAGGCGCAGGCCCTGTTCCTGCTGGTCGGCCCGGCCGCCGCTGTCTCGGGCGAGGCCAAGGCGGCGCTGCGCAAACTCGTTCGGGCACTGCCGCAGACCTTCCGGGCCGATGCCGAGGCCGCCGCCAGTGCCACCATGATCGATCCCACCCGGTGGGGCGAGCGCGATCGCCGCAGGCCCGAGATGGTCGACCTGCTGCAGGCCGCCGTGATCCGGCGGCGGAAAGTGCGCCTGACCTATACGAACAGCGCCCGGCAACGGTCCGAGCGGCTGGTCGATCCGTGGGGTCTCGTCGACAAGGACGACATCTGGTATCTCCTGGCCGGGACCGAACGGGCGCAGCGGACCTTCCGAGTCGACCGGATCGTCCACGCCGAATCGACGGAGCAGCCCGCCGAGCGCCCCGACGACTTCACACTCGCCGCGGCGTGGGAAGACGTGGTCGGCGAGGTGGAACAGCGGCGCTCGACGATCTGGGCGACCGTGCTCATCGACGCCAGGTTCGTGCCGATACTGCGCGATCAGTTCGGGCGGCACTGCCACACGGACGGTGCGGACGACGACGGTCGCGCCCGGGTCCGGCTCGCCGCACCGACCCCGTTGGATATCGCCCGGAACCTCGCCGGCTGGGGTGCGACGGTCGAGGTGCTCGAACCGCGATCGGTCCGGGCCGAGCTCGCCCGGATCGGCGCGGAACTCGCCCGCAACTACGCCGGCGAACACGGTGAGGGCGCATGACCGAGCCTCAGTCGGTCAGGTAGCGCTCGACCGACTCGACCTTCGCTCGCAGCTGATCACTGCGCCCCGGCCGGATATCCGCTTTGAGAACCAGACTGACCCGCGGAAACTGTTCCAGCAGAACGTCCGTCGCACGCCTCACGACGGCCATTACCTCGTCCCACTCACCCTCGACGGTGGTGAACATCGACGTGGTCTCATTGGACAGCCCCGACTCGCGGACCACCCGCACGGCAGCGGCGACCGCTGCACCGACGCTGTCGGAATCCCCGCCCATCGGGCTGACACTGAAGGCCACCAGCATGCGCTCTCCTTCTCTGTGAATCGATGGGCACCATCGATTCACATCGTCCGGGTTTCCGCTGCACCCCGATCGCCCGCCCGAACAGGTCGTTCCACAGACACACGTCGGGCGGCGCCCCTGGTCAAGGGGGCGCCGCCCGCGAGCACGAACATCTGGTTACCAACCTGCATGGTTGCGCGGGGTGAAATGTGGCCTCGGCGTCAGACATCCCCCCGTCTGACGCAAGCCCACCGCGCTGAGCCCAGTTAGTGGGCCGTGCTTTTGCGTGGGTGCCTACAACTCGTGCTGGGCGCCACGACCGAGAGGTGGAATCTTCTCTTCCGGTCCAACCTTGGTCTGCCGTGGATCCGTACCTCAGGTCTACCCCGCATATTCAGTTAAGGCAACGAACGTGAGCTCGAGCGCCGGCCGATACTTCCAATTCGCCCAGTAGGCGAGCCGCGAGGTCACCGACCCGGTCCGCTGGGCACGACGGACCTCACTGCTGAGGCGTACAAAGGAAAGACACGGCTCGGCAGTGGCAAGACAGGCCGCCAATCGCGCGATCTGACGTGACGGGAAGCGCGATCTCCTCCACCACGCGCACAGAGAGGACATCGCATGGGAGTTCCGTGGGCATCACGGGCACGATCGGATTCGTACTGGGAGCAACAAGTCTCCGGCGAAGCGCGCGGCTGCGACAGTAGCGAAGCGAGAAAATCCTCACCCGCCGACACACGCCCGACCCTGGCCGACCACAGCCTGACTCACCGCAACACTGACGCCCCACCCCCCGATCACAGCGAGTAAATTTGCCGACCTCGGGAGACGACGCCGACCTCCGTGCTTCGTCGGTGAGCGGCGCCGTGCGATCAGGATTCGACCCGGACGATCCCCACATCGTTGCCGGCGCCGGGCACTCCGTCAGGAGTCTGCCAGCCACGCCAGCAAGCGCCCCTGAGACCAGCAGCGGCCGATGGCCTCGGCGTGCAGAGCCGACCCGTCGAACACTGCCAAACCGATGATGCTGTGGCCGGAGGCGCGGCGATCGCCAAGTGTCGGTATCGTCGGCGCGACTCCGACTCCCTCCGCTGACACCCACGCCACCGGCCGGCTGGCCGCCGCTTCGTCGAGGCGGTGCAGGAAGCGCAGCCGGTTCTCGAGCGGGAAGCGCGACAGCGCCCACGTCGTGGTGACGACAGGCATGGCGTCCGCGGGCACACTGGCGACGGCGTCCGGCATCACCTCGACGGCGTCACCGTGCAGCAGCAGCGGAGGGCCTGTCGCCGCCAACGCCATCTCCGCCTCGAGCCTCGCGGTCCGCTCCGGCTGATCCGGCCACAGGCAGGCGCGCAACCATCGGGCCTCATCCGCGTCGGTCACGTCGACCGGATCGAGGTCGACGCCGACCCGGGCGACCACCTCGGGCATCGCCCGCGTCGGCACGGGCCTGTCCCCCACGATCGACGCCGACAGCTGCACGGGAGAGGACGGGTCGCCCAGCGACTGTCCGTTGCCGTACGTGATGCCCACGCGATCGACATTGAGATTGAGCCCGGCCGAACAGTCCACGTCGATCAGCCCCACCGAATTCGCGCCGACCCGGCGCGCCGCCTCGGCAATGGCCGGATACAGCACGGCGCAGCGTCCGGTCTCGTTGGCCCGCATCTTCCGACGCACGGCAAGCGCCACGACCGAGTCGGTCATTCGCAGCAGCGTGTCGATCGCCGCAGCGGCGGCAGCGTCGCCGTCCGCCGCGGCATAGGCCGCGGCCAGCGCCGGGGCGCGTCCCGCGAGGGCGAGGTCGTGCAGCGCGGCGAGGATCACCGTGGGGTGCCGCTTGCGCGCCTGCGCCGCCTCGATGGCGCGCAGCGCCTCGTCGGATTCACTCAGGGCGACGGCGACCCGCGCGTACAGCGGCGACGTGTCGGCGGCGTCGACCTCACCGAAGCGTCGGTACACCTGAGCGAGTGTGCGGGCCCTACCCACGAATACGGCGCTTCCTGCAGTCACCTGGCATCACATCAAGCCGTTCGGGGCAGGGGCCCGGTCGGCGTGCCGGCGAGCGCCTGCCGTCGCAGCGCCTCCAGATTCTGCCGTATCTGCGGCCGCATGTCCCGGTGCTGCGGCTGCAGGCGTGAGTAGAGCGAGAGCAGCGGGCGGTACGGCAGTACGTCGATCCGATACGAGTGCGTCACCCGTGTCCTGTCGCCGTCCGCTCTGAAGGTGTATGACCAGGTGGTCGAGTCGTGGTACAGCGGGTTGCGCCGATCCGACACCGTGTGGAATTCGAACTTCCTGCCCGGATCGGCGGCGGTCACCTCGCAGACCCGGGACCAGCGCATGTGATGTGCGCGGTTGTGCCCCCGGAATCGGGCGCCCACGCTCCCCGGCGGCCGTCCCGGTAGCCATGCGCAGCTGCGGCACTCGGGGCTGCGTTCGCTGATACGGGTGACGTCGGCGACCGCGTCGTACAGCTGCCGAGCCGGGACGTCGATCCACAGTTCTGCCGAGCCCTCGGTGCGGGGTGGCCGGTGAAGCCGCGGGCTCACGTCCAGATCGGCGCCCCACCGGGCGGCGCATGCCCGCCGATATGGTCGTTTGAACGTATGGATCAGCATGAACCGGGTCGCGGGATCGACTTTGCCGACGGTGACGTCGTAGTCTTCCCGATCGACACCGTCGACAATCCAGTGAGCTTCGACCCCCAGCTCCCGCTTGGTCTTCGAGGCGATGAACACCTGCTGCTCCACGTCATCCCACTGACGACGGGTCAGGGTGCGGGCGACGACAGGCATCATCTCGTCCTCTTCGCGCTGCAGATGCGGCAACAGAACCTGTTCGAGAGCGATGAGGGAATGCGAAAGGTCTTCTCGGGCAGCCGGATGCGCACGATATTCGGTTGCCGCAGCGGTGACGTGCTCCATCTCGGGGCCGATTCGCGCGTGGTCCGCGTCCATCGCGTCGAGCAGTGCTCCGGCGGCCGGGTTCAATTCACGGACCAGCGGCCAGAGCCCACGGTCCTCTCCGCTGTGGTGCAGGTACAGGAAATGCATCATCCACACGAGATGATCGGCGAGGGCGACCCGCTGGGTCTGCGCGGGCGGAGGTGCTGTGCGCAGCACCTGCACGGCGCGAGCGATATCGCGGCGCAGCGCGCTGTGGACGATGCGCATGATCCGAGTGTCGGCGGGCGGCAGAGTGTCGGTTGTCATGACCTACTCCAGACAATGGCGCCCGTGTGTCACACCGGGCGGTCGAGGATTTCTTCGATGCGGTCGATCAACCATGACTCGTAGCGGACGCGACTCCAACCGCATTCGTCCACGAGCAGGGCGTAGACCTGGTCGCCGGTCTGGACCCACAGTTCGTCGACCTGACCGGTATCGGCGTGACGGCCCATGATGAGGTTTGCGACGTCGGCGACCGAGCGCCTGCGCTGCCCCTCCAGGTCGGCGGCCACCGCTGCGAGCGTGGCATCCGCCGTCGCACCCTGGCGGATTGCCACGGCCAGGCGGTAGATGCGCTCGTTGATCCTGGCGATCATGCGCGCACCCGTCTCGGTGCGGTCGCCGGTCGTGCGCCCTGTACCGATCGCCGTGTAGACGGGCCGGTCGGCCAACGGCACCTGAGCGTCATCGCCGACGATGGCGACCTCCAGCGCCGCCTTCAACAGGTGGGCCTTGGATCCGAACGTCGTGTAGACGGTTTCGACTGAAACCGCCGAGGCCCGCGCGACATCCCTCATGCCGGTGCCGACCCAGCCGTGCTCGGCGAACAACCTGGTGGCGGCCTCGAGTACGACCGCCCGGGTCTGAGCTGCCTGCATCCGACGCAGCGGAGAGCGGTACCGGCGGGTCCCCGATCCGCCCGGCTCCGCCGAGTCGTACTCGACCGTTGCCATACCCCCATTCTAGAACGCATGAGTTTTCAATACAACACTGTTCAAGGGATTTTCGGGCCCGGCCCGTCCCGACCCGAACACGTTCAGGGAGCACCCCTTCCCGCACACTGTGGCCGGTCGGAGAACCGCGACCGGCCGGGTGCGTCGCCCGCCGGCGAGATAGGCGAGGCGGGAGCGAGCCGTCGCTCGCGCGGTGGGGCCGATCCAGATCCTGGACGCCTGCCGTCAGCGCCGGCGCTCAGGCGGTCTCAGTCGAACCGACGGGTCGGCTCTGGCGCTGGATGCCCAGGTGAAACGCCACCACACCGCACAGCCGGAGTCATTCGGGCGCCCTCGTTCAGGTCGCACTACGGAGGGTTCAGCTGGTGGCAGCCTCCACCGTCCCGAGTTCGAGGAGGCACACGTCGGGCTGTTCGGTGACGCCGGGCATCGAGGTCACGAACCAGAAGTCACCGTCCCGGTCGACGCGAAACAGGTCGCCGGTGGCCATCCACTCGTCGTCCCCGCCGAACACACCGCGCAGCGCGATGTCGTTGCCGGCGAATATCTTCCCCGAGGCGTCGACGAGCAGTTGGCCGACCTCTCCGGGCCGGGCAGGCACCGCGTAGCCGTCCTCGCCGGTGCGGATCCGGCCGTCCTCCATCTCGACGACGCACACTCGTGGCGTCCCCGGCAGCGGTTTGCCCACCGAACCGATCTTGCGGCCGCTGACATTGCCGAGGATGGCGTCCGAACGCGTCGAGGCGTACATCTCCAGCACGCCGATCGATTCGAACCGGTCACTGACCCGCCGCCACAGGTCGGCCGGCATCGCCGAGCCCACGAAGAGCCGAATGGGGTGGTTCTTCCGGATTCGCTCCGGCGCGTCGACCAGCGGCTCGAGCATGTCCCGGGTATAGGTCACCACCGTGGCCCGGTACCGGCGCACCTGAGACCAGAACGTCTCCGGGTCGAACTCGTCGATCAGTGCCACGCGGGCACCGGACGCGGTTGCGGCGGCCGTCGCCAGCAGTAGGCCGGTCGGGTGGTGCAGCGGGCTGCTCGAGTAGATCGTGTCGCCCGGGGTCAACGCGCACGCGGTCGAGGCTGCCAATGCGGAGATCGCCCACCGCCCGTTGGTGATCAGATCGGCGCGGGTCTGCTCCCCCACCCCGCCGAAGAGTACGAACGCGACGTCGCCGGCGCACCCCGGGTTCGCCCGGTACCAGGCGGGCAGGCGCACGTGGTCGGGATCCACCTGCTCCAGGTCGACCGCGCCGGAGGGGATGACGCGGTCTTCGTGGACTGCGCCGAGCACGAACACCGGCAGCGCGGTTGTTGTCGCGGTCGCCGCGTGCTCGGGGTCGGCCAGGATCTTCGTCACGTGCCCGAGCCGTACCTCTTCGTCGAGGTCGTGCCCCGGGCGGTGTAACACGGCGACCGCACCGATGCGGTTGAGGGCCGCGATTGCGACGAGTGAGCTCGGGCGGGTGTGCATGAGCACTCCGACGCGCTCGCCCTTGCGAACTCCCGCCGACACCAGCCCGCAGACCACGCTGTCGATGCGCTGTTTGGTTTCCGCGTGGGTGTGCACGCGATCGGCGAACAGGAAGGCCGCCTTGTCAGGTCGCGAGCGGGCCAGGCCGTCGAGCAGCGCACCGTAGGAGATCTTCGTGCGCGGACCCATCGATTCGAGCCGCACCAGGCGGGGCGCAGCAGCGACCGCCTCCCTCGACAGCTCGACGACCGTGTTTGCCAGGTGCTTCCCGGCGCGCGACAGGGTGGCGGGGAGGCTGAGCCCGGTCTCGGCGACGAGACCGGCGCCGTAGGTCAGTCCAGCGACGCTTCCGCGTGGGGCCGGCTGCTCGTTGCCGGAGGACGGCTCGAGTTCGTGTATGAAGTCCGGCAGGTCGCCCTCGCCGTTCGTCCAGCGCACCCACGCACCGATGCCGGGCCAGGTTTTCTGTTTGGCGTGCGAGCTGACGGGCAGCCCGAAATGTCCGACGGGCAGCGTGCATTCGTGGATGTCGGCGTTGGGTGCCGCCCGCCGGACGGCGCGCACCGTTGCCGGCGGTGCCAGAAAGTCGGCCTCACCGACGAAGGTGAGGATCGGACAGGTGATATCCGCGAATCCGACGGTGCGGTCACCGATCACGACGCCGCCCTCGACCAGGCGGTTGTCCGCGAGCAATTCGAGCAGTTCGACGAGAGCCGGACCAGACCAGCTGACCCACGCACCGGTCTTGAGGAATTTGCGTTGCGGTTCGCGTGGCAGCAGCGACTCGCGGTCGTGCAGGGCGAGCAGGAACTCGATGTCGTTGCGGATGTTGCGATGCGGGCTCGACCAGTTGAACAGCTGCGTGACGAACCATCGGGGAAGGCCGGTCTTGCCGATGATCTTGCTCTCCAGCCCGACGATGCCCCAGAACAGGTCCTGCGGAACGATGCGGTCGATGTCGAGGGTCGTCAGAGGGCTGCCCAGGGCGATCACGCTCGCAACCCCGGCATTGCCGAGATATGCGGTCGCCGCGTAGCAGAAGATGCCGCCCTGGCAGTACCCGACCAGGTGCACGTCCCGACCGGTCGCCTGCCGCACCCGCTGCACCGCGTCGACCACGGCGAGCACGTGGTCACCGAAGGTGCGCGCGTTGCCGCCCGGCTCGACCGCCGGATCACCGAAGTCGACCACCCACGGGTCGAGGCCCTGCTCGCGCAGCATCGCGACCGCACTGGTCTGCGGCGAAATATCCCACACGACGGCAACCTGCGACAGCGGCGGTACGAGAATGACCGGCGACAGCCCGGCCGGCGAGTCCGGGTAGTAGTGCCGGAGCCGGTACACCGGTTCGTGCGCGACGACGTCGTGCGGTGCGGGATCCTCCTCGGTCTTGAGGCCGCCGTACCTGGCGACCTCGATGCCGTTGACGATGGTTGCGATGACGCGATCGATGTTGCTCGCGCTCGGGGTGGAGCCCATTAGCTTTCTGCTTTCGGTTTCGGTTGGTTGCAGGGGGTGGACAGGATCAGGTCGGCGATGCGGCCCGGTTCCTCGAGTTGCGGGCAGTGGCCGCAATTGTCGAGGGTTTCGAGCGTTGCGGTGGGCACCGTGGCCAGGAAAGCGGGCGCGCTGTTCGGATCGGCCAGCCTGTCCTTGCGGCCCCAGATCAACAGGACCGGTATGCGGATCCGGTCGGTCCGCAGGGGGTCGCGATCACCCTCCCGACTCAGCGCGAGCAGATCGCCGCGCAACCTGCCCACATCGCGCATGCCCTGCACGTGCTCCGCGTACCGCAGCGCGAGCCCCGCCTCGCCGCGGCCCGCGGCTAGGCCACGCGCATAGAACCGCGCGGCGCCGCGGCGGACCAGCGTTGCGGGGACGGGTGCCCGGTCGACGAACTGCAGCATCGGGTCCAGGCAGCGTAGGACCGCCGTGAGATATCGCAGCCGCCAGCCGTAGGCCAGGCCTGCCGGCCCGATGCCGACCACGGCGCTCAGCGATACCTCGCTGCGCGCGGCCGCGCGCAGCGCGAGCAGGCCGCCGAGCGAGTTTCCCACCGCAACCGCATCGCCGTGCTCGGCGTAGGCACGCACGAATCCGTCGACGAACGCGTCGTGGTGGGGCAACGCCGGGCGGGCCAGCCGATCGGCGCGACCGCTGCCGGGCAGATCGACCGCCACGGCGCGGCGCCCCCGGCTCGCGAACACCTGCATGAGCGGGCGCCACGAGTCCGCCGAGTCGGTGAAACCGTGCAGCAGCAGGATCGGCGGCCCATCTCCGTCGACTTCGAGCACTCGTGTGGATACGCCGGCGACGACGACCCGCCGCTCGCTGATCGGGTGACTCATGAGAGCAGCAACCCACCGTCCACCACGAGCTGGCTACCGGTCATGTAGCTGCTGGCATCGGAAGCGAGGAAGACCATCGCCGCGGCGAGTTCGGCCGGATCGCCGAGGCGGCCCATGACGAGTCGGTGACCGATGAGTTCGCCGGGGAGGCCGTCGGTCATCTCCGAGGGGAAGAACCCCGGGAGCAGTGCGTTGACCCGAATTCCCTTGCGCCCCGACCACTGTCGTGCGAGCGACCTGGTGAGACCGATGAGCCCGGCCTTCGACGCCGAGTACGCCGTCGTCGGGGCGTCGAGCGTGGTGTGCGCCATGACGCTGGCCACGTTCACGATCGACGAGCCCGGCGCCATCGCCAAGGCGACCGCCTGAGCCATCGAGAAGCATGCCGTGAGGTTCACCGCGACGACACGTTCGAACTCGGCCAACGACAGCCGCGAGGCGGGGGCGTGGTCTTCGATGCCGGCGTTGTTGACCAGAACGTCGACGCGCCCGAACCGCTCCACGGCCGCATCGACCACCTTGCGGCAGTCGTCGGCGTTCGAGACGTCCGCGGCCACAGCGAGGCCACGGCGACCGGTGCCGGTCACCGTGTCGAGGGTTTCTTCCAGCAGGTGTGCGCGCCGTGCGGCCACCACCACGTCCGCACCGGCCTCGGCACATGCCGCGGCGAACGCGACCCCGAGCCCCGACGACGCTCCGGTGATCACGACCACCTTGTCCTGGAGGCGGAACTTGTCGGCCAGGACGGGCCGGGTACCTGCTGCACCGGCGACGGTGAGTTGGGCATTGCTCATGACTGATTCCCTCAGTTGTGGTGATTGCGTGCTGCGGTTGAGCCCGGTTGCGACAACGGCACTCGACTCTCACCGCACCGCCCGTGTTGGCATCACATCCTACTATACAACCGTATCGTAAAACATTCTTATGTAAAGCCCACCGCATTGCGCACTCCGAGTCGCCCCGACTTGCGCGCCGCAATATCGGCGACCAGTTCTATTTACAAACAAATATTTTCCGATACAGTTGTATAGCAACGAAGGGAATGTTGATGCGCGAATCCAAGTCGCTCGACGGCGTGCGAGTCGTCACGCTTGCCGTGAATCTGCCGGGACCACTCGCCGTCGCCCGCCTGCAGGCGATGGGAGCGGCGGTCACCAAGATCGAACCGCCCGAAGGGGATCCGCTTCACAGCGCGTCACCGCAGTGGTATCGCGAACTCACGCAGGGCCAGAAGGTTCTCACGCTGGACCTGAAGGATCCGGCGGCACGCGAACGCCTGGACGCCGAGTTGGCTGCCTCCGACCTACTGGTGACCGCCATGCGGCCCTCCGCGCTGCGCCGACTCGGGCTCACCGAGCTGCAGTCGGTCCACCCGCGACTCGCGCACGTGGAGATCGTCGGCCACGACGGCACGCTCGAGGACCTACCCGGTCACGACCTGACCTACCAGGCGGTGAACGGCACACTGCAGCCGCCGCTCATGCCCACCGTCCCCGTCGCCGACATGCTCGGCGCCGAACGTGCCGTGTCGGCAGCGCTACTCGCTCTCGGTGCGTCGTCGAAAACATTTGAGGGACAACGCTACCGAGTAATACTCGCGGATGCGGCAGCCGATGCGGGCGCCGCGGTGCGCCACGGCCTGATGGGGCATTCCTCGACCCCGCTCGGTGGCGCCGTCCCCGGATACGGCATCTACGCCACCTCCGACGGGCACATCGCCCTCGCGGCGCTCGAACCGCATTTCTGGTCCCGCACCCGCGACGCCCTCGGCGTCGCGGGGGAACGCGACGAACTCGAGCGCATCTTCGCCACCCGCACCAGCAAGGAATGGGAAGAACTCGCCGAGCGGGTCGACATACCCCTCATCGGAATTCAGACACCTGAACAAGGAGTACCAGCATGACCATTCGCGAAGCCGTGATCGTCGGCGCCGTCCGCACCCCGGTCGGGCGGCGAGGCGGGGCGCTGAGCGCCTGGCACCCGGTCGACCTGCTAGGACAGACGCTGCGGGCGCTGGTCGACCGCACCGGCATCGATCCCGCCCGGATCGACGACGTGATCACCGGTTGCGTACTGCAGCAGGAACAACAGGCGGGCAACATCGGCCGGCACGCCGTGCTCGCCGCCGGCTTTCCGGAGTCGGTGCCCGCGGTGACCGTCGACCGGCAGTGCGGGTCGGGTCAGCAGGCGGTCAGCTTCGCCGCGCAGGGCGTGCTCGCGGGCTCCTACGATCTCGCGATCGCCTGCGGTGTCGAGTCGATGTCGCAGGTGCCGATGCCGGCCGCGATGGTGCCCGGGGCGCCGCTCGGACCGCACTACAGCCCGCGCGAACTCGCCCGCTACGACGGCACCCTCGTGGCGCAGGGCCCGTCGTCGGAGCTGATGAACGAAAAATTCGACCTCGGCCGGGCTGCCCTGGACGCCTTCAGCGCCAGCAGCCATAGGCGCGCTCTCGCCGCGACCCGGGCAGGAAAGTTCCGCAAGCAGCTGGTACCGGTGCGGGTGAACCCGGACGATCCGGCCAGCGCGCTCGTCGACCGTGACGAGGGCATCCGCGAGCACCTCGACCGCGACAAGATGGCATCGTTGAAGACGGTGTTCGCCGCCGACGGGCGCACCACCGCCGCGAACTCGTCGCAGCTCAGTGATGGCGCCGCAGCCCTGCTGATCGCCGACCGCGCGTTCGCCGAACGCCACGGACTGGTCCCCAGAGCACGGTTCCGCGCACTGTCGGTGGCAGGCGCCGACCCGGTCCTCCAGTTCACCGCGGTCCTCGACGCCACCCGCAAGGCCCTGGAGTTCTCCGGTCTCGGGGTCGACGACATCGATCTGTTCGAGGTCAACGAGGCCTTCGCCGGGGTCCCGATCATGTTCGCGCAGGAATTCGGGGTCCCCGACGACAAGCTCAACGTCAACGGCGGATCGGTCGCCATCGGCCATCCCCTCGGATCGACCGGCGCCCGGATGCTCACCGACCTGCTGTGCGAGCTCGAGCGCACCGGCGTGTCGGTTGGGCTGCAGACCATCTGCGAGGCGACCGGCACCGCCAACACCACCATCATCGAACGCATCTGAGGAGCAGTGATGACGAACGCGATCATCCAGGGCTTACCGTCCACACACGGTGACCACTACCAGCTGAACACCACCACCCTGATCCGGCACTCGGCCCGCACCTACCCGGAACAGCAGATCGTGTTCCGCACCGCGGACGGCGGGTGGGACCGCTACACCTACGCCGACGCCTACCGCCGGATCCAGCAGGCGGCGAACGTCCTGACCCGGCTCGGGATCGGGCCGGCCGACATGGTCGGCATCCTGGACTGGAACAGCAAGCGGCACTACGAGTTGTACTGGGCGATACCGGGTATCGCCGCGGCGATGCTGCAGATGAACCTGCGGCTGTCGTCCGAGGACCTCGCGTACGTGGTGGGCCACAGCGACGCGCGCTTCATCTTCGTCGACGAGTCCCTGCTGCCGGTCGCCGAAGCCCTCGCCCCGAACGCACCGAACGTCAAGGGCTGGGTGCTGATGTCGGACAAACCGATGTCGCAGATCAGCACCACGCTCGAGAACGTCCACCACTTCGAGGAACTCATGGCCGAAGCGAGCGAGGTGTACGACTGGCCCATGATCGACGAACACGCCACCTACAGTGCGTGTTACACCACCGGAACCACGGGGCGGCCCAAGGGAATCTACTACTCCCACCGCGGAATCTACCTGCACACCATGAGTCAGGCCGCCGCGCTCGGCATGAGCGCGGACGACGCCGTCATGCTCATCACCCCGATGTTCCACGGACAGTCGTGGGGGCTACCGCAAACCGGCACCTACACTGCCGCGAAGATCGTGCTTCCCGGCCGGTACATGGCCGAGGACACGTCGGTACTGGTCGACGAGATGATCGCGGAAGAGGTCACCGTCGCCAACGGTGCGCCGGCGATCTTCGAGCCGATGCTCGACTACATCAGGACCCTGGACGTCAAACCCGATTTCCGGCGGACGAAACTGCTCTCCGGCGCCACCGAACCGCCCCTGTCGATGATGCGCGGCTTCCACGACCTGACCGGGGCCGACATCCTGCACGGCTACGGCGCCACCGAGACCACGCCCTTCGTCACCGCCAACGGTGCGATCAAGCCGTCGCTGCGCACCACGCTGACCGACGAGCAGAAGTGGGATCTCAAACGCTCGCAGGGTCTTCCGGTCAACGGCGTGGACATCCGGATCGTCGACGCCGACGGCAACGACCTCCCGCACGACGGACAGGCGCAGGGTGAGATCCTGCTCCGCGGGCCCTGGATCATCGAGCGCTACCACAAACTCGACGACGACAGCGACCGCTTCCAGGACGGGTACTGGCGGAGCGGAGACGTCGGCAAGATCGATGCCCATGGTTACCTGAAACTGACCGACCGGATCAAGGACGTCATCAAGAGCGGCGGCGAATGGATCTCGTCCATCGACATGGAGAACGCGATCGTCGCCCACCCGAAGGTCGCCGAAGCCGCTGTTGTCGGCGTCCACCACCCGCGCTGGCAGGAACGGCCGGTGGCACTGGTCGTCACCACGAACGGCGACGACCTGCCGATCGAGGAGATCCACCGCGTCCTCGACGGGTCGTTCGCCAAGTGGCAGCTGCCGGACACGGTCGTCTTCCTCGACCACCTACCGCGAACCAGTGTCGGCAAGCTCGACAAAAAGGCGATGCGCGCAGCGCACGCCGATATCTACAAGGACACCCTGTGAGTGACACACCGGCAATTCTCGTCACAACCCGGCAGGGCGGCATCGCGATCCTCGAGATCAACCGCCCCGCTTCGAAGAACAGCATGAGCAACGATCTGCTCGCCGCGATGGCCGCAGAGTTGCGCGCCCTCCGGCACGACGACGACATCCGCGCGGTGATCATCACCGGGGCAGGCGGAACCTTCTGCGCCGGCGCCGACATCACCGGCTTCGACACTCTCCGCGACGCCGCGCTGCTCGGCGCGCGGGAGGAGTTCGGGGGCACGTTCTGGTCCGACCTCGCGGCCTTCCCCAAACCCGTTGTCGCCGCCATCGAGGGGTTGGCGCTGGGCGGCGGGTGCGAACTGGCCCTCGCCTGCGACATCGCCATCGCCGGCGAATCCGCGAAATTCGCAGTGCCCGAGGTCAAGCTGGGAGTGATCCCCGGCGCCGGGGGCACCCAGCGTCTGGTCGGTGCGGTCGGAAAGTCGAAGGCCATGGCAATGTTGCTGTCCGGTGACTTCCGCACCGCCGACCAAGCCTGCGCCGCGGGCCTGATCGCCGAGACGGTCCCGGACGGTGAGGCGCTGGCGCACGCCGTTGCTCTCGCGCAGCGGATCGCGAAGAATTCCCCACTGGCGGTGGCGCTGGCCAAGGACGCCGCCCTGCGCGCACTCGAGACGTCTCTGAGCCAGGGCCTCGAACACGAAAAACGCAACTTCCACATCGCCGTACGGTCTGCGGACTGTCACGAGGGGCAGTCCGCGTTCCTCGCCAAACGCGCTCCCGCCTTCACCGGAAAGTAGAACCCGACA
Source organism: Rhodococcus sp. NPDC127593 (assembly GCF_042671975.1). Classification (NCBI taxonomy): domain Bacteria; kingdom Bacillati; phylum Actinomycetota; class Actinomycetes; order Mycobacteriales; family Nocardiaceae; genus Rhodococcus; species Rhodococcus sp. NPDC127593. The sequence goes on along the minus strand of NZ_JBHXWI010000001.1, from coordinate 265,942 downwards.
TGTCTGAACTGTTTCCCGACTACCGCTCCCCGTGGGAGAACGAGGACCAGCAGGTGCTGCGGAAGCACGCCGCCGAGTTCTTCGGCAAGGAATGCACACCCCACCAGGAACGCTGGGCCGCGCAACACCAGGTCGACCGTGACTTCTGGAACAAAGCTGGTGCCGCCGGTCTGCTGTGCCTCGACCTTCCCGAGGAATTCGGTGGTGGCGGTGGCAACTTCGGCCACGAAGCAGTCGTCCAGCAGGAGTTGACGTTCGCCCACGATTCCGCCTTCGGGTTCGGGGTGCACTCCACGATCGCCGCCCACTACATCTCGGCGTTCGGCACCGCCGAGCAGCGGGCGCGGTGGCTGCCGAAACTGGTCACCGGTGAGCTGGTCCTCGCCATCGCGATGACCGAACCCGGCACCGGATCGGATCTACAGTCGGTGCGAACCACCGCCATCCGCAACGGCGACGACTACGTGATCAACGGGTCGAAGACGTTCATCTCCAATGGCTCGCATTGCGATCTGCTGATCATCGTCGCAAAGACCGACGCCGCCCTCGGAGCGAAAGGCATCTCGCTGCTCGTCGCCGAAACCGATGGCCTGCCCGGCTTCGAACGCGGTCGCGTCCTGCAGAAGATCGGTCAGCACGGTCAGGACACCCGCGAGCTGTTCTTCACCGACATGCGTGTTCCCGTCGGCAACCTCCTCGGTGAGGTCGAGGGCCAGGGCTTCTACCAGTTGATGCAGCAACTTCCACGGGAACGGCTGAGCATCGGCATCACAGGAGTCGCCATGGCCGAGGCCGCCGTCACCGAGGCCATCCGCTACGCCAAGGATCGCTCCGTGTTCGGCAAGTCGGTCCTCGACTACCAGAACACCAAATTCGTGCTGGCGGAGTGCAAGACGGAGGTCCTGGCCGGCAAGACGCTGATCGACCACTGCATCCAGCGGGCCATCGACGGCACCCTCGACGCCGCGACCGCGTCGATGGCCAAGCTGTGGGGATCGGAGAAGCAGTGCGAGATCGTCGACCGCTGCCTGCAGATCTTCGGCGGCTACGGCTACATGATGGAATACCCGATCGCCCAGATGTACACCGCGGCACGCGTGCAGAAGATCTACGGCGGCACCAACGAGGTCATGAAGGACCTCATCGCCCGCACCCTCTGACCCGCCCACTTCGTTCGTCCCCTCATTACTTCACAGGAGTACACCCATGAACATTTCCGGCACCACCGCCCTGGTCACCGGCGGCGCATCCGGCCTCGGTCTGGCCACCGTCACCGCGCTGGCGAAGTCCGGCGCCCGAGTGATCGCGCTCGACCTGCCGTCCGCCGACCCGGCCGACCTCACCGCACTCGGCGAGTCCGTGCAGTTCGTGCCCGCCGATGTCACCGACGAAGCCGCGGTCACCGAGGCCGTTGCACTGGCCAATATCGACCGCGGACTGCGGATCGTGGTGAACTGCGCCGGAATCGGCAACGCCGTCAAGACTGTCGGCAAGGACGGGCCGTTTCCCCTCGACGCGTTCGAGCGCATCATCAAGGTCAACCTCACGGGGACCTTCAACGTTATTCGCCTCGCCGCCCACGCGATGTCGCAGAACGAGCCGGTCGCAGGTGAGCGCGGAGTCATCGTGAACACCGCGTCGGTCGCGGCGTTCGACGGGCAGATCGGACAGGCCGCCTACTCCGCGTCGAAGGGCGGCGTCGTCGGGGCCACCCTGCCCATCGCGCGCGACCTGGCGTCGCTGCAGATCCGGGTGAACACCATCGCCCCCGGTCTGTTCAAGACCCCGCTGCTCGCCACCCTCCCGGAGAAGGCGCAGCAGTCGCTCGGCGCCCAGGTCCCGCATCCCAGCCGACTCGGGGACCCCAGCGAATATGCCCACCTCGTCGAGGCGATTGTCACCAACCCGATGCTCAACGGCGAAACCATCCGCCTCGACGGTGCCATCCGCATGGCACCGCGGTAGCGAAGTCCCGGCAACGAAGGAGCAGCACGTGGCAGAGGCATACATCGTGGACGCAGTTCGGACCCCGGTCGGCCGACGCGGGGGTGGCCTCGGCGGCGCGCACCCCGTCGACCTCGCGGCGCACGTCATCCGAACCCTGATCGGGCGCAACGATTTCGACCCAGCTGTGGTGGACGACGTGATCCTGGGGTGCCTGGACACCATCGGGGCACAGTCCGGCGACATCGCCAGGATCGCTGCGCTCGGCGCCGGACTGCCGGAGTCGGTGCCGGGGGTCACCGTCGACCGGCAGTGCGGGTCCTCCCAGCAGGCGGTGCACTTCGCGGCGCAGGCCGTGATGAGCGGGACCGCGGACATCGTCGTGGCCGGCGGCGTCCAGAACATGAGCCAGATCCCGCTGATGTCGTCCGTCACGGCCGGCGAGCCGTACGGCGCCACCGACCCGTACTCGGGTTCGAAGACGTGGACGGCCCGGTACGGCGGCGAAGAGATCTCCCAGTTCCGGGGCGCCGAACTGATCGCCCGGCAATGGAACTTCGACCGCTCCGCGATGGAGGCCTACGCCCTCGAAAGCCACCGCCGGGCCGTGCACGCCCTCGATCAGGGGTACTTCGAGGCCGAAATCGAACCCTTCGACGGCGTCGCCGTGGACGAGTGCCCGCGCGCGGACACCACGGCGGTGAAGATGGCCGCACTGCCCACGCTGACCCCGCGGGGGCAGCTGACCGCCGCGGTGTCCAGCCAGATCAGCGACGGCGCCTCGGGGATGCTCATCGCCTCCGAGTCGGCGGTGCACCGATTCGGCTTGACCCCGCGCGCCCGCGTGCACCACATGAGCGTGCTCGGGGCGGATCCGATCATGATGCTCGCCGCCCCCATCCCGGCGACGCGCCGGGCCCTGGACCGGTGTGGTCTGTCCATCGACCAGATCGACGCCTACGAGGTCAACGAAGCCTTCGCGCCCGTCGCGATGGCCTGGCTCCACGACATCGGAGCAGATCCGGAACGGCTGAATCCCAACGGCGGCGCGATCGCCCTCGGCCACCCGATCGGGGCGACAGGCACCCGGCTGATGACCAGCCTGCTGCACGAATTGGAACGCACCGGCGGGCGGTACGGACTCCAGACCATGTGTGAGGGCGGCGGCCAGGCGAACGTCACCGTCATCGAACGGCTCGGCTGACGTCCCTCGGCCGGAACGACAGTGCGGGTGCACCGGAGGGTGCACCCGCACTGGTTTCTGTCGTGGTCGGTGACCGGCGGGCCGTGCCGAGGTCACGACTTCGGATCAGGAGCCTCCATGCCCACCACCAGAACCGGCCGATCCGCCACCGGCGCATCCGGGCCGGCCAACTGCTCCCACATCGTGTTGATCATCGGCGCGAGGAACAGCTGCCCGAGTTGACGCACGAGGACCTCGACCACCTGCACGCTGTCCCGCTTCTTCGTCGAGGCGACACCGGAGTCCCGTAACTTCGTGATCTCCGCGTACGTGAGGTCGGTCAGACGCTCGAGTAGACGACCCCTCGGGCCGGCCGGATCGAGCAGTGCACGCCGAATGTAGTTCACGACAGTCGGATTCGCCTCCAGCATCCGGCCGACCGCCTCGTCGCGCGCCGACGCCACCTCGGCCGGCGACCCCGCACTCGCCGCCCCCGCGATCGCCGTCGCGAAATAGTCGATGACCAACTGCTCGACGGCATCTCGGATACCGGCTTTGGTCTTGAAGTGATGCTGCACCAGCCCCACCGTGACTCCCGTGGCCGCGGCAACCGCCCGCATCGACACCCGATCCTCCCCGTCGCGGGAATACAGATCGAGCGCCGCATTACGAATACGGGCTTTCGCCGTCAGGTCCGCATCGCTGGCACGTGGATCAACCAGGGGTTCCATCGTTCACCTCACCTCTCCTCCGCGTCACTATACAGCTGATCAACAACCAATACGATTGGAAGCGCTTCCGCCACGCGTAGCCCGCTCGCCCCACGGGGATAGCGCGACGGTTGGGGCCCCACGGAAGCTCCGATCGGACATGATCAGATCGTGGCGACCTTCAACGACTACGACACGTACGCGTCGGCGTATCACGCCGACACCGAGGACAACGTGTACAACGCGTTGTACGAGCGACCCGCGACGTTGGCGCTGGTCGGCGACGTCGCAGGCAGGAAAGTACTGGATGCGGGATGCGGCAGCGGTGCGCTGTCGCAGGCACTCGTCGCCGCCGGTGCCGCCGTGACCGGCGTCGATCTCAGCACGGGCCTGCTCGCGATCGCCCGGACGCGCCTGGGTCCCGACGCGCCGTTGATCCGGGCGGATCTCAACCAGCAGTTGCCCATCCGGTCATCGACCTTCGACGTCGTCGTCGCATCGTTGGTGATGCACTACGTCCACGATTGGTCGAGACCGTTGACCGAATTTCGCCGGGTACTCGTGCCAGGCGGGTTCGTGGTCATTTCGACGCATCACCCGTTCGTGGACTTCAGGCTTGCCGGGCACGGCGACTATCTCGGAACGTACGAGTTCACGGAGGAATGGGTGAAGTCCGGCGAGACCTTCCACATGAAATTCTGGCACAGGCCGTTGCACGCCATGTTCGACGCATTCACCGCAGCAGGATTCACCGTCGAACGCATTTCGGAGCCGCGGCCCGGTCCAGCGGTGCGCGATCGCTCCCCCGAACACTTCGAGCTGCTCAGCCGTGAGGCGCCGTTCATCTTCTTCACCCTGCGCGTCAGGGAAGATGCATCAGCTTCCTGGCGAGGGTGAAGAGGCGGCGCGCCAGCCTCACCACGGGCAGGCCCAGAGGAAGCAGGATGACCGTCACGCAGAGCACCCCACCGACGAGCCATACCACCGCCGCGACGATGCCCAGCACCGTGCCGAGTATGGCCGTGAGTATCCCGAGTACCACGTCGAGCAGGCCCCGTAGTAATCGCATGACGACCTCCTGACCTCCCGGTTCCAGTCTGCGCGCCGACGGGCCGAAGCGCACCTCTGAAGCCGCCCTCCGGGGCGGGAATACCGCTGCACCGAACACCGTTGAAGGGCGCGACGGTGTTCGACCCAATGCCCCGGGTACCACATGAAAAATTGTCGCTTCGAGCGACCACTTGCCGAGAGGCGCACTGGCGGACACCGTCACCCCTATCGTGTCAGACCTACACTGCGTAGCGTGCCAGGGAAGGAAGTGAAGCCGCTGACACCGTCAGGTGCCGGCGGCTTCTTGCGTGCGCTGGGCATGTTGCGCTACGCCACCCGCTCCAGCGCGCGCACGTCGGCATCGAGCTTCCGGTACAGCCAGTACACGGCGACGAACGCGAGGCCGGAGGCCGCGCACAACCCCAGGACCGAATCGCGCACGAGGGGAAGCTCCGCAGGCTCGAGGGTGCTGAATCCGGCGAGCACCCCGACGAGCGGCACGGACGCCGTCACCGCCAGATAGACCGTCGTTCTTCGACGCAGACCGCGAAGGACGACGGCGTCGTGCGCAGTCGTGAGGCCGTGGCGCAGATAGATGGGGTAGACACAGCGAACGACGTAGAACGTCGACAGAAAGAACGTGTAGGCGACGGAGATGGTGCCCGCCACCAGAACAGTCGTCGCCGCATGGACCATCAGCCGGGCCGGGAGGTCGGTGAACCAGCGAAGAAACGTCACCCCCGCCACGGAAGCGCAGACCGCGAAGACGAAGGTGTTCAGCGCACACATATCGCCCCAGACCAGTGTTCGCGACCGCACCCGCGAGAGGACGGCCTCGTCGTAGCGTCTGCCCTTACGCAAACCGCGAGGAACCGCGAGCAGATCACGCGACATGTAGGCGTAGATGAGGACCGCCAGCGGCCAGGCACAGAGATTGAAAACGATAGTGCTCGTGTAGAGCCTCGAGTAGGTGGCATCGGAGAGGCGATCGTTGAGCAGTTCCTGGAGGTGCACAGCCAGATAGATCGTCGCCAGGCCGATGCCGACCAGCGAGGACGACCACAGGACGGGAGTGGGAAATCGCGACAGTCGCGCCCGCCAGCTGTTCGGGGGCGGATACACCAGGTCGCGGGACCGCTCTTCGAGGCACAGGTCGAGTTGCTGGGCCAGTTCCGAACCGGACGGGTAGCGGTCGTCGCGGTCCGGCGACAGACACTTCAGAAGCACGCGGCGCAGCGCCATGGGGCAATCCGGCGGAAGCTCCGACAGGAACTTCGCCTCGACGGGCCTGCGCCGCAGTTCGAGCATGCGGCCCAGCGACGTCTCCGACTCGCCGGCGGACGTCTCGTCCGCGAAGGGACGGCGTCCCGTGAGCAACTCCCACAGCATGACAGCGAGCGCGAAGATGTCGCTTCGCGTGTCGAGGTCGGCGGCGGTCGCCGGCGAGCCCGGATGGCAGGCTTCGAGCTGTTCGGGCGACATGTATGCCAGCGACCCGCCGAAGTACGCCAGCGGACTCGTGCCCTTGATGCGATTGCTGGCGCTGACGTTGAAATCGGCCAGCTTCGGAATTCCCTCGGCGCTCAGCAGCACGTTCGCGGGTTTGATGTCTCGATGCAGCACACCCCGCTCGGATGCGTGCTGAAGCGCGTCCGCGAGTCGGCGGCCCAGCCAAGCGACAGTCTCCGGCCACGTCAGTGAGGCGGCCCGTGTTCGAACAGCGGATTCGCTGGGCCGAACTTCACCCTTGGCGGCAAGGACCCCGTCGACGGCGTCGAGCAGTAGTTGACCACTGCGGTGTTCCGCAGGCGTCGAGCGCAGCAAGTGCACCACGTCGAGCAGCGTTCCTCCCGGTAGGTACTGCATGTAGAGCAGCTTCAGCTCGCCGTCGGCGATCAGTCGCTGGTCGAAGATCCGCACGATGTATTCGTGGTCCAATTGGGCGAGCGTTTGAGGCTCGATGCCGTGGTTATGGGAAATCTTGACCGCGACCAGTCGCTGCATCGACTGTTGCCGAGCCAGATACACCTGAGCGAAGGCGCCGGACCCGATCTTCATCAGGAGGTCGAAATCGTCGACACGGTCGCCGACATCGATGTTGCCCAGAACAACTTGCGCCCTGGGGCGAGCAATCATCGTGCTGCAGTAGTCACCCATGAGCGCGTCGAACTCCGGGCCACCCGCCGTGGTGGCCGCCTCAGCGGCCACGGTTGCCGTATCGACTCCGTGCGCACTTCGGCGCAGGGCGTGGAATTCCTCGTACACCAGGTCGGCAGGAAGCGGACCGTCCTGCAACTCTGAGAACTCCGCACGGTATTCGGTCAGTCGTTTGGGGAAGCAGTGGCGAACCCAGCGGTATTCGAGGTCGATCTTGATCAGTTCGATCAGAATCGAACGCCGCTCCGCCTGTTCACGGGGTAAGAACGCGGACAGGTCAGGCGGAGACCCGGACCCCCAAGCCTCTGAAAATCGTGCCACGACGGTGGCAAGCGCTGTGCGGGTTCGTTCGGCTGATTCGACCAGATCGGTCGGCTCGTACATCGGTCGCTCGGAGTGCACCCCGGGCGATCACCCGGCGACTACGCGCGATGTGGCCTTGTGTCGTTGTCGACCCACATTGTGTCCTTCCGCCGAATCTCCCCGCTCAAGGGTATCGCTCCGATACGAGCGCATGGGCGGCAAAGCGGATCGGCCACGGCAGTGGCGACTGCACAGCCGAAGCCGACCGTCGTCGAGTATTCGTCGGCACCTGCGCCGATGCAGCACCAGACCCACCTTGTGCGAGGCACGATAGATCGGGAGGTTGGCGCCGCGGACACGGTCTCAGCGGCAGCCACCGACGGCGATCGTGAGGGTGGTCGAATGAGCAACACGACTTCTGTCGTGGGCAGACGGGTGCTGGGGCTGGTGTTCTTCCTCGTCCTCGCGCTGTTCCTGGCACTCTCCGTGGGAATGTTCGACAAGACCTTCACCAAGGTCGTCAAGGTCGACCTCGTCACCGACACCGCCGGAAACGCACTGCCGCCCGATGCTGACGTGAAGGTCCGTGGCCTCATCGTCGGCGAGGTGCGCTCCGCGTCCTCCCAGGAGGACGAGGTCACCCTGGCTCTCGCGATCCAGCCCGACAAGGCGCAGCTGATTCCGTCCACCGCGACGGCGCGGCTGCTGCCCAAAACGCTGTTCGGTGAACGGTACGTGTCGCTGATCGTTCCGGACGGCGACACCGCTCCGCCGATCCAGGCCGGCGATACGCTGCGTCAGGACACGAGCGGCAACGCCGTCGAGGTCGGCGAGGTTCTCGACGGTCTGCTGCCGCTCCTGCAGGCGATTCCGCCGCACGAGCTGGCGAACACACTCGGCACGTTGTCCCAGGGATTGAGCGGCCGCGGCGCCGAACTCGGCCTGACCCTCGACCGGCTCGAGGCGATCTTCGGCGGCCTCGACACGGAACTTCCCGCCATCCAGGAGGATCTGCGCGGTCTGGCGGACTTCTCGCAGACGTATTCCGAGGCGGCACCCGACCTGGTCGACGCCCTCGACAACCTGCGTACCACCGGGAACACGGTCGTCGAGAAACGAGGTGAGATTGCGCAGCTGCTCGCGACACTCACCGGAACGAGTTCGTCCACCGCGGACTTCTTGCAGACCAACGCCGAATCGATTGTCAGTATCGCCGCAGATTCGCGTGAGGCACTGCAACTCCTCGGCCGCTACTCGCCGAGCTTCGGCTGCACTCTGGCGGACTTCGTGAAGGCCGAACCGATAGCCCGAGAACTGCTCGCCCTGGACGATCCATATCCCGGCGGTCGCGGTTCTGTTCAGTTCATCAACCCGAAGGGTCGCTACCTGCCCAACCAGGACGAGCCGCGCCTGCTCGACAACCGCGGACCGGCTTGCTACGACGACGTCACCGCACGCGGCGGGAATTTCCCGCAATACCCGGGCGGATCGTTCAATGACGGCTCCTACCAGGTGCCCTCGCGGAATCCCGGCCGCTCGACCATCGAATACTTCCCGGCGCCCGCCGGGGTCCCCGATCAGGTCCCGGGGTACGGAGCCCAGATCACGCCCGCAAGTTACGCGGGTTCGACGATGGAGCAGGACACGCTGGACGTCGTCTACGGCGAGGCCGGTGGCATGGCGCCGGAGGACGTGCCGAGCTGGACGACACTCGTGGGCGCCCCGACCATGAGGGGAACCGAGGTGGCCTTCAAATGACGACGTTCCGGGGACCGTCGCCCGGCCCCCGGAAGGCAGATCGTCAGATCGCCGCCGCGAGGACCTCGACTCCAGGTCCGTCGAGGTCGTCCAGCGCCACCCTCCGACCGGAGACGGCCAGGAGGAGTGAAAGTGCGGCGCCGCTCACCTCGGGACCGTCGCCGATCGACACGTCGGCGTCCGCTGCCGTCAGCCGGACACGGGCCACGAGTCCTTTGGCGCCACCGAAGGACGCCGGGGTGCGCGTCTGTAGGCGGAGCGATCTGCCGACCGCCTCCGCCGGGTAGACGCGGGTGAGTCCCAAGGGCCGACGAATGTCCTCACCGTGGACGATCTCCTCGACGAGCCGGCTGTCGAGGGATGCCGGAGGCGTCGACGTGCGCGACGCCACCTGACGAAGCCGCTCCAACGTCTCCCGCGGTGAGGCACCGCGCTCGCGTTCCACGCCGCGTGCGTTCTGCCGGTCGAAGTCGAACCGCGCGCGAGCGAGGCCGATCATGAAACCGAGGCGCGTCGTCCGAGCCGTGTCGACCAGGTGGGCGACCACGTCGTGCACGCTCCACTCGCCGCAGAGCGAAGGCTCGTCCCACCGCGCGGCGTCGAGGTTCCCGAGGTCGTCGATCAGCGCCGCACGCTCCGCGTGCACCATCGACCAGACATCTTCCACAGTTCGCTCCTTCGGTCGGCCACATCGTGTGCAAGGTACGACCCGTCGAGCCGCGGAAACTCATCGCTGCTCGAGGAACAAACGAATGAGAGCCGACCCACGTGGTCAGCTGTCGATGGTGAGCAGGTCTGCGAGGTTGTCCAGGCTTGCCCGCACCGTGCGTGAGTACGCCTTTGCGACTATCGGGTCAGCCAGCTTGCCGAAGATGCCTCCGAGGCCACTTTCGCTGTCGGTCCGATAGGTGAACAGGGTGCCGCCGTCGACTTCCTCGAGCCTCGTCGTCGCAGTGAAGCCGACCTTGCTCTCCACCGACTTGGACGTGGCCACCTTCAACGGCTCGTACTCGACGAATTCGGTAACCCAGTCGAGCCGCCTACCCAGAATGCGGGTTACCCCGCGCCACCGGGTACCCACCCCGAGTTCCCCGTCGGTGAGCTGCTCGCATTCAACGGTGGACGCCTCCCACGACGGCCAGTTCTCCGCAACGGTGACAAAGCTCCACACTTCCGACGCAGGACGGGCAATGACAACGGACTGCTCGACAACCGGCATGGTGATCATCCCTTTGTTGGTGGCTGGATCGGATTCGACCTGCCTCTTCCCGCTCCTCACTCGATGTGGGGCCAGAAGACTCGAGACCGGTCTGTTTGATCTTCCCCTCTGTGCCGGGTCGCTGTCACTGATGGTTAGCGCATCAAAGCGCTGGTAGACGGCGTTGACGAAAGAGGTCGCACAAGGGACGGCCACCTCGACCTTGTCCAATCACATCGCCAAAGCGAAGTGGCAACGGGAACGGCTCTACAGCGAGACTCGTCGCCGACTTGCCGAGCGGCCCGAACACCGCATCCGGCGGCACTTCGGTGCGCCTCCAGGGAGTCGGTGTGATTTGGGCGAATCACGCTGTCCCATGCCTCGAGCGGAACGGCGACACTTGTATTTCTTCACGCACTTTCGGGTCTGACGGCCGAGGACCCGACCGACTCTCGGGTCAAGGCTGGGGAGCGTCACAGGCTTCGGTGTGGCCGTCGAACGCGCACAGGTGGCTTGGCTCCGGTCCCCCGAACAGTGCGATCGCCAACCCCAGAACGCCTACACCGCCGGCCAACGCCGCACCGAGCATGAACACCTCGCTCATCAGACCCTCCCCTCACGTCCTGTCCCATTACAGCAGGCCCCCATTCGGGCTCGGGCTCCGGCCTGCCGGAGAGATCGCAACTCCCCTTCAGCAGGATTCGACGGCATCGACGCGACGTGCGGTTGTCGACGGGAGGAGCGCGAGGACGAGTGCCAGCACCGTCAGCACGAGGACGAGCACGGCCACGTAGACCCATTGTCCGCTCGCCCAGGCGATTCCGCCGATCCAGCCGAACAGGCTGGACCCGGCGTAGTAGGAGACGTTGTACAGCGCCGTCGCCTGTGCGCGACCCGTTTTCGCGTGGGCGCCGACCATGCCGGATGCGACGGCATGGCCGACGAAGAGTCCGGCGGTGATCGCGGCCACGCCGAGGAGTATCAGGACCAGCGGTCCGGCGACGCTCAGCAACGTCCCGCCGGCCATGAAGGTACACGCCAGCACAAGCACAGTGCGGTGACCGAGCCGGCCCACCAACCAGCCGGCGGCGCGAGAGCCCGCCGTGCCCGCCAGATAGGCGAGAAAGATCAGCGACACCACCGTGGGCGCGAGGTGGTACGGAGCCGCCTCGAGGCGGAAGGGGAGGTAGTTGAAGACAGCCACCATGCCACCGACGAGAAGCGCACCGATGCCGAACAACGCCAGCAGGCGGGTATCGCGCAAGTGGATGGCAAGAATCCCCGCGGACGGGACGGGCGATCGCCGGCCCCGTCCGGTCGGTAGCAGCGCGATCAGGATCGTCATCAGGATTGCCAGACCTACGCCGAGGATCGCCAGTGCCGGACGCCACCCGAGGTGATCGGCGACCGGGACGACCAGAAGGCGACCGCTCAAACCACCCAAAGATGTTGCTGCAATATAGGAACCGGCCAATGCTGCGGTCCGCGCAGGTGCCCCGACCTCGTGGAGCAGTGTCATCGCCAGCGCTGGTAGCCCACCGAGCGCCACGCCTTGGACGAACCGTCCCGCCACCAGGGCGTCGAACGTCGGGAGCCACGGGACGGCCACGGCGAGCAGTCCTGCGGTTGCCGCCGAGTACCGCATCGCGGTGGGGCGCCCCACTCGATCCGAGAACCGGGCCCACGGCAGAACCGACAACGCCAGCCCGAGCGTGGCGGCCGAGACCAGGAGAGCAGCCTGTGCCGGGCTCACGGACGCGTCGTGCCCGATCTGTGTAAGCAGCCCTTGAGGCGCGTACATCAAGGCAAAGGTCGCCACTCCGGCACACCACAGGGCCGCCGAGAGTCGGCGGTCCGGATTTCCCGGCGGCGGCGTGTTCTGGAGGGCAGCCGCTGCGCGGATGTCCTTCTCCGTGAGGTGTATGGCGGACATGAAGTCGACGTTAGATCCGAGGCACTGATGAATCCAATGCAGAACTATCCACCTACTCATACAGTTGAGTTATGAATAGCGAGGCCGTCAAGGCGCTGTTGCCGCATCTTCCCGTCCTCGTCGCGCTCGGCGAAGTCGAACATGTGACTGTCGCTGCCGCGATGCTCGGGATGCCCCAGCCCACGGTCAGCCGGATAGTCCGCCGACTCGAAAAGCAACTCGACATCCCGCTCCTGGAACCGGACGGCCGCGGCGTGCGCCTGACCGACGCCGGCCGGACACTGGTGCCCTACGCGCAACGCGCACTCGAGGCGGTGGTGGACGGCCTCGACGCCGTGCAGTCCGAAGACCGACAGGCGCGGGCCACGGTTCGGGTTGCCTTTCAGATGTCGCTCGGCGAGCACCTCGTGCCCGAGTTGATTCGCACCGTCCGCGCGACGGATCCGACGATCCGGTTCGTCCTCAGCCAGGGCGCGCGCCGCACGTGCCTGGACGCCCTCCTCAACCGCGAGGCCGACATCGCGCTCGTCTCCCGTCTCATCCCACCGCCGGAGGGCCTGACGGTCACGCCGCTGTTCGAACAGCCGCTCGTCGTCCTGGTGCCCTCCGAGCACCCGCGAGCCGCCTCGACCTCGACGACGATCCGTGACCTTGCCTCCGAGCCGATCGTCACGCTCAAGCCAGGCTACGGACTCCGAGGATCCCTCGACGACCTGTTCGCGCGAGCCGGCGCCCTACCCACGATCGCGTTCGAAGGAGAGGACCTGCACACCGTGCACGGCCTGGTCGCATCCGGCTTGGGCGTGGGCATCGCGCCGGCCACGGACACCTCCCCACCCGGGTGCGCGCAGATTCGCCTCGACGATCCCCGAGCCTTCCGCGACATCGGTGCCGCGCGCCTACCCGGTCCCCCGAGCGCCGCGGTCACCACGGTTATCGCCGCCCTCACGACGCTCACCTCGACCGAGAGCAGGGAGACGACGTGAATCGCGAACATCTCCAGCTCGATTACGGCCTCCGTTTCGACTGGGGCCTGCCGGGGGCGAAAGCCATCGGCGCCGCCGCCGACGTCGCGGTCGTGGTCGACGTCCTGTCGTTCACCACTACCCTCACCGTTGCGGTCGACGCCGGCATCGACGTCCTGCCCTACCGGTGGAACGACGATTCCGCGGAACGCTACGCCCGTGATTCGGACGCAGTCCTCGCCGTCGGACGCAGTCGGACTGCGAACGGGCAGATCAGCTTGTCGCCGAATACGATTCGACGGACCGCGGCTCCGCGCAGGTTGGTGCTTCCCTCGCCGAACGGGTCGACCATCAGCTTCGAGCTCGGCGCCGGAACCGGCGTGTGCGTCGGAGCGTCCCTACGGAATGCGACCGCGGTCGCCGGCTGGATCGCCCGGCACTGCACATCGACGTCGGTGGTGTCGGTGATCGCCGCCTGGGACACCGCCCGGCGTGGCGTCGCGGACACCCTCCCGCAATCCCTGACGGTGTGTGCGTCGGGACGGGAGTTGTGCGCCGCGGGATACCCGGAAGACGTCGCAATCGCCGCCGAGGTGGACCGGAGCACCGCCGTCCCGGTCCTCGAAGATCGGGTCTTCCGAACGGCTTCGCCATAGAGTGAGCGCCATGTTCGATACCTGGGACGCCGGCGCTCCCGGAGTCCTGCGCCTGCCCTCCGGGCGTCTGGTTCGCGGCCGGGCGCTGAGGCGACCACTCCCGGACGGTCCCCTCCCCGATTTCGCCGTGTACCTGCTGGGGCGCACGCCGCCGCCGGTGCAATGGGACTCACGGTGGGTCCGCTGGCCCGATTTCGCATTGCCGCGGGGCCGCGACGACACCCTCGAAGCGCTGGGTGAGGTGTGGCGCCGCGCCGCGACGGAGCGGGTGGAGGTGGCGTGCGGGGGCGGTCGCGGCCGCACGGGCACAGCCCTCGCCTGCATCGCGGTGCTCGACGGGGTCCGGGCGGAGGACGCCGTCGCGTACGTCCGGCAGCACTACCACCGTCATGCGGTCGAGACGCCGTGGCAGCGGCGGTATGTCGGACGGTTCACCGCGGCACCGACCTCCTGACACACCCACCGACACACGAAGACGCCGACGGCCCCGCACGAGAATTCGTGCGGGGCCGCCGACGTGATGACTGGGAGAAGGCTACTTCTCGGCAGCCGCCTCTTCGCTCTGCTCGGCCGGAGCCGCAGCGCCGTCCTCTTCGACGGGGATCAGCGAGATCTTGCCGCGGTTGTCGATATCGGCGATCTCGACCCGCAACTTCGAGCCGACGCTCACGACGTCTTCGACCTTGGCAATGCGCTTGCCGCTGCCCAGCTTCGAGATGTGCACCAATCCGTCGCGGCCGGGGAGGAGCGACACGAACGCACCGAAGGCGGTGGTCTTGACGACCGTGCCCAGGAAGCGCTCGCCGACCTTCGGCAGCTGCGGGTTGGCGATGGCGTTGATCATGTCGATCGCGGCCTGCGCGGACGGGCCGTCCGTCGCACCGACGAACACGGTGCCGTCATCTTCGATGGAGATGTTGGCGCCGGTCTGCTCGGTGATGGAGTTGATCATCTTGCCCTTGGGGCCGATGACCTCACCGATCTTGTCGACGGGGACCTTGATGGCCGTGACGCGCGGGGCGAACGGGCTCATCTCGTCGGGGGTGTCGATGGCCTCGGCCATGACCTCGAGGATCGTCGCGCGCGCGTCCTTGGCCTGCGACAGCGCGCCGGCGAGGACCTTGGACGGGATGCCGTCGAGCTTCGTGTCGAGCTGCAGGGCCGTGACGAAGTCCTTCGTGCCCGCGACCTTGAAGTCCATGTCGCCGAACGCGTCCTCGGCACCGAGGATGTCGGTGAGTGCGACGTAACGGGTCTCACCGTCGACCTGGTCGGAGACGAGGCCCATGGCGATACCGGCGACCGGAGCCTTCAGTGGCACACCGGCGTTGAGCAGTGCGAGCGTCGACGCACACACGGAGCCCATCGAGGTGGAGCCGTTGGAGCTGAGTGCCTCCGAGACCTGACGGATGGCGTACGGGAATTCCTCGACGCTGGGCAGGACGGGCATGAGGGCCCGCTCGGCCAGCGCGCCGTGACCGATCTCGCGGCGCTTCGGCGAACCGACGCGTCCCGTCTCACCGGTGGAGTACGGCGGGAAGTTGTAGTGGTGCATGTACCGCTTGGTCGTCTCGGGTCCGAGAGAGTCGACCTGCTGCGCCATCTTCACCATGTCGAGGGTGGTGACACCCAGGATCTGGGTCTCGCCGCGCTCGAACAGAGCGGAACCATGTGCACGCGGAACGATGGCGACCTCGGCCGACAGCGAACGGATGTCCGTGATGCCACGGCCGTCGATGCGGAACTGGTCGCGCAGGATGCGCTGACGGACCAGCTTCTTCGTCAGCGAGCGGAATGCCGCGCCCAGTTCCTTCTCGCGACCCTCGAAGTTCGGGGCGACCTGCTCGAGGACCTCGACCTTGATCTCGTCGGTCTTGTCGTCGCGCTCCTGCTTGCCCGCGATGGTCAGTGCCGCGCTGAGCTTCTCCGCTGCGGCGGCCTCGACGGCTGCGAACACGTCGTCCTGGTACGCCGGGAAGACGGGGAAGTCACCGGTGGGCTTGGAGGCCTTGGCCGCAAGCTGCTGCTGCGCGGTGCAGAGGCGGGCGATGAACGGCTTGGCGGCCTCGAGGCCCTCGGCCACGATCGACTCGGTGGGAGCCTGCGCGCCACCGTCGATCAGGGAGATCACGTTGTCGGTGGCCTCGGCCTCGACCATCATGATCGCGACGTCGGCGTCGTCACCGCTGCCGGAGACGATGCGGCCGGCGACGACCATGTCGAAGACGGCGTTCTCGAGCTGCTCGACGGTGGGGAATGCAACCCACTGGCCGGCCTTGTTCTCGTCCGACGTGATGAGCGCGACACGCACACCACCGACGGGTCCGGAGAACGGCAGTCCGGCGATCTGGGTGGAGGCGGACGCGGCGTTGATCGCGACCACGTCGTACAGGTCCTGCGGGTTCAGGCTCATCACCGTGACGACGACCTGGATCTCGTTGCGCAGACCGTCGACGAACGACGGGCGCAGCGGGCGGTCGATCAGGCGGCAGGTCAGGATCGCGTCCGTGGAGGGGCGGCCCTCACGACGGAAGAACGAACCGGGGATGCGGCCCGCCGCGTACATGCGCTCCTCGACGTCCACCGTCAGGGGGAAGAAGTCGAAGTGCTCCTTGGGGTGCTTGCTGGCGCTCGTCGCGGACAGCAGCATCGTCTCGTCGTCCAGGTAGGCGACGACGGCGCCGGCGGCCTGCTGCGCGAGGCGGCCGGTTTCGAAACGAATGGTGCGGGTTCCGAAGGACCCGTTGTCGATCACGGCGGTGGATTCGAACACGCCCTCATCGACCTCTACTGCGGAATTCTCTGTCATCTCTTCTTTTCACTTCCCTCTCGTCTTCGCCGTACCCGCGGGGGCGTTCTCACCCTCCTGGCGAGAACTGCGCACCTGAGGGACATCCCCCTCTCGAGTTCTCGGGATGTCGCTGTGCGGAGGCGGCCGTCGATCGAAGTCCCCCGGACCGTGTCCGGAAGACCACTACCGAAGACCGACACCACATTCTCGGGTGCATACGGTAGTGCTGCCCTCGGCAGCTAACGCCGATAGCCAGCGAGGCCCAGTCTAAGCAAGGCCCCGCCGGCTACCGGAGTGATTTGCGATCGAAATGACCGCTGTGTGCGAAACTCAGCGACGCAGGCCGAGACGCTCGATCAGCGAGCGGTAACGCGCGATGTCGACCTTCTGGACGTACTTGAGCAGACGACGACGGCGTCCGACCAGCAGCAGGAGGCCGCGGCGGGAGTGGTGGTCGTGCTTGTGCATCTTGAGGTGTTCGGTGAGATCGACGATGCGCTTGGTGAGCATGGCCACCTGCGCCTCCGGCGAACCGGTGTCGGTCTCGTGCAGGCCGTACTCGCTCAGAACCTGCTTCTTTTCTTCGGTGGTCAATGCCACTGGTTCACTCCTGGTGATGACGTTCGCGTGCAAGGATCGAAACTCGGCGCGGCCACCGCGAACCGCAGCGCACGCCAGCGGTCTACTTTACCAGCTGAAATGGGACGGCTTTACCGCACGTCCTCCGACGCCGCCAGGATCGCGCGCGCACGCTCGGCGTCCTTCCCCATCGCGACGATCAGGTCGTCGACCGAATCGAATTTTTCCATCCCGCGGAGGCGCTCGACCAGATCGACGGCCACGTGCTGGCCGTACAGGTCGGCTTCGCGGTCGAGGACGAAGGCCTCCACGGTGCGCGTCCGCCCGGAGAACGTGGGATTGGTGCCCACCGAGACGGCAGCCATGTATCGCTCGCCTGAGGTGACCATGCCCAGGTCGACTCCGTGTCCGAGCACGGTGAACCAGGCGGCGTACACGCCGTCAGCGGGAATCGCTGCGTACATGGGCGGCGCGACGTTCGCGGTCGGATAGCCGAGCTGCCGTCCACGACCGTCTCCGTGGACGACGACACCCTCGACGCGGTGCGGGCGGCCGAGGGCCTCCGTCGCGGCCGCCATGTCGCCGGCGTCCACGCACGAACGGATGTAGGTGGACGAGAACGTGACCGCATGCTCTGCGAGCAACGTCACACCGTCGACCGCGAACCCGAACCGGTCGCCGATCTGACGCAGCAGGTCGACGTTGCCCGCGGCCTTCTTCCCGAACGTGAAGTTCTCACCGACGACGACGTCCGCCACGTGCAGGCGCTCCACGAGGATCTCGTGGGCGTAGCGCTCCGGCGTCAGCTTCATGAATTCGGCGGTGAACGGCATGACGCAGAACACGTCGATGCCAAGCTCCTCCGCGAGCTCCGCCCTGCGGGCGAGCGTCGTGAGCTGGGCGGGATGACTGCCCGGACGAACCACTTCCATCGGATGAGGATCGAAAGTCATGAGCACGCTGGGTATTCCACGCGTGCGGGCAGCCGCCACCGCTCGACTGATCAGTTGGGCGTGACCTCGGTGCACGCCATCGAATACGCCGATCGTGAGAACACAACGACCCCAGTCGGCAGGAACCTCGTCGAGACCACGCCATCTCAGCACGAGTGGCAGCCTACGGTGCCGCGCGCCGATGTTCATCTCCGGACCGGGTGTCCGGCTGCCCCGCGCGCCGGGGAAGCGCCACGACCTCGCGGTTCGCGGTCGCCGGGGCCGTCACCCGGCAACGGATCAGGTGTGTCGATGTGTCTCGCCGGTAAGACTTGCCTAAGCTCGTTGGCGTGGCCGTGAACAAGAATGACCAGAGCGTGACCGAGGATTCGACCTCCGAGACCGGGACTCTCTCGGCAGTGGCGCAGGACTACCTCAAGGTCATCTGGACCGTTCAGGAGTGGTCGCAGGAGCGGGTGTCCACGAAATTGCTCTCCGAGAAGATCGGGGTGTCGGCATCCACCGTGTCGGAGGCCATCCGGAAGCTGTCCGACCAGGGTCTCGTCGATCACGCCCGGTACGGGTCCATCGCCCTCACCGAGGCGGGGCGCGTCGCCGCCGTCGGAATGGTCCGCAGGCACCGCCTCATCGAGACGTACCTGGTACACGAACTGGGGTACGGCTGGGACGAGGTGCACGACGAGGCGGAGGTACTCGAACACGCCGTCTCGGATCTGATGATCTCCCGGATGGACGCCAAGCTCGGCCATCCCGAACGCGATCCGCACGGCGATCCGATTCCCGCGGTCGACGGCTCGGTGCCCACTCCCCCGGCGCGTCAGCTCAGCGACTTCGTCAACGGCGAGAGCGGCCGCATCGCCCGGATCTCGGATTCCGACCCGGCGATGCTGCGGTACTTCGACTCGGTCGGGGTGGCACTGGACGTCACGGTCAAGGTGCTGGAGCGACGCGACTACGCCGGAACCGTGTCGATCCGGCTCGGCGCGCAGGAGGACTCCATCGAGCTCGGAAACCCCGCAGCCCAGGCCATCTGGCTGGTGTGAGCCGCTACCTCAGGGTCGCGGGGCGGACCACCATCACCGAACTGGCCCGCCGTCCACGTTCCTGGAGCAGCGCGATCGTGTGCCCGCTCGGATCGATGGCGGCGTAGACACCTTTGATTCCGATCGGCTCGAGCCACCGGCCGTGACTGATCGATTCGGCCTCGTCCGCGTCGACCTGCCGGTGCGGGAACGCGGTCTGCGCGGCGGCGTCGATGTCGAGACTGACCCCCGGCTCCTCGGACAGCTGTTCCAGTGTGCGCGCGTGCTCGAGCGTGAACGGTCCCACCCGGGTCCGTCGCAGCGAGGTGAGGTGCCCGCCGACGCCGATCAGCGCGATCCCCAGATCACGCGCGAGCGCCCGGACGTAGGTGCCGGAGGAACATTCCACCTCGACGTCGAGGTCGACGAACGTGCCCTCGGTTCGCCTCGCCACGACCTCGAACCGGGACACCGTGACCGACCGGGGAGCGAGTTCGAACTCCTCGCCCGCACGGATCAGTGCGTGCGCCCGCCGGCCGTCCACCTTGATGGCGCTGACGCTCGACGGGATCTGCTGGATCTCCCCGGTGAGGGTGTGCACCTGCGCGGCGATCTCCTCGTCCGTCACGCCGGACGCATCGGCGGATGCGACGACCTCGCCCTCGGCGTCGTCGGTCGTGGTGGCCTGACCCAACCGGATCGTGGCCGTGTACGCCTTGGTGGTCAGCGCCAGGAGCCCCAGCAGCTTCGTCGCCCGCTCCACACCGAGGACCAGCACCCCGGTGGCCATCGGGTCGAGAGTGCCCGCGTGCCCGACCTTCCGGGTGCCGAGCAGCTTGCGGCACCGGGCCACGACGTCGTGGCTGGTGACGCCCGCGTCCTTGTCGACGATGAGCAGTCCGGCGCCGACGAGACCGGAAGAGGGCTTTTCACGTGCAGACACGAGGTCCGATTCTGCCAGCCGTCGTCACCGCACCGAAATCAGTGCACCGCAATGGCGGTGATGATCAGGCCGTCGGACACCATCCACCGCCCGTCGAACGACGCCAGCGGCGGGCCGTGGACGGTCTCTCCGGAGATCAGAAGATCCGAGTGGAACGTGCCCGTGCCGTCCCCGGACGCCTCGAACGTGATGTGCGCGTCCTCGAACCCGAGCCACCGGGCCGTGAGCGGGAACCACGCCTTGTACGTGGCCTCCTTGGCACAGAACAGCAGCCTGTCCCGATGCACCGGACCGCCGGTGGCGGAAAGCCACTGCCCGGAGTCCGCCGTTCCCGACAGCCAGTCGCGTTCGGCGGGCAGGCTCACCGCGTCCAGCACGCCGTCGGGCAGCGCCTCGTGCGGTTCGGCGTCGATCCCCACGGACCGCACCTGCATGGCGTAGCCGAGCACCGCGCCGCGGTAGCCGTCGCAGTGCGTGAGGCTTCCGACCACGCCGCGCGGCCACACGGGGGAACCCTTGTCGCCCCGCAGAACAGGGGCCTGGTCCACGCCCAGCTTTGTCATCGCCAGGCGGGCGCAGTGACGTGCGGTGGTGAATTCGCGGCGTCGCTTCTCCACGGCCCTGCCGATCAGCGCCTCCTCCTGAGGGTGCGGACGCAGGCCCGGCGGATCCTCGAACAGCTCCGACGACACCACTCCGACAGGCAGAATTCTCTCGATCACAGGGCCCCCCTCGCCCGCATCTTCTCCACTTCGGCTTCCTGTTCGGGAGTGACCTTGAAGTGGCCTCCCCACTTGTTCAGCGTTCCCGGCGGATACTCCGGCACCGGGAGAATCTGCCGCAGGAGCCGGTCCGGGAGTCCCCTCCTCTGCCACTCGCGTGGGTAACCCAGCGACACCTCTTCGAACCGCACGCCGTCGTAGTAGGTGGTGCGCGGAATGTGCAGATGCCCGTACACGGCGCAGACGGCGTTGTACCGGGTGTGCCAGTCCGCGGTCAGTTCGGTACCGCACCACAGGGAGAACTCCGGGTACCACAGCACCTGCGTCGGTTGACGAACCAACGGGAAGTGGTTGATCAGCACGGTGCGGGTGCCGGCGGGCAGGGCGTCCAACCTGGCCTTCGTCGTCTCGACGCGGTTGCGACACCAGGCATCCCGGGTTCCGTACGGTTCACTCGACAGCAGGAACTCATCCGTGGCCACCACGTTCTTCTCGCGCGCGATCGCGAGACCTTCCTCCTTGGTGGTGGCGCCGTCGGGCAGGAACGTGTAGTCGTACAACAGGAACATCGGGACCAGCGTGATCGGGCCGTCCTCGGCCTCCCACACGGGAAACGGGTCCTCGGGGGTGATGACGCCGATCTCGCGGCACATGGTGACCAGGTAGTCGTAGCGGGCGGCGCCGTGGATCTGCACGGGATCCTTCGCCGTCGTCCACAGTTCGTGGTTGCCGGGGACCCAGATGACCTGGGCAAAACGACTCCGCAGGAGTTTGAGCGCCCACCGGATGTCGTCGGTCTTCTCCGAGACGTCGCCCGCGACGATCAGCCAGTCGTCGGGCGAGTCGGGATAGATGTCCTCGGTGATCGGGCGGTTGCCCCGGTGCCCCACATGGGTGTCGCTCACCGCCATCAATTTGGGTGCCACGTCAACCACCTTTCCGATCGTGTTCCGCCGCCGGATCGATGTCCGATCCGTGTCGTGCCTGCAGGTCGGCCCCGACCACTGCCCAGCGGCCCGTTCCGACGCGCCACACGACCGCGAGCATCCGAAGAATTATGAACACCGTGAGCCCCGTCCAGATTCCCGCCAGGCCCCAGTCGCGCAGCATCGACAGCCAGATCAGTGGCAGGAATCCGACCAACGCGCAGGACAGCGTGGCGTTCCGGAGGAAGGCGACGTCGCCGGCCCCGAGCAGCACTCCGTCGAGGGCGAACACCACTCCGGCGACCGGCATGATCGCGACGAAGAACCACCAGGCCACCGCCATCTCGTCGAGCACGGCCTGATCGGAGGTGAACAGTTCGGGGATCACCCCGTGGCCGAGAGCGAAGAGCAGGGCGAGCCCTGTCGCGAAGATCGTGGACCATCGGGTGATGCGCCACGACAGCCGCGTGGCGCCCTTGGCGTGCCCGGCGCCCAGCGCGGCACCGACCAGCGCCTGTGCGGCGATCGCCAGGGAGTCGAGGGTGAGGGCGACGAGGTTCCACAGCTGCAGCACCACTTGGTGGGCGGCGACCGCGGCGGCGCCGAACCGGGACGCGACGGCGGCGGCCGAGAGGAAGCACGCCTGGAAGGCCAGGCTCCGTAGGATCAGATCGCGGCCGAGCACCATCTGGGCGCGCATGACGTGCCACCGCGGACGCAACGGCACCCGCTCGACCACCAGCGATCCGACGAACATGCTCGCGGACACTGCCTGCCCGATCACGTTTGCGACCGCCGAACCCTCGAGTTCGAGCCGCGGCGCACCCCACAATCCGTGCACCAGCACCGGGCAGGCCACGGCCGACACGACGAGACCGACGATCACGAAACGGAGGGGCCGCACAGTGTTCTGCACACCGCGCATCCACCCGTTGCCCGCCATCGCGACGAGGATCAGCGGGGCCCCGAACACCGCGATCCGCAGCCAGCTCTCGGCGGCCGCCGCGATGTCCGAGCCGCCGGCGATCGCCGACGTGACCGGCCGCGCGAACAGGTGGGCCAGCGCGATCACGAGCGCGCCGATGCCCAGTGCCAGCCACGTGGCCTGCACGCCCTCCCGGACCGCGCCGCGCTCGTCGCCGGCCCCGTGCAGGCGGGAGGCGCGCGCCGTCGTGCCGTAGGACAGGAACGTCAGCTGCGTGCTGACCTGGGCGAGGATGAGACCGCCGACGGCGAGACCCGCGAGCGCCAGAGCGCCCAGCCGGCCGACGACGGCGATGTCGAAGAGCAGATAGATCGGTTCGGCTGCGAGGACGCCCAGCGCGGGCAGCGCCAGACCGAACACCGTCCGGGCGGTCGCGTCGCCCGTCACTTCCGAGAAGTCAGCCAACGAATTCGGACCTCAGCCGAGCGATTCGACGAGCGAGGTCACGATCTCGTCCGCAGAGTTCTCGGCCGTATAGCCGGCGGCGAACCGATGACCGCCGCCGCCGAGATACCCGGCGACGACCGAGACGTCCACGTCGGACTTCGATCGCAGCGACACCGACCACGTGCCGTCCACGGCCTCCTTGAGGACCGCGGCGACCTCGGCCTCGGACGTCGTCCGGACGATGTCGATGACGCTCTCGATCTCCTCCGAGCGGAGGTCGCCGATGTAGGCCTGCCGGATGACGGCGTAGACCAGTCCACGCCCTCCCGCTGCGTCGGGGACGAGCGTCGCCGATCCGAGCACCGAGGACAGCATGGGCAGCCAGCCGAACGGGTGGGTGTCGAGCAGACGCCGGGCGATGCGGGCTCCGTCGATTCCGGTGGCGAGCAGCCTCTCGGCGAGAGTGTGAGTGCCGGGCTGCACCCAGCGGAACGAACCGGTGTCGGTCACGAGTCCCGCGTACAGGCAATGCGCGAGGTCGGCGTCGATGTCCACACCCCACAGGTCGAACATCTGCGCCACGACAGCGGTCGTCGACTCCGCGGACTCGTCGATCAGGTTCATGCGACCGAAGCGGGTATTGGACCGGTGGTGATCGATGACGAGGGTCTCCCCCGCGTTCGCGAGCCGGTCGGCGAGCTTCCCGAGACGCCCGGCACTGCCGCAGTCGACGGTCACGAGCAGATCGACGTTGCGGCGCACCTGATCCGCCGGCACCAGCAGATGGGTGCCCGGCAGTTCGCGCATCGACTCCGGCAGTTCGTCGGGCGCGGCGAACGCGACCTGCACCGGAATCCCTTTGCGCTCGAGCACCAACGCCAGGGCGAGTCCGCTGCCGATCGTGTCGGCATCGGGTTGGACGTGA
Source organism: Rhodococcus sp. NPDC127593 (assembly GCF_042671975.1). Lineage (NCBI taxonomy): Bacteria > Bacillati > Actinomycetota > Actinomycetes > Mycobacteriales > Nocardiaceae > Rhodococcus > Rhodococcus sp. NPDC127593. The sequence goes on along the minus strand of NZ_JBHXWI010000001.1, from coordinate 241,852 downwards.
CACAGAATCGTCACCGACGTCGCGTTCTCGAGAACGGCGACCGCCTGCGGCAGAAACACCTCGTGACGATCGAGATCAGACAGGGACGTCTCCTGAGTGTGGGTCATGTCGGTTCGTGTCAGTCCGCCTGGCGGGAACCGGTGGGCTCGTCGACTTCGGCGTCGTCCGCGTCCTCGGCTCGGGGCTCCTTGTACGGGTCGGGGTCGCCGGCCGGCGACGCACCAGCTGCGACACGCGCGACCTCGTCGTCGGCGGCGCGAGCGCGGGCGAGGAGTTCTTCCATGTGCCGTGCCGTGTCGGGGACCGTGTCCGCGACGAACGTCAGCGTCGGAGTGAACCGGACTCCGGTGCCTGCACCCACCTTCGAGCGCAGAACGCCCTTCGCCTTCTCCAGCCCCGCGGCTGCGGAGGCGACGTCCGGTTCGGACTCGAGGTCGGCGCCCATCACGGTGTAGTACACGGTGGCGTCGTGGAGGTCTGCCGTCACCTTGGTATCGGTGATCGTGACGAACGCCAGGCGAGGGTCCTTGATTTCGTGGTCGATCGCCGTCGCGACGATCGTGCCGATGCGCTTGGCGAGTTTGCGTGCCCGGGCGGGATCCACCATGACAATCAGACTCCTCTTCCTGGCCGCTGGATAAGTTGTGAAGTTGCGTGTGTAGCTGTAGTTCATTCTGCACGCCGGGCCGCAGATGCGGCGGGGCGGGCAGGGCACTCCGAGTCAGTCCTCGGGGCCGAAAATCCTTCGCCGGACCGCAAGGAGTTGCAGTTCCGGCAGCCCGGCGACGTGCCGCTCGCACGTGTCGAGTACCTCGTGTACGTGATCGACCGCCGAGCTCGCCATCGTGACGCCGAGCATCGACCGGCGGTACCGATCCTGTTCTCCGGTCTCCGCCGCCGAGACGCCGTAGCGTCGCAGCTCCGCCAGAACCGGTTTGACCATTGCACGCTTCTCTTTCAGAGATCGCACGTCACCGAGCAAGATGTCGAGCTCGAGCGCACCGACGTACAAACTTTCCTCCTTCGGGGAGACGTGCGCTCCCCCGGCCGATCGAGTCGGCCGGAGAAGCGCACGCCGGATGACGCTGCTGCGTCACCCCAAACGGATGGCGACTAGTCGCGCGGCTTTTCCCGAAGCTCGTAGGCCTCGATGACGTCACCGACCTTGATGTCGGTGTAGGTGACCGTCAAACCGCACTCGTACCCCTCGCGTACCTCGACAGCGTCCTCCTTCTCCCGCTTCAGCGAGGAGATGGTGACGGTCTCGGCGACAACCGTGTTGTCACGCAGCAGCCGGGCCTTCGCATTGCGACGGATGGTACCCGAGGTGACGAGGCAACCGGCAATGTTGCCGACCTTGGACGAACGGAACATCGCGCGGATCTCCGCCTTGCCCAGCTCGACCTCTTCGTAGATCGGCTTGAGCATGCCCTTGAGCGCCTTCTCGACCTCGTCGATGGCCTGGTAGATCACCGAGTAGTACCGGATGTCGACGCCCTCGCGGTTCGCCAACTCGGTCGCCTTGCCCTCGGCGCGCACGTTGAACCCGATGATGATCGCGTTCGACGCAGCGGCCAGGTTGACGTTGGTCTCGGTGACGCCACCGACACCGCGGTCGATGACCCGCAACTGCACCTCGTCGTCGATCTCGATGCCGTGCAGTGCCTCTTCCAAGGCCTCCACGGTTCCCGAGTTGTCGCCCTTGAGGATGAGGTTGAGCTGCGACGTCTCCTTGAGAGCCGAATCCAGGTCCTCGAGGCTGATGCGCTTGCGGCTCTTCGCGGCCATAGCGTTGCGCTTACGCGCATTGCGCCGGTCGGCGATCTGACGGGCGATGCGGTCCTCGTCGACCACGAGCAGGTTGTCGCCTGCACCGGGGACCGACGTGAAGCCGACCACCTGGACGGGACGCGAGGGCAGGGCCTCGAGCACGTCGTCGCCATGCTCGTCGACCATGCGGCGCACACGTCCGTATGCGTCGCCGGCCACGATCGAGTCGCCGACCCGCAGCGTTCCGCGCTGGATGAGCACGGTCGCGACGGGGCCGCGTCCACGGTCGAGGTGCGCCTCGATGGCGACACCCTGAGCGTCCATGTCCGGGTTGGCCCGCAGGTCCAGGGCAGCGTCCGCCGTCAACAGCACGGCTTCGAGCAGTGCGTCGATGTTGGTGCCCTGCTTCGCCGAGATGTCGACGAACATGGTGTCTCCGCCGTATTCCTCGGCGACCAGTCCGTACTCGGTGAGCTGCTGCCGGATCTTGTCCGGGTTCGCGCCTTCCTTGTCGATCTTGTTCACCGCGACCACGATCGGCACGTCGGCCGCCTGGGCGTGGTTGACCGCTTCCACCGTCTGCGGCATGACGCCGTCGTCGGCGGCGACGACCAGGATCGCGAGGTCGGTGGCCTTGGCACCACGGGCACGCATGGCCGTGAAGGCCTCGTGACCGGGGGTGTCGATGAACGTCACGAGACGCTCGTTGCCGTCGAGCTCGGTCAGCACCTGGTAGGCACCGATGTGCTGCGTGATGCCGCCGGCCTCGCCCTCACGGACGTTGGCCTTACGGATCGTGTCGAGCAGTCGGGTCTTACCGTGGTCGACGTGGCCCATGACGGTGACCACCGGCGGACGGGACTCGAGGTCCTCTTCGCCACCTTCGTCTTCGCCATAGGTGAGGTCGAAGCTGTCGAGCAGCTCGCGGTCCTCGTCCTCCGGGCTGACGACCTGCACGACGTAGTTCATCTCGCCGCCGAGCAGTTCCAGCGTCTCGTCGTTGACCGACTGGGTCGCCGTCACCATCTCGCCGAGGTTGAACAGTGCCTGCACCAACGCTGCGGGGTTCGCGTCGATCTTCTCCGCGAAGTCCGACAGGGATGCACCGCGGGCGAGGCGAATGGTCTCGCCGTTGCCACGGGGCAACCGCACGCCGCCGACGGCGGGCGCCTGCATGGAATCGTATTCCTGGCGCTTCTGACGCTTCGACTTGCGACCACGACGCGGGGCACCACCGGGACGACCGAACGCACCTGCTGCCGCACCACGCTGACCGGGGCGTCCACCGCCACCGGGACGACCGCGGAAACCACCTGCGGGTGCTCCGCCACCGGGCGCACCTGCGCCGGCACCGGGGGCTCCGCCACCGCGGTATCCACCGCCGCCGCCGCCACCACCGGGACGACCGCCTGGGGCTCCGCCGGGACGGCCGGGACGACCGCCGGGAGCGGGACGTGCCGAACGAGCAGGCATCGCGCCCGGGTTCGGGCGAGGAGGCATCGAGCCGGGGCTGGGACGGGGCCCACCCTGACCGGGAGCCGGACGGGGACCGCCCTGACCCGGTGCCGGACGAGGTCCACCCTGACCCGGTGCCGGACGGGGACCGCCCTGACCCGGTGCCGGACGAGGTCCACCCTGACCGGGAGCCGGACGGGGTGCACCCGGACGCGGGGCGCCGGGAGCGGGACGGGGCGCCGGACGCTCGGCGGGAGCCGAGGAGTACGGGTTGTTACCGACACGCGGGGCCTTCGGGCCCGGGCGGGGTCCGCCGGGCTTGGCGCCCGTGGACGGAGCCGCGGGGGCACTGGCGGCCGGGGCTGCGGGTGCGGCCGGAGCCGGGGCAGCCGGGGTGGGGCGACCGGGCTTGGGAGCGTTAGCCGCCGGTGCAGCCGGAGCGGCAGCACTTGCTGCGGGTGCGGCACTTGCTGCGGGTGCGGCCGGAGCCGGGGCCTGCGCCTCGGGGATGGCCGCGGGGGCTGCCGCAGCAGGTGCGGCCGGAGCCGGCTTCGGGCCGGGACGGGGACCGCCCGGCTTCGCTGCGGTCGCCGGGGTGCTCGGCGCAGCTGCGCCGGGCTTGGCAGCCGGACGGGCTGCGGAATCGGCGGACTTCGCCGACGGGAAGGACTCCCGTAGACGCCTGGCGACGGGCGCCTCCACCGTGGAGGACGCCGACTTCACGAACTCGCCCTGCTCCTTGAGCGTTGCGAGTAGTTCTTTACTTGTGACACCGAGTTCTTTAGCCAACTCGTGCACGCGGGCCTTGCCTGCCACTGCTCTCCTCACTGATGAGGTCGAGCAGGAGGCTCCCCTGAGAGGGGCCCGCACGACCTCGGGTTATCTCCGATGGACGATCATCGCTGGTGCTTCACGGTGTGCTCATGAGTGCTTGTGCCTGTTCTGTTCGAGAGGTACTGCTCTGGGTGGGTGCCCTGCTCGTACCCAGTGGTCGACTTCTGACGCGTCGACACTTCCGGTCACTCGCAGTGCTCTGCCGAATGCTCGGCGTCGTTCCGCGAGACTCAGGCAAGCCTCGGCGGGGTGCAGCCACGCACCTCGACCAGGAAGCCTGCGCCTCGGGTCCGGGGCGAGAACATGACCTTGCGGCCCACTCTCACTAACCACAACCCTGAGCAGATCGACAGCCAGCGCGCGCTCCCTACATCCTATGCATGTTCGGACCGGTGAACCGGTAGGAACGCGCGCGGAATCGGGATGCTCATGCTGAACCATTGACCACTCTACCGCCGACTCGCCCCGATCTCCGCATTCCCGGCTCAACGACTGGTCGCGGCGGGTCCGCCTGCCGACTCGGGGGCGGGTGCGGCGTCACTGCGGATGTCGATCCGCCACCCGGTCAAGCGCGCAGCAAGGCGGGCATTTTGCCCCTCCTTGCCGATGGCGAGGGACAGCTGGAAGTCGGGGACGACGACACGCGCGGCCCGCGCGTCCGGGTCCACCACAGTGACGGAGACCACTTTCGACGGTGACAGCGCGTTGCCGACGAACCGGGCCGGGTCTTCGTCGAAGTCGATGATGTCGATCTTCTCGCCGGCGAGCTCACTCATCACGTTACGCACCCGCTGCCCCATCGGACCGATGCAGGCGCCCTTGGCGTTGAGTCCCTGCACGCGCGACTGGACGGCGATCTTCGACCGGTGGCCGGCCTCGCGGGCGACGGCGATGATCTCGACCGAACCGTCCGCGATCTCCGGAACCTCGAGTGCGAACAGCTTGCGGACCAGGTTCGGGTGGGTGCGCGACAGCGTGATCTGCGGTCCGCGCTGCCCACGGGCCACACCGACGACGTAGCACTTGAGCCGCTCGCCGTGCTCGTAATTCTCGCCGGGCACCTGCTCGGCGGGCGGGATCAGACCCTCGGCGCCGCTGGATTCACTGCCGATCCGCACCACGACCATGCCGCGCGAGTTCGCGCGGGTGTCGCGCTGGATCACACCGCCGACGATCTCACCCTCGTGGGTGGAGTACTCGCCGAAGCTCCGCTCGTGCTCGGCGTCCCGCAGCCGCTGGAGGATGACCTGGCGGGCGGTGGTCGCGGCGATCCGGCCGAAACCTTCCGGGGTGTCGTCCCACTCCTCGCCGACCATGTTGCCGTCGGCGTCGACGTCGTGTGCCATCACACGGACGATGCCGCTCTTGGTGTCGACGTCGATCCGTGCGTGCTGGTGATGCCCCTCGGTATGCCGGTAGGCGGTGAGCAGTGCCGTCTGGATGGTCGAGATGACGGTCTCGATCGAGATGCCCTTGTCGGCCTCGATGGCGCGCAACGCCGCAATGTCGATATTCACTTGTCCAACCCCTCTACTACTTCTTCATCTTCCGACGCGTCCGCGTCCGCGGGTGCCACGCGACCCTCCGGAATCCCGCCCGCGAGTTCCAGCTCTCTCGGATCGGGTTTCGAGAATTCCACCTGCACAACAGCTTTCTGAATGTCCGGGAGTGCGACACGCCGAACCTCCGGGCCCGTGCGCGAGCCGATCACCACCGCGACCGAGTCGCCGTCGAGGACGCCGATCCGACCCACGACGGTCTCGTGCGCGAGATCGATACGCGCCTTGCGGCCGCGGGCCCGGCGCCAGTGCCGCTCGTGTGTGAGCGGACGGTCGATACCGGGAGATGTGACCTCGAGCGTGTACGGCGACTCCCCGAAATCGGACACCGAATCGAAGACCTCGGAGATCTCGTGGCTCAGGTTCGCAACCGCGTCGAGTTCGAGTCCGGCGTCGCTGTCCACCATGACCCGGACCGCGCTGTGCCGACCCGCGAGGGTGACTGCAACGCCCTCCAAGTCGTAGCCCTGGCGTTGCACCAGATCGGAGATGAGCTCCGTCACCCTCTCCTTGGATGGAACCGGCATCGGGAAGCTCCTCGTTTCAGTTGTCGCTCGTCGTATATCCGTGGTCTGGCAGGTCATCGCGCCGCGCATGCAGCACCACGAACCCGCCGGGACGGGTTCGAGCATCTAAGAGTAACGCCGATTCGAGGCGCCCGTGACCAGCCCCGGTGCTCGATTCCCGGGATCGCGGCCCGACCTGGCACCATGGACCGGTGCTCATGCCCACCGTCTCCCGGCCCCCGACATCCGGTCCGGCCGTGTCCCGGCGCACCGCTCTCCGGTTCGCAGCAGCCTCGGCCTTCGGCGTCGCGAGCGTCCCCCTGTTGGCGGGTTGCGCCGACGACGCGGACTCCGACACCGAGGTCGATTCACTCGTCGCGCAGTCGCGTCTGGCTCGTCGCGACGCCGCCGGCGCCGCGGCCACGATTGCGCTGCTCCCCGATCGCGGCGCGGCACTCGAACTCGTCCGTGTCCAGCGCACCGCACATGCCGACGCGCTGGATACCGAAATCGCCAGGGCTGCAGGAACTTACCCTGACGGCACCGCACCGACCACGTCCGCTGCCCCTTTGACGACACCGACCGCACCGGCGCCGCCGCCCGGTCTCGATCAATTGCGGGCCGACCTGGCCGAGTCGCAGCGCAGCGCAGCCGATTCGGCGCGCACACTGACCGCCTACCGAGCGGGGCTCTGCGCGTCGATCAGCGCCGCGTGCGGAACGTATCTGGCGGTGGTGCTGCCGTGACGACACCCACCGAAGCCGAGGGTAAGAGCCTCGCCGACGCGCTGACAGCCGAACATTCCGCGGTATTTGCCTACGGAGTGGTCGCCGCCTTCTCGAATCCCACCCGCGCCACCCAGGTGGCCACCGCCGCCGCGGCCCACCGGGCGCGCCGGGACGGGCTCCTGGACACGCTGACCGCGGCAGGACTGACGGCCCCGGCCGCCGAGGCGGGCTACACCCTGCCGTTCCCGGTCACCGATCCGATCACGGCCGCGCAGCTGGCGGCCCAGGTGGAGGCCGACACCGCCGTCGCGTGGCGGGCGGTCGTCGAACACGGTGAGACGGAGGACACCCGCACGCTCGGCGTCACCGCGCTGACCGAGGCGGCCGTCAGGGAGGCCACCTGGCGCGTGGCACTCGGGACCGATCCGGTGACCGACCCGTTCCCCGGTCAGCCCTGACGGTGCGCAGGTTCCCGCCCACCGGGATTCTGCACCCATCCGACGCGTTCCCGGCCTAGCGTCTCTCCCGACACGGTGAACGGCAACGGGAGGACGGCGGCGTGGACGAACGCTCGGTGGAGCAGCGTCTGACGGACCGGGAGCGGATCGACGCGATCAAGGCGCTCAAATACCGCTACTGGCGAGCGTGTGACGGCAAGGATCCGGACGCGTTCCGTGCCTGCTTCGTCTCGTCCGGGGCGTCGATCGACTTCGGCCCGCTGGGCCGGTTCGACGACGCCGACCGGCTCACGGACATCTTCCGCAGGATCGCGCTCCACGAAGTGGACGGCAAGCACGTGATCCTTGACATGCACCACGGCTTCCATCCGGACATCGTGCTGCACAGCGACACCGAGGCGTCGGGCGCGTGGACGCTGAAGTTCCGCCAGGTCGATCTGCTGAAGCGGACGGAGACGGTGTCCTCCGGCGAGTACGACGACGCCTACCGCCTCGAGGACGGCGACTGGCGAATGTCGCGATGCCACTTCACCACTCGATGGTCGATCACCCGCCCGCTCACCCCGGACACGGTTGTCGTCCAGTGAGCGGCGGGGTAGCTCTGGTCACCGGGGGGAGCCGCGGCGTCGGCAAGGGCGTGGCGACGGCGCTGGGAGCCGCCGGATGGACCGTCTACCTCACCGGGCGCGGCCCTGTGACCGACGACAGCCCGCTGTCGGTGTCGGCACGGACGGTCACCGGCGCCGGTGGGACCGGCATCGCGGTGGCCTGCGATCACCGCGACGACGAGGACGTGCACAGCCTGTTCGCCCGGATCTCGGACGAGCAGGCCGGCCGACTCGACCTGCTGGTCAACAACGTGTGGGCCGCCCCCAAGGGATTCGGCGGGTTCAGCACGCCCTTCTGGGAGCGGCCACTCGGCGACTGGGACTCGCTGATCGGCGTCGGACTGCGCGCCCATTACGTCGCGTCCGTGGAGGCTGCGAGGTTGATGGTGCCCCGACGCTCCGGGTTGATCGCGAACATCTCGTCTTTCGGGACCCGCGGGCATCTGCACTCGGTGCTGTACGGCATGTCCAAGGCAGGGCTGGACAAGATGGCCAGCGACATGGCGGCGGAGCTGGCTCCGCACGACGTGCGCGCGGTCTCGCTGTGGCCGGGCATCGTGCGGACGGAGATGATCGTCGCCAGCGGCCTCGAAACCATCGCCGGCTTTCCCGTCGCGGACGCAGAATCCCCCGAATTCGTCGGCGAGGTGATCTGCGCCCTGACCGCGGACCCCACCCTCGCGGAGCGCAGCGGCCACACCTTCGTCACCGCGGAACTGGCCGTCGAATACGGCATCACCGACACGCACGGCCGGACCCCGCCGTCGCACAGGGAACCCTTCGGCGGCGGCCCGCTGTACTGAGCCGCCGGCTCAGTTCACGTCGCGCCGGCGGACGAGACCGGAGCAGTCGCAGGAGGCGCTGTCTGCGATCAAGATCGCGAGCCGCGACGCGATCGGCAACGTCCATGCGCTGCTGGCATCACTGCGGGGCGGCCAGGACAGCCCGCCGATCGCGCCCACCGCCGGGATCGGGGACCTGGACGGTGTGGTCGAGCGCGCCCGCGCCGCGGGTCTCGCGGTGACGACCGTCGTCGAAGGCGCACCGAGGCCGCTGCCGACCGTGGTCGACGTGGCTGCGGCGCGGATCGTCCAGGAGTCGCTCACCAATGTGGCCCGCCATTCCGGGGGCTCGTCAGCGCACGCGCGCTGGGTGCCGAGCTGACCGCCGGGATCAAACCGGGCGGCGGCTTCCGGGTGCAGGTGACGCTCCCCTTCGGCGGCGACACGGCGGGCCGGGCATGACGATTCGCGTGCTCGTCGCCGACGACCCGGCTCTCGTGCGGGCGGGGTTCGCCGCCCTGCTCGACGCGCAGGCCGACATCACCGTGGCCGGTCAGGCCGAGAACGGTGAGCAGGCGGTGAGCCTGACTCGATCGCTGGTCCCCGACGTCGTCCTCATGGACATCCGGATGCCGGTGCTCGACGGGCTGGAGGCGACCCGCCGTATCGCCGCCGATCCCGCGCTGTCCGGCGTGCGGGTGGTGGTGCTCACCACGTTCGAGCTGGACGAGTACGTGTTCGAGGCGATGCGCGCGGGAGCGACGGGTTTCCTCGTCAAACACACCGAACCCGCCGAACTGGTGCGGGCGGTCCGCGTGGTGGCCGACGGGGTGCTGTCACCGTCAGTGACGCGGAAGCTGGTCGCGGAGTTCGCGTCCCACGCCAAACGTCCGCCGCAGCCCACCCGCCTCGACGACCTGACCGAGCGCGAACGCGAGGTGATGATCCTGATCGCCGAGGGGCTCACCAACGCCGAGATCGGCTCACTACTGTTCCTGAGCCCGGCCACCGCCCGCACCCACGTCAGCCGGATTCTGTTGAAACTCGGCGCCCGGGACCGCACGCAACTGGTGGTCATGGCGTACGAATGGGGCCTCGTCCGGCCGGGCTGGCAGGACTGATTCCGTCGACGCCAGGACCGCCTTCGATCGTCCCGGCATGAGGGCCGCGGCGACGACCGCGACCGCCACGAATCCGGCTCCGACGTACAGGGCGGGCGCGAGGGCGTCGATGTATCCCGTCGGAGTCAGACTGCCGCCCGCACCGAGGAACACCGCGGTCAGGAGCGCGATGCCCAGCGCGACCCCGATCTCACGAAGCGTCGCGTTGGTCGAACTGGCCGTGCCGTGGTCGGCCTCGGGCATATCGGCGAGGACGGCGGTCGCGTTGGGAGCGAACGTCAGCCCCATACCTGCGCCCGCCATCACGAACGCCGGAATCATGCTGCCGTACGTGGCGCCCGGAACGATGAGCGACGCCATCCAGAGCAGCGACAATCCTTGCAGGACGAGTCCGGTGACGAGGAGGGTCCGGACTCCCAGCCGCGGCGCGAGCAGGCCTGCGATCGGCGCCACCAGCATGGGTGCGGCCGTCCACGGCAAGGTTCGCAGGCCGGCCTCGAACGGGGAGTACCCCATGACGATCTGGAGGTACTGCGACAGGAGGAAGACGGCGCCCATCATTCCCAGTGTGAACGTCAGCCCGATGACGTTGGCCAGGGAGAACTGACGGGACCGGAACAGCCGCAGCGGCATGACGGGGAAGGGTGTGCGCAACTCGCGTACCACGAACGCCGCCAGCAGCACCGCCGCTGCGACGAGAGCACCGAGCACCGTGGCGCTGGTCCAGCCGTCGTCGTTGCCGTGCACGATGCCCCAGACTCCGAGGAACACGGCGGCTCCGGCCAGAACGACGCCGAGCGGATCCAGCGGCTGCCGCTTTCCTTTCGACTCGCCGAGCGCATAGAGCGCCAACGGGATCGCGACCGCTGCGACGGGGACGTTGATCCAGAACACGGCCTGCCACGACACCCCGTCGACGACGGCGCCGCCGACCACCGGGCCCAGGGCAACACCGAGTCCCGAGACGCCACCCCAGATCCCGATGGCGAGGGCACGCTTGGCGAGCGGCACGGCACCGGCGAGCAGGGTGAGGGAGAGCGGCATGATCGCTGCCGCGCCGATGCCCTGGACGGCGCGCGCGGCGATCAGCATCTCGGAGGTGGTCGACAGGGCCGACGCGATCGATGCCAGCGCGAAGAGCACTATGCCCCAGAGGAATACACGGCGTCGACCGAGGCGGTCGCCGAGCGCGGACAGCGTCAGCATCAACGTCGCGAAGGCGAGCGTGTAGGCGTTCATGAACCACTGCAACTGCCCCACCGACGCGCCGAGGTCGCGCTGGATCACCGGCAGGGCGCTGGTCATCACCAGATTGTCGAGTGTGGCCATGAACATCGGTATCGAGGCGGCGACGATCGCCAGCCATACCGGCACCAGCCGGCCGCGGCCCTGCCCCGGGGGAGGCGCCGCCGATTCGTGTTCCAGTCGTTCGGAGAGTGTCGTCATGACGGGTCCTCGTATCCGAGTCGTGAGTACGGGATGACAGAAGTTGTAAGCATCAGATGATTACTTATTTCGAAGACTAGTAATCGACTGATAACATGTCAACATGGCACCGCCCGTGAAACAGACCCGCATGAGCGCGACCGAACGTCGCGAACTCGTACTGGCCGCCGCCTCCCGCGCGTTCGCCAGGGACGGCTATCACGGCACCAGCACCGACGCCGTCGCACGCGAGGCGGGGGTGTCCCAGCCCTACGTGGTGCGCATGTTCGGTTCCAAGTCGCGGCTGTTCGCGGACGTCTTCGACCGCGCGATGCGTCGGATCATGGACACCTTCGAGCCCTATTTCGACGATGTCGCCGCCGACCCGGAGAACGACGAGTCGTGGCTCCCGATGGGCATCGCGTACACCGAACTACTGGAGGACCGCGACCTCCTGCTCGTGATGATGCACGGCTTTACGTCCGGCGCGAACCCGGAGATCGGCGCGCTGGCCCGCGACTGGATGTCCCGGCTCTACACACAGATCCGGACGCGCACCGGGTGCAGCCCCGAACGGGCCCGCACCTTCATCGCCAACGGAATGCTGCTCAACACCCTCCTCGCCATGCAGGTACCGGAGCATGCCGGGCAGGATCCGGCGCTCGAGGAACTCGCCGTGTGCGCGTTCGGCAGCACCCTGGACGCCGTGGGCTCCGAGAACTGATCCGTGATCGGCGATTTCCGCTCTTGATCTTGCTCATCGGACACACGGCGGGGCACGATGGAAGCGTGCGGAAGGGGCGTCGCCGTGGACCGAGCCGTGGAGTCTCGACTGAGCTATTCCGACCGGGAGGGTCACCACCACACAGTGGACCTCTCCCCCGCTTCCGCGCGCGTCACGATCGGACGGTCGCCCGGTTCCGATCTACTCCTCACCGAGGACGACGAGGTTTCGCGGCTCCACGCCGTCCTCGAATGCGTCGGCACGCACTGGACCATCCTCGACGACGGGCTCTCCCGTAACGGCACCTTCGTCAACGGCGAGCGGCTCGCGGGGCGTCGGCGGCTCCGGCAGGGCGACAGCATCCGCATCGGCGGAACGAAGATCCGATACCTGGAATTCGGCGGCGCACTCGACGAGGCCACCCGGATGGGGACCGACATGCCCGAGGTCCGGTCCCTCACCGATACCCAGCGGGCGGTCCTCACGGCGCTGTGCCGGCCGTACAAGCACGGCGCCGCGTTCGCGAATCCCGCCTCGAACCAGCAGATCGCCCAGGAACTGTTTCTCAGCGTCGACGCGATCAAGACTCACCTGCGCGCGTTGTTCGCGAAGTTCGGCGTCGGCGATCTCCCCCAGAACCAGAAGCGGGTCAGCCTTGCCGAGCGGGCCATGCGCAGCGGCATCATCAACGAGCGCGATCTCTGATCAGCCGACGGCCATCAGTTCGCGGTCGAGCGCGGCGGTCTCACCGTGGGCGATCCGCTCGACGAGGCCGATGATGGCGAGCGCGACGTCCGCCGCACGCTCGAGGATCACCGAGTGGCCGGCTCCGTCGACGCTCACGAGCTCCGAAGCGGGCAGCTTCGAGGCCATCGCGACCGAATGCTGGAGCGGGGTGAGCATGTCCACCGAGCCGCACAGGATCAACGACGGAATGTGAGCCAGCGCGGCGAGGGAATGCCGCTCGTCGAACCCGAGCAGGGATTCGAGGAAACTCGACATGGTGACGACGGACGTGGTGTTGGCCATGGCCGCGACCAGCGCCGCCAGGCGAGGATCGACGACCCGGTTGCGGGCGCCTGCCGCGCGGGCGATCGCCGCACAGACGGTGCGTCCGACCCTCTTCGATCCGTGCACGACCCGGGGTGCCCGGCGCACTGCGGAGCGGAACAGCGACACCGCGGGGCTACGCAGGTGACGACCGAGACCGGCCTCGGCGAGATCGCACGCCGCGGTGGAGATCAGGGCCATGCCGACGATCCGCGAACCGATCGTGTGCGGGTTCTGCCGGGTGTAGGACAGTGCGGTCATTCCGCCCATCGAGTGCCCGACGAGGACGACCGGACCGTGCGGGGCGACGGCGTCGAGCACCGAGCCGAGGTCGCGGCCGAGCTGATCGATCGTGTAGGTGGCGGCCGGCGCCTCCCCCGACTCTCCGTGTCCCCGGTGATCGTAGAAAACCATGCGAACGTCGTTGCACCAGAATCGGACCAGCTGTTCGCGCAGTGCCCACCAGGACTCGGTGCGTAGGCAGTGACCGTGAACGAACACCACCGTGGTGGCTGCGTCGGGAGAACCGAACTCGCGAACTGCGAGCGTGATCCCGTCGTCGGTCCTGACCGTGAGGCGACGGCCCTCGTGCTCGTGCGCAACCGGGGTGTTCGTCATGATGGCCTCCTCGGTTTCTTCGCTCGCGGCTGGTGAAGCGTTACGTTCTTGCTTGTCCTCCACTGTGCCGTGCATGGTCTTCACCAACCAGGACCCCCAGTGGTGGCCGGTGCACCCGGAGGTGTTGGCCTTTCCACCCCTGAGGTGGGTGGACGCGGGCACGCCGAAGCCCCCTCACAGAGGGGGGCTCCCATCGGAAGACCTGCCCGATGCGCCGACCGTCGAGCATGCGGCGACCCGACAGTGCCCGGGTAGAGGACCCCGGAATCTCACCTCGTGAGTGCCGATCCCGGGTCCTCGCCGCGAAGAAGCGACCGGTCCGGGCCGCCCGTGACTGGAGCGGTCTTCGCCGCGCCTTCAGGATGCGGCGTCCAGTTCAGCCGGACCAGGCACCCTGGGGTGGGGAACCCGTCACCCCCAGGGAAGGCCGGGGCCACCCCCTCCGCCGAAGTCGTAACCGCCGACGTTCGCTCCGCCGGGTCCGGCCTTGATGCCGTCCACCGCGATCGGTCCGACGTGTGGGCCGCCGATGTCGACGTTGCCGCCCTGGGCGTTCGGTCCGGGGGCGACGGTAGCCACGGAGGGGTCGGACGAGGGGGCATCCGCATCCGGGGCGGCAGACGCGATGCCTGCGCCGGCCGCGAGAACGAAGAACGCGGCCGCGACGGTGGCACCCGTGCGTGTCAGTACGGTGGAGAGGTCGAATGAAGCCGACATAGGGAAGAACCTTTCGCAGTGCGTGGTGCCGGGGAGGCTGGGGAGGACAGTCCTGGCGCCGAGGGGCCGACACCCGCAGGTGACGGCCCCTCGGCACTGTTCAGGGAGATCGATCGATCACGACTCGGTCACCAGCAGATGATGAACCCGCAATTCTGGGTGTTGTCCGTGGTGGTCGTGTCGCCGGCACCCGCGCCCCCGTTTGCGTTGCCGCCGTTGGCATCACCGGCGTTGCCGCCGTTGGCATCTCCGGCGTTTCCTCCGTTGCCGCCGTTTCCTCCGTTGCCGGCGTTCTGCGGCCCGGTGGTGGTGCCCGGACTACCGATGACCGGCCCGCCGAGGACGACGTTTCCACCGGCGCCGTTGCCGCCGGCACCGCCGGCGCCGCCCTGCGACGTGCCGCCGTTGCCACCCTGCGAGGTCCCGCCCGGAGCGGTGCCGCCGTTGCCACCCGGATCAGCCGAGGCGATTCCTGCTCCGGCTGTGAGGGCGAAGCCCGCGATGGCGAGAGCGGAGAGGGTGCGCTTGAGGGTGTGTGCCATGTGTGGATCTTTCTGTGGGGGTGGGGTTTTGCTTGCCATATAAGAATGCGCCGATTGCACCCACCCGAACAGGTACCCCAGGGGGCGCTACCGGCACCCCGAGGGATGACGCCGCCCCACCCCGTAGAGCCGTGTCTACGGCCGCATTTCGTAGGCGCCGTCGTAATTCTCCACCTGCGCCCACACCCGCGAGAACCGCTCCGCGTCCACCACCGGGCGGCGAATCGCGCCGAGCGCCCACTTCTGCTGCGCCTCGGTGGCGGACGATTTACCGTGCAGCGCAACGGCATAACCGGAGAAGTCGCGGATCTGGAAGTCGAAGATCTGGTCGATCAGATCGCGATCGATGCCGGCGATCGCGGCTTGCTCGAGAATCAGGTGCCCGTAGACCACGAGCGAGAACAGGTGCCCGAGGTCGAGCAGGAAGTCGAGATCCTTCTGCTGGCCTGCATCGGGCGGGGCGGTGGTGAGCAGTTCCCTCAGCGCGATCGCCTGCTCGTGGAACCGGGCCACGTTGGGGACGTCCGAGTGCGCCTCGTAGGTCTTCGTCCAGTCGTGGAACTGAATCTTGCCCGCACCGCGGGTCGGGCCCTGGGCCCAGAAGAAGGCATCGTCGGCGGCGTCGAGCCGGGTTCCGATCTCCGGGTATTCCGCCGGGTTGAGCAGGTAGTTCGGCATGAACTTGAGGATGAGGCCGACGTTGACGTGCACGGTGCCCTCGAGCTTCGGCAGGGTGCCGATCAGCTGGGCAGCCTCGCGGAAGTAGGTGTTCTTCTCGTAGCCCTTTGCCGCGATGACGTCGTGCAGCAGCGCGATCACCTTCTCGCCTTCGGAGGTCACCTTCGCCTTCGTCATCGGGTTGAACAACAGGTACCGGCGATCGTCGAGACTCGCGTTGCGGAAGTAGTCGACGGAGCGTGCACTGAACAGCTTCATCGCGATCAGCCGGCTGTAGGCGTCGACGAAGTTTCCGCGCACGTGCGCGAAGTCGGTAACGGGGTTGCCGTAGAGAATCCTGTTGTGCGCGTGGGTGATCGACTCGTAGAACGCGTGCTCGGAGATCCCGATGGATCCCGTGCACAGGTTGAACTTGCCGACGTTGACCGTGTTCAGCGCGGCCTCGAAAGCGGCGACCCCCGTGTGGAGGATGTCCTCTTCTCGCACCGAGTAGTCCTCGAGCCGGAACGTGCTGACGTACATCTGGCCGTGCACCACATTGCCCTGCAGATGGTATGCCGGGTGGCGACTGTCCACGAGGAAGAAGACGTACCCGTCGCTGCCCTCCACATCGGTGCGCCTGCCGAACACCGACACCATGCCCGCGACGTTGCCGTTGCCGATGTAGTACTTGTCGCCGCTCGCGGTGAACGCAAGATCCGGGTCATTGTCCGCAGGGGTCAGCAGCATGTCCGTCGAGTAGACGTCCGCGCCGTGTTCCTTCTCCGACAGACCGAACGCCAGCACCCCGCCGTCGTCGAGGAGCGTCGCGGCGCGTTCCTTCGCAGCGCGGTTCCCGCTCATCCAGATGGGGCCGAGACCCAGGATGGTCACCTGCCACGCGTACCAGTACGCGAGACCGTAGAAACCGAAGATCTCACTGAGGGCGGCGTTGCGTGCCGCATCCCAGCGCTTGTCCGGATCGCCGCCCGCCAGGTCGGCAGGCGTGAGGAACTTCGCGAACAGTTTCTCCTGTTTCACGAACTCCAGGAAGTCGTCGGGCCACACGGCCTCGAGGTCGTCCTCGAGCAGCCGCTTCTTCCCCCGCGACTCGAACCACTCGATCAGCGCCCGCAGCAGTCTGCGCGTCTCCGGATCGAAATGCTCGGGATCGTAGGAGGTCGGATCGAACAGCAGGGAATTCGTCACAGCAGGCCTTTCGTCCGGACGTGTCAGGCCAAGCTAACAGTCCGGACGAAAGGCGTGGGGCGGTTTGATCAGCCCCTGACGGTCTCGACGATCTCGCTCAGCGCGGACTCGGCGGCCACCTCACGGCTCTCGCCGGTAAAGCGGTCGCGGACCTCCACCTTGCCCTCGCCCCAGCCACGGCCGACGACCACGACCAGCGGGACACCGAGCAGTTCGGAGTCCTTGAACTTCACGCCGGGCGATGCCTTGCGATCGTCGAGGATCACCTCGAGACCGGCCTTGTCGAGTTCGGCGGCGAGTCCCTCGGCGCCTTCCCGGGCGGTCTCGTCCTTGTTGGCGATCACCACGTGCACGTCCGCGGGCGACACCTCGGCCGGCCAGCGGAGGCCCTTCTCGTCGTGGTGCTGTTCCGCGATCACGGCGACGAGGCGGGAGACGCCGACACCGTAGGACCCCATGGTCGGGCGGACGGGCTTGCCGTTCTCGCCGAGCACGTCCACGGAGAACACGTCGGTGTACTTGCGGCCGAGCTGGAAGACGTGACCGATCTCGATTCCCCGGGCCGAGACGAGCGCGCCGGCTCCGTCGGGTGACGGGTCGCCGTCGCGGACCTCGGCGGCCTCGATGGTGCCGTCCGGGGTGAAGTCACGGCCCGCGACGAGCCCCACCACGTGCTTGCCCTTCTCGTCGGCTCCGGTGATCCAGCTGGTGCCGTCGACGATGCGCGGATCGACCAGGAAACGAACACCGTTGGCTTGCAGCGCCTTCGGTCCGATGTAGCCCTTGACCAGGAAGGGGTTGGCCGCGAAGTCGGCCTCGGTGAGCAATTCGAACTCCGCGGGCTCGAGGGAGGCACCGAGACGCTTGTCGTCCACCTCGCGGTCGCCGGGAACACCGATACCGAGCAGTTCCCACTCGCCACCGGGCTGCCGGGTCTTGACCAGGATGTTCTTCAGGGTGTCCGCCGCGGTGACGGTCCGACCCAGGTCGGCGCCGTTGGCCCAGTCGACGAGCGTCGCGATCGTGGGGGTGTCCGGTGTGTCGTGCACCTTCGCGGCAGGCAGTCCGTCGAACGGGACGGCCTCGGGAGCCAGGGTCTTCACGGCCTCGACGTTGGCGGCGTAGCCGGACTCGAGGCAGCGGACGTAGGTGTCCTCACCGATCTCGCTCTCGGCGAGGAACTCCTCCGACGCGCTGCCACCCATCGCACCGGACGTCGCCGACACGATCACGTACTTGACGCCGAGCCGGCTGAAGATCCGCTCGTAGGCGTCACGGTGCGCCCGGTACGACTCGGTGAGGCCCTCGTCGGTGAGGTCGAAGGAGTACGAGTCCTTCATGACGAACTCGCGGCCGCGGAGAATGCCGGCCCGCGGGCGCTCCTCGTCGCGATACTTGGTCTGCACCTGGTACAGGGTGACCGGGAAATCCTTGTACGAGTTGTACTCGCCCTTGACGGTGAGCGCGAACAGTTCCTCGTGGGTGGGGCCGAGCAGGTAGTCGCCGCCCTTGCGGTCCTTCAGGCGGAACAGTCCGTCGCCGTACTCGGTCCAGCGGTTGGACGCCTCGTACGGTTCGCGCGGCAGGAGCGCGGGCAGGGAGATCTCCTGGGCACCGATGCCGTTCATCTCTTCCCGCACCACCCGCTCGACCTCGCGCAGCACGCGCAGACCCAGCGGCAACCACGAGTAGACGCCGGGCGCGATGCGACGCACATAACCGGCGCGGACCAGCAGCTTGTGGCTGGGGACCTCGGCGTCGGCGGGGTCGTCGCGCAGAGTGCGGAGGAACAGGTGGGACAGGCGGGTAATCACGGGATACCAGAATAGTCGGCTGGGAGTGGGCCGAGCGCGTCGGTAGGGTTTCGTGCGTGCTGGTGTTACTTCCTCCCTCCGAAACCAAGTCCGACGGCGGCGCCGACGCGCCGCTCGACCTGGCCGAGCTGTCCATGCCGCAGCTCACCGAAACCCGCGAACTGCTGGTCCAGGCGTTGGTCGCGCTGGCGGCGGACGAGGAGGCGTCGCAGCTCGCGCTCGGCCTCGGCCCCACCCAGGCCGACGAGATCGAGCGGAACGCCAAACTGTGGGTCTCCCCCACCCGGCCCGCACTCGAGCGTTACACCGGTGTGCTGTTCGACGCGCTCGACGCGAAGTCGTTCACCAAGGCGCAGAAGTCCAAGGCGCTGTCGCGGCTGGCAATGGGGTCCGCGCTGTTCGGTGCGGTGCGCGCCGGCGATCTGATCCCCGCCTACCGGCTGTCGGGCGGGTCTAAGCTTCCCGAGCTGGGCACGCTCCGGGCGTTGTGGAAGCCGGAGCTGAGCCGGGCGATCGCCGCGGAAGCGGACGGTCTCGTCGTCGACCTGCGGTCGGGGACGTACCAGCAACTCGGACCGATCCCCGAGGCCGTGATCGCCACCGTCCTGACCGAGAAGCCCGACGGCACCCGCACCGTCGTCAGTCACTTCAACAAGCATCACAAGGGTCTGCTGGCGCG
This sequence comes from Rhodococcus sp. NPDC127593, assembly GCF_042671975.1. NCBI lineage: Bacteria > Bacillati > Actinomycetota > Actinomycetes > Mycobacteriales > Nocardiaceae > Rhodococcus > Rhodococcus sp. NPDC127593. The sequence goes on along the minus strand of NZ_JBHXWI010000001.1, from coordinate 222,596 downwards.
GGCGCTCACCGTGTCCCGCGCCGAACCCCAGGACGTTCGCGGGGTGGCGCGGGTGGCGTCGAAGGCCGGCCTGCGCGTCGAGGTGGCGTCGAACCGCGAGCTGATCATCCTCACCGACTGACCCCAGCTGTGAGTACTTATCAACCGCGGGCGGTTGATAAGTACTCACAGGCGGTCTATTCGGGCTTGACGGCCAGGACGGGTTTGCGGCAGGACAGCAGCAGGCGCTGGGCGGTGCTGCCCATCAGGAGCTTCCCGACGGGGGTGCGGTCGCGGATGCCGATCACGAGCAGTTCCGCGCTGGGCGCCGTCATGGCCTCGAGAATCACGTCGACGGTCTCGTCTCCCACGATCTGCCGGACTTCGTGGTCGACCCCGCTCGCAGCCAGCTTGCCTTCGAGTTCCTGCAGGTGCGCGTTGTCGGCGAACGACTGGTCGGCGAGGGAGTCGCCCTTCGACGTGTTGATCACGAGCAGCGACGTACCGCGCAGCTGCGCCTCCGCGACGCCGTGTTCGAGGGCCGCCCCTCCGAACTGGTCGGGGGTGTATCCGACGACGATCATGCGTGTGCCTTCTCTCTGGTGTCGGTGGCGTCGCCACCCGCCGGTCCGTCGGGGAAATCGGGCGCCGCGACGGGGTAATGCGAGCGGACGACCTTGGCGACGAGGGGTGCGATGAGGAGCACTGCGATCACGATGTAGACGATGATCGCGACGGGCTCGGTGAACAGGCTGCCCCAGTCACCGCCACCGAGCTGCAGGCTCTGCCGCAGTTGGCGTTCGATGCGCGGTCCGAGGATGACGCCGATGATCAGCGGCAGCACCGGCAGCCCGAACCTCCGCATCATCAGACCCATCAGCCCGAACGTCAGCAGCAGCGCGAGGTCGAGCCACTGGAGGTTGACGGCGAACGCGCCCAGCGCGGCGAAGAACAGGATGCCGGCGTAGAGGTAGGGGCGCGGTGTGCGGAGCAGCTTCGCCCACAGCGGTGCGAGCGGAAGGTTGAGCACCAGGAGCAGGAAGTTGCCGATGAACAGGCTCGCGATCAGCGTCCAGATCAGGAGCGGTTCCTTCTCGAACAGTGTCGGGCCCGGCTGGATTCCGTACGACACGAACGCCGTCAGCATGACCGCGGCGGTGGCGTTGGTCGGCAGGCCCAGCGACAGCATCGGCACGAGTGTGCCTGCCGCGGAGGCGTTGTTGGCGGCCTCCGGGCCGGCGACACCTTCGATGGCGCCCTTGCCGAATTCGTCCTTGTGCTTGGACAGCTTCTTCTCAGTGATGTAGGAGAGGAAGGTGGGCAGTTCGGCGCCGCCTGCGGGGAGTGCGCCGAACGGGAATCCGTAGGCGGTGCCCCGGAGCCACGGCTTCCACGAACGCTTCCAGTCGCTCTTGCCCATCCACGGCCTGCCGACGGGAATGACCTCGGCTGGCTTGCGGCGGAGGTGAGCGGCGACCCAGAGGGCCTCACCGAGTGCGAACACGGCGACCGCGACGACGACGATGTCGATCCCGTCGGACAGCTGCGGGATGCCGAACGTGGCACGCGGCTGACCGGTGAGGAAGTCGATGCCGACCAACCCGATCGCGAGACCGAGCAGCAGGGAGATGCATCCACGCATCTTCGAGGTTCCGAGGACGGCGGTGACGGCCACGAGGGCGAGCAGCATGATTGCGAGGTAGGACGGGGCTCCGAGGGTGACCGCGAAACTCGACACCATGGGCGCGAACAGCACCAGGAGCATCGTGCCGATCGACCCGGCGACGAACGACCCGATCGCGGCGGTCGCCAGGGCCTGCGCGGCCCTGCCGGCTTTCGCCATCTTGTTGCCCTCGATCGCCGTGATCACCGACGACGACTCCCCCGGCGTGTTCAGCAGGATCGACGTGGTGGAACCGCCGTACATGCCGCCGTAGTAGATGCCGGCGAACATGATGAAGGCGGCGCTCGGGCTGACGTTGTAGGTGACGGGAAGCAGGAGGGCCACGGTCATGGCCGGTCCGATACCCGGGAGCACGCCGACCGCCGTGCCGAGGAGGACGCCGATGCACGCGTAGAGCAGATTCATGGGGGTGGCTGCTTGCTCGAACCCCTGCAGCAGCCAGTTCAGATTGTCCATGTCAGAGAATTCCGTCCAGAATGCCGGCGGGCAGCGGTATTCCGAGCCCGACGTAGAACGCGTAGAAGCTGCCGAATCCGAGCACGGCCCCGATGACGATGTTCCGCACCCAGTGGCGGCTGCCCAGAATGGTTGCGGCCCCGGCGAACAGGACGGTGCCGATGATCGCCCAGCCCAGGAAGTCGACGAGCGCGATGGTCACGACGAACAGCCCGACGAGTAGGCCCACCGTCTTCCAGTCACCCGGGGAGTCCGGATCGACGTCCTCGCCGCTGTCGGCTTCCCCGGTGGAGCCCCGCAGGATCGCGACGGCGAGCACCACAGCGAAGACCAGCAGTCCCCCGCCGATGACGAGCGGGAACAGTCGCGGGCCCACCGGGTCGACCTTCGCGAAGCCGTCGCTGAGCGACAGTGCGTCGACGATGAGGAACACCCCGATCACCGCCATCACCGCGGAGACGATGAACTGTGCGTAGTCGCGCCGCTTCGGCGCCGGGGCCGTGTCCGCGGAGACGGCGGACGGTTCTGCGGGCGCGGTCATGTCAGCCCCAATTCGGCCAGGGTGGACGAGACCCGCTCGTCCTGGTCCCGGAGGAACTGCTCGAACTCCGGTCCCGTCGTGAAGGCGTCACTCCAACCGTTCTTCACCAGGGCCTCCTTCCATTCCGGTGTGTCGTGCAACTTTTCGAGCGCCTCGACCATGTCGGCCTTGGCGCCGTCGGACAGTCCCGGCGGCGCCAGGATTCCCCGCCAGTTGGTGAAGGTCAGGTCCACCCCGGCCTCCGTGAGGGTCGGCGCGTCGATTCCTTCGACCCGCTCGTTCCCCGACACCGCGAGGACCCGGACCTGGCCGGCCTCGATCTGGTCGACGTACTCGCCGAGTCCCGACGTGCCTGCGGTGATCTTCTGGCCGAGAAGGGCAGTCAGCAGGTCACCGCCGCCGTCGTAGGACACGTAGTTCACCGCGTTCGGGTCCACTCCGACCGCGCGGGCCGTCTCCATCGGAAACAGGTGGTCGGGACCGCCGGGCGAGGAACCGCCGCCGATGGTGATCGACGCCGGGTCGGCGCGCCATGCGGCCACGAAGTCGTCGATGGTCTGCAACGGCGAATCCGCGGGCACGAGGATGCCCTCCTGCTCCTCGACCACCTTGGCCAGCGCGGTGGCCTCGGAGACGCGTGCGGTGGATCCGTTGGTGTAGCCGGCGCCGACGACACCCAGGCCCATCATCATCATGAGGTCGTCGTTGCCGGCCTCGTTCATCAGCCTGGCCATCGCGACCGTTCCACCTGCGCCGATCACGTTGAAGACCTCGACGCGGCCGGTGATGCCCTCGTCTTCCATGATCTTCACCGCGGTCCGCGCCGTGAGGTCGTAGCCGCCGCCCGGACTGTTCGGAACCATCATCCGCACCCTGTGCAGGCCCTCGTCCTCGCCGCGGGTGACCCCGCAGCCGGCCACGAGGAGGCCTACGAGCGCGAGCAGGAGCAGCGCGCGTACCCTGCTCCCGCTACCTGTTCTCGACATCGTTCCTCATTTCGCCATGAATGTGATCTTCCGCAATACTGAACCTCAGGGGTGATGCACGTCACCTATGCGAACGAAACGGAACTTAAGTTCATTGTGGTCACCACTTCATCCCCGCGTGCGTAGCCTCGCGGGCCAGGTTCTGCTCCTCCAGCTCGTCGTCGTCGGCGTCGTGCTGCTCGCGGTGGCCGCCGTGTCGGTCCACCAGTCGACCGTGGAGTTCCGCGACCTCCAGGGTCAGCGCATGATCGCGGTGGCCGAGAACGTGGCGTCGACGCCGGTGGTGCGCGACCAGCTGTCGGACCGCTCGGTCGAGCGCGTGCTGGCGCCGGAGGTCGATCGCGCCGTCAACCTGTCGGGCGCCACTCTCGCCGAGATCGTCGCGCCGAACGGGGCGGTGACCGTGTCGTCCGATCCGACGCGGCTCGGGGTGCCCGCGGAACTCGGCGCCAGCGATGTGATGACCGGGCGGGCCTGGTCGGGCGACGTGGAGGTCGACGGCCGCCGCGCCATCGTCGGGCATGTCCCGATCCTGTCCGCCACCGGGGACGTCCTCGCGGTCGTGTCCGTCAGCGACGACTACCCGTCCGTGTGGGACCTGCTCAGCAGCGCGGGCGCGCGCCTGCTCCTGTATCTCGGAATCGGTGCCGGTCTCGGGCTTCTCGGCTCGTGGCTGCTGTCCCGCCGGATCAAGACCCACACCCGCGGTCTCGAGATCGCCGAGATCGCAAGCCTTGCCGACCATCGCGAGGCCCTGTTGCACAGCATCCGCGAGGGTGTGGTCGCGGTGAACCCCGACGGGGTGATCACCCTGCTGAACGACAGCGCCCAGGAACTGCTCGACCTCACCGACGACGCCGTCGGCCGACACGTCGACGACGTCGCGCTCGACCCCGCCGTTCGGCAGTACTTACTCAACGGAGAGGACGGCCGCGACGTGGTGCTGTCGACGTCGTCGCGCATGCTCGCGCTGAGCCGGCGTGCGGCCACCAGCCAGGGGCACAAGATCGGCACCGTCACCACGATGCGTGACAGCACCGAACTGGCATCGATGCAGAGCCAGCTGTCTTCGCACAAGAGCGTCACCGACACCCTGCGCGCGCAGACGCACGAGTTCGCCAACCAGCTGCACACGATCTCGGGCCTGACGCAGCTCGGTGACTACGACGCGGTCACCGACTTCGTCGGCACCCTCACCCGCCGCCGAGCCGAGATCAGTGATGCTGTCACGCAACGCATCTCGGATCCGGCCGTCGCCGCGCTGCTGATCGCGAAGACGTCGCTCGCCGCCGAGACCGGGGTGTCGCTGACGCTGGAACCCGACTCGCACCTGCACGCCCTCGACCCCGAACTCGCCACCGACGTGATCACCGTCCTCGGCAATCTCATCGACAACGCCGTCGACGTGTCCGAGGGCGGCCGGGACGCGCGGATCTCGATCCGGATCACCGACGACGACGGCATTCTCATCGAGGTCGCCGATTCCGGCCCCGGAGTTCCCGAGACGATGCGGGAGGAGATCTTCTCGCGCGGTGTCACCTCGAAGCCGGGCACACCCGGTGGCCGGGGAATCGGGCTCGCCCTGGTCCGTCTCGTCAGCTCCCAGCACGGTGGGTCCGCAGCCGTGTCGGACGCACCCGGCACCGGTGGTGCCTTGTTCACCGTCCACGTGCCGCGTAGCTAGACTCTCCGATCATGACGGGACGGCGTGGCGATGTATGAGGTCCTGGTCGTCGACGACGACTTCATGGTCGCGGAGATCCACCGCCGATTCGTCGACAAGACACCGGGGTTCACCACCGTCGGGGTCGCACGGACTGCCGCCGAGGCCCTCGAATCGGTGCACACCGCAAACCCCGACCTCGTGCTTCTCGACGTCTACCTGCCGGACATGTCCGGCCTCGACGTCCTGCAACGACTGCGGGCGGAGGGCAACGCCGTCGGCGTCATCATGATCACCGCCGCCCGGGAGATCGACACCGTCAGCCGCGCACTGCACGGCGGCGCCTCCGACTATCTCGTCAAACCGTTCGACTACACGCAATTACAGGAGAAACTCGAGAACTTCCGGCGCCGTGCCCGGGCGCTCGAATCGCAGTCCGGCGCAGACCAATCCCTGATCGATTCCCTGTTCGGGGGCAAGGGCAAGAATCCGGAGTCGAGCCGGCTCCCGAAGGGGCTCAGCGCCGAAACCGGCCGCCTGGTGCTCGACATCCTGCGGTCGAAGGGCGAGCTGTCGTCGACCGAATGCGCCGAACTCGCCGGACTGTCCCGGGTCAGCGTGCGCCGTTACCTCGAGCACTACCTGTCCGAGGGACTGCTCGAGGTCCGGCTCGAGTACGGGGGCGCAGGCAGGCCCGTCCGCCGGTACCGGCCTGCCCCACGCTGACACGGTTCGTCAGGATCGGGTGCAGGTGCCGGCGAGGGCGAACGGTGTCGAGTCGCCGGCGTCACGGCGCTCCGCGCGGTCCAGCAGGGCGAGCGTTCCGGAACCGAACGTCGGTGAGTAGGACACCGAGTCGGTGCACCCGCCGTGGTCGAGGCCGCCGACGAGCGCGACGACCCGCGAACCCGTGACCCACGGGCCTCCACTCGTTCCCTCGCCGAGACCGTCGCAGACCACCGTGGGATAGCTGTCCGTCGACGTGGTCGCGGCGGTGCACGACACCGGACCCTCGCCGAGGGTCGGATAGCCGGTCACGGCCACGGTGGTCGCGGGTGCCGGCGCGGACGCCAACTCGAAACCCCCGCCGACCACCGATTCGACGGAAGCCGGCACGGTGGTTCCGCTCGGGGCCACCCGGAGAACGGCGTAGTCGTGCTGCGGGTCCTGCGACTCCAGCCAGGCGGGGTCGACGTAGATCTGAGACACCGTCCACAGTCCGAACGGGGACACGCCGCGGTCGAATCCGGGCGCGAACGACAGCGCGCCGCCCGACCCCGCGATGCAGTGCGCGGCGGTGAGGACGAGGTCGCCGTCCGCGCTGTCCAGAACCGATCCGGTGCAGACGTGGATCGGCGTGCCGGCCAGGAACAGCGGACCGACGCGAGGATCCGGTGCGGCGGGCGCAGGCGCGGCGGCGGCCGATCCCCCGGCTACGCAGGCAGCGAGGAGCAGGCCCACCGCGGCTGCCCCCGTGACGGATGTGCGGGAGGGCTTGACCACAGGACCATCATGCTCCGCCCGCCGCGCGCCGGGAGGCGGATTTCTGCGACCGGCCAGCCGGTCAGCTGCGTGGCGGAAGCTGCTGCAGCGCCCACTCGTTGCCGTCGGGGTCGGCGAAGTACACGAAGCGCCCCCACGCCAGGTCCTGTACCTCGCTGACCGGAACGCCACGGGAGGACAGCTCGGCGTGGGCGGCATCGGCGTCGTCGATGACGATCTGCAACCCGTGCACCGAGCCGGGCGGGGTGTCGACCAGGCCCTCGCCGACGGCAATCGAGCACGCCGACCCGGGAGGCGTGAGCTGGACGAAACGCACGTTCTCGCTCACGCGGTGGTCGTGGTCGACGACGAAGCCGACCTGGTCGGCGTAGAACGCCTTGGCCCGGTCCACGTCGGACACCGGCAGGATGATCAGCTCGATTTTGTAGTCCATGACCGGATGCTATAGACGGCCTCCGACAACCGGGCCGAAACCGGACCGGACCGCGTTCACGCCTGCTGCGCCGCCTTCTCGGCGGCCTGCGCCTGCGCGACCTGTTGCGGGGTGAAGCGGATGAACAGCGCGGCCAGTCCGGCGATGAAGGCGCAGCCGGCGCTGCCGACGAGGGCGAAGGTGTACCCGTTGCCGAGCGCCTCGAGTTGCGTCGGATTCATGTCGGCGACCTTGCCGGAGATGCCGCCGAGGGACAACGTGCGCGAGGTGGCCATCGCCCCGATGACGGCGAGGGCGAGGGGTCCACCGAGGGTCTGCGCCACCTGGGCGATCGCGGCGAGCGGACCGATCTCCGTCTCGGACACACCGGCGATGGCGCACAGCGGGAGCGGGACGACGGCGAGTCCGACGCCGAATCCGATACCGATGACCGGTACGAACAGGTTGCCGAGGTAGGTGGCGGAGCTGTCGAGGGTCGAGCCGTAGAGCAGCCCGACCACCATGATCGCGGCGCCGGCGATCACGAGCCACCGGGGCTGGATCCGGACGGCGAGCTTGGACGCCACAGCGGCCGCGCCGCCGAGGCCGAACGCGAACGGGATGAACGCGAGGCCCGCCTCGAGGGGGCTGTAACCGAGAATGTCCTGGACGAACAACGCCACGAAGGCGGCGACCGTGAACATGACGGCACCGGCGAAGAAGATCGCGACGAGCGTCGCAACCCGGTTTTTGTCGCGGAACAGGGAGAACGGCAGCAGCGGGTTGTCGGCGGTCCGCTCGACGTACAGGAACGCGCAGAACAGCAGCAGACCGGCGACGAGCGCGCCGACCACGTACGGACTCCCCCAGCCGAGTTCCGGCCCCTCGGTGAGCGCGAACACCACGCCCGTCGCCGCGACCGTCGCGAGAACCGCCCCGGGAACGTCGAGGGCCAGGCGCTCGCCCGCGGTCTCCTTCAGTGCCACGAACGCGCATCCCACGATGACGACGCCGATGGGGACGTTGATGAGGAAGATCAGGCGCCACGACACCTCGGTGAGGGCGCCTCCGATGATCAGTCCCGCGATCGACCCGATGCCCGTCATGGCCGCGAAGATCGCGATGGCCTGGTTGCGCGCAGGTCCGGCCGCGAACGTGGTCGCGACCAGGGCCAGTGCTGTCGGGGACGCCACCGCGGCGCCGACACCCTGCAGGAACCGGGCGGCGATCAGCATGAACTCGCCCACCGCGAGACCGCACAGCAGCGAGGCGACGGTGAACAGGGCGACACCGCCGACGAACATCTTCTTCCGGCCGAACGCGTCGCCGAGCCGTCCCCCGAGGAGCATGAGGCCGCCGAACGCGAGCGCGTACGACGTCAGCACCCAGTTGCGGCCGCTGTCGCTGAGACCGAGATCGGCCTGCAGCGGCGCGAGCGCCAGGTTGGCGACGGTGCCGTCGAGGACCACCATCATCTGCAGCCCGCTCAGCACGATGATCGCAAGCCCCATCACGCGGGTGGCGGCGGGCGGATTCACCGTGGCTCTCGCCGCAGACTTGTTCGAGGCTGATGCGCCTTCGGGTACTCGGGATTCAGACACGAGGGTTCACGTTACCCAGCGTCCACAGAAAACCCGGCCACCGGCCCGATGACCACGATGGCGGGCGGCCGGATCTGCTCTTCCTTCACCCGGGCGGCGACGGTCTGGAGATCGGCGCGCACGGTGCGCTGCGTGCGCAGCGTGCCCTCCTGGATGACCGTGACCGGGGTGTCCACCGGACGTCCCCCTTCCATCAGGACCGTCGCGAACGCCTCGATGCGCTCGACGGCCATCAGCAACACGATCGTGCCCTTCAACCGGGCCAGCGCCGACCAGTCGACGAGGGAATCCGGGTGGTCGGGGGCGACGTGACCGCTGACGACGACGAACTCGTGGGTGACGCCCCGGTGAGTGACCGGGATGCCGGCGGCCGACGGCACCGAGATGGCACTGGTGATCCCGGGGACGACCGTGACGGGCACGCCTGCCGCGGCGCACGCTTCGAGCTCCTCGTAGCCGCGCCCGAACACGTACGGGTCGCCGCCCTTGAGTCGCACCACGAACTTGCCTGCCTTCGCGCCCTCGATGAGGGCGGCGTTGATCGCCTCCTGCGCCATCGCACGGCCGTAGGGAATCTTCGCGGCGTCGATGACCTCGACGTCGGAGCCGAGTTCGGCGAGCAGTTCCGGCGGGGCGAGGCGGTCGGCGACCACCACGTCGGCCCGGGCCAGCAGTCGACGGCCGCGCACGGTGATGAGGTCGGGGTCGCCCGGTCCGCCGCCCACCAGTGCGACACCGGCCGCCGGGTGGTCGGCGGTGTCGGCGACCGCACCGGATTGCAGGCCCTCGACGAGCGCGGTGCGCACGGCGGCGGACCGGCGGTGGTCGCCGCCGGCCAGCACGCCGATGCTCATCCCGTCGTAGCTCGCGCTGGCCGGAGTGACGGCGGTGCCGTAGCGGGCGTTGTCGGCGCGGACGCAGAAGACACGATTCCGCTCGGCCTCGGCGACGATCGCCGCGTTGGTGTCCGGTTCGTCCGTGCACGCGATGGCGTACCAGGCGTCGGCGAGGTCGCCGTCCCGGTATTCGCGAAGTTCCACTGTGATCTGTCCCGCGGTGGCCATTCCCTCGACCGCCGGCGTGACCGCGCGGCTGATCAGGTGCACCCGCGCACCCGATGCGATCAGGAGCCCGAGCCTGCGCTGTGCCACTGTTCCGCCACCGACCACAACCACACGACGATCGGCCAAATTGAGTCCGACCAGGTAGTTGGTCTCGTCTCCGGTGGCAGCAGTCACGCGCTCTCCCCGTTTCTCCAGAAAATCCTGCACGTCTCGTCTCGAACCTACGAAACTTTACGGGCTGCCGCGACGACGACGCCATTCGCGGACCACTTGGTCACGATCAGGGGCCCGCCGCCCGCGCCGAGCACCGCCGCCGCTTCCGCGACGCTCGGCGATCCGGTCGCCGAGTGCACCCGGTCCGACGGGTTCGCCACCGCGACGGCGGTCAGTTCCCCGGCGGCGAATCCGCGGACCGGGACACCCAACGCCGCCGCCGCATCGCGGACAGCCGGTTCCGCGGCCTTGCGGTCGAGGGTGCACAGGCAGTCCAGGGTCGCGTCCGAACCCAGGTTCGCGGATGTCAGCACGTGCCGGACGGCGGCGAGGATGTCCGTGCTGCCCGCGGCCGCGCGGAACCCGACGCCGACGCAGAAGTCAGACATGCGCGGAGAAGGTGCGGGCCGCGGCCACGAAACGGGTGATCGCGGCCGGGTGACCCGCGGGGTGCGTGTGCAGGTACGAGGCGTGCACGCCGCCGCGCACGAAACCCTCGCGCGCGGGGTCGCCGTCCCAGGGCCGCCAGCCCCAGGCCGGCGCGAAGCCGTCCGCCTCGGCCGCGGCGAGCGACGTGCGATGGAACTCGTGGCCGACCACCCGCTCACCCGCCGAGAAGAGTGTGGAATCCGTGACCGCCACCGCTTCGCGGTACCCGAGCGTGAGACGAGACCCGAACGAGGCGTCGACCCCGACCACGGAGGCCATCGCGTGGCCGTCGAGACTGCGGGCGAGGTAGAGCAGACCGGCGCACTCCGCATGGATCGGCGCCCCCGCTGTGGCGAGTGCGCGTATCTGCGTCAGGAGCACAGAGTTGTCTGCGAGGGCGACGGCGTGCTCCTCGGGGAAACCACCGGGCAGCACCACGCCGCTCGTGCCGGGCGGCAGCGTGTCGTGCAGGGGGTCGAACGTGATCACGTCCGCACCGGCGGCGTTCAGTAGTTCGCGGTGTTCGGCGTACCCGAACGTGAACGCCCGGCCCCCGGCGATCGCCACGGTCGGGCGCGGGCCGGGCGGAATCGGCCCGGCCTCGGCGGCTGGGTCCCACACCGGCCCGTCGACCGCCGACGACGCGAGTGCGCGGATGGCGGGCAGGTCGAGGTGGCGGGCGGCCAATCGGGTCATGGCGTCGACGGCGTCCACCGCGTCGGCTCCGTGCTCCGCGGCCGGGATCAGCCCGAGATGGCGGGACGGGACCTCCAGTTCGGCCATCCGCGGCACGGCGCCGAGCACGGGGAGCCCGACGCGCTCGCATGCCTGCCGCAGCACGTGTTCGTGCCGCGGGCTTCCCACCCGGTTGAGGATCACCCCGCCGATGCGGACCCCGGAGTCGTAGGTGGAGAAGCCGTGCAGGACCGCGGCCAGGCTCTGGCTGTGGCCGCGGGCGTCGACCACGAGCACGACAGGGGCGCCGAGCAGTGCCGCCACCTGGGCCGTCGACCCCTCGGCCGACGGCTCGTGCGACGCGGCGTCGATCTTGCCGTCGAACAGGCCCATGACGCCCTCGACGACCGCGAGGTCGCACCCCGAACTGCCGTGCCGGTACAGCGGGGCGATCCGCTGTGCGCCCACCATGACCGGGTCGAGATTGCGGCCCGGACGTCCGGCCGCGAGCCCGTGGTATCCGGGGTCGATGTAGTCGGGGCCGACCTTGAACGGTGCCACCGTGCAGCCCGACTCATGCAGCGCTCCCACCAAACCGGTTGCGACAGTGGTCTTTCCGCTACCCGATGCGGGGGCGGCGATGACCACGGCGGGCACCGCGGGGAGACTGATCACCACTCGATGCCCCGCTGGCCCTTCCGGCCGGCGTCCATCGGATGCTTGATCTTGGTCATCTCCGTCACCAGATCCGCCGCGTCGATCAGCGCCTGCGGGGCGTCGCGGCCCGTGATCACCACGTGCTGGTTGCCCGGCCGGTTCTGCAGGACCTCGACCACCTCGTCGACATCCACCCACCCCCACTTCAGGGGATACGTGAACTCGTCCAGCACGTAGAACCGGTGTTCCTCGGCCCCCAGCCGGCGGGCGATCTCGCGCCATCCCTCGGCGGCCGCGGCGGCGTGGTCTTCCTCGCTGCCGTGCTTGCGCGTCCACGACCAGCCCTCGCCCATCTTGTGCCACTGCACCGCCCCACCGACACCGGTGTCCTCGTGCAGCTGACCGAGGGCGCGGAAGGCTGCTTCCTCCCCCACCTTCCACTTGGCGCTCTTGACGAACTGGAACACCCCGACGTCGAATCCCTGATTCCAGGCCCGCAGCGCCATGCCGAACGCGGCCGTCGACTTCCCCTTGCCCGGTCCGGTGTGGACCGCGAGCACGGGAGCGTTACGTCGTTGACGTGTGGTGAGGCCGTCGTTCGGAACGTTCTCGGGAACACCCTTGGGCATGTGTCTTCTCTCTCCCCTACCGAATCCGGGTCCGGATCACGCCGCGGCGCGGACGACGCCCGCGACCTGCTGCGCGGACAATTCACCGAGGCGGACGTAGCCGCCCCGCAGTTGCCGGGACAGTTCCGCGGCCAGCCCGAGCCGGACCATGCCGGTCTCGCAGTCGACGACCACCGACGCGACCGAGCTGTCGGCCAGCAGTCCGGCGGCCACCTTTGCCCGGTGCAATGCGTCCTTGCCGCCCGTCGCCCGCCCGTCCGTCAGTGCGACGACGAGCGCGCGGCGCTGCGGATCGCGGAGACGTTCCCGCAACACGACCTCACGCGCGCGTAGAAACCCTTCTGCCAGTGGGGATTTGCCGCCCGTCTTCATTCCTCGCAGGCGGCGGACGGCGATGTCCACCGAAGAGGTGGGCGGCAGGACCAGTTCCGCGGTTCGTCCGCGAACCGTGATCACCGCCACCTTGTCGCGGCGCTGGTAGGCGTCGCGCAGCAGTGAGACGACGGCACCGGTCACGGCCGACAATCGGTCACGGGCCGCCATCGACCCGGACGCGTCCACGACGAACACGACGAGGTTGCCCTCGCGGCCCTCGCGAATCGCCCCGCGCAGATCGGCGGAGTCCAGGATCATCCGACCGGCGCTCCGGCCGCGGGCCACCTGCCGCTCGGCGGCGGCGAAGAGCGTGCCCACGAGGTGGAGTCCGTGCCCCCGTTCAGCGGTGGAGCGCACGGCGCGACCGCGGGACGAGCGCGAACGGGAACGCCGGCCCGGCGCGCCCTCGCCGACTCCGGGTACCTCGAGGAGCTTGGTGGTGAACTGGGTTCCGGTCGGCCCGGCCGGGCGTTCCGGGGGTGCCGGAGCCCCGCCTCCGGGCCCGTCGGGATCGTCGGGTCCCTCGGGATCGGTGCCCCCGTCGTCCGGTCCGGGCGGGGTGCCGGGCGGAGTTCCCGGCTCCTGCTCCGGCGGTTCCTCGGCACCGGACCTGGCGTCCTCGTCGGCCTGGCGGAGAGCGTCGTCGAGCTGCTGTTCATCGAGGCCGGGTTCGTCGAACGGATCCCGGCGGCGGCGGTGCGGCAGGGTCAGCTCGGCGGCGACCCGCACGTCCTCCGCCGTGACGGCGACGGCGCCCCGCCATGCGGCGTGCGCAGTCGCGGTCCGGGCGAGGACGAGATCGGCGCGCATGCCGTCCACGTCGAACGACGCACAGAGAGAAGAGATTCGGCGCAACTCGACGTCGTCGAGCTCGACGGAGTCGAGCCGGCCGCGGGCCTCGAGGATGGCGACGGCCAGGGCGGCGTCCTGCTCGGCGTAACGCTCGGCGAACCGTGCGGGGTCACGCTCGAAGTCCAGGCGACGCCGGACCACCTCCATACGCACGTCCACCTCCCGCGACGCGGCGACGTCGACGGCCAGCCCGAACCGGTCGAGGAGCTGCGGCCGGAGCTCGCCCTCCTCCGGGTTCATCGTGCCGACCAGCACGAACCGGGCGGCGTGCGAGTGCGAGATGCCGTCACGCTCGATGTGGACGCGGCCCATCGCCGCCGCGTCGAGAAGCACGTCGACCAGATGGTCGTGCAGAAGATTGACTTCGTCGACGTAGAGAACACCCTGATGGGCGGCCGACAGCAGGCCGGGTTGGAACGCACGCTCACCGTCGCGCAGGACCTTCTCGAGGTCGAGGGAACCGACGACGCGGTCTTCCGTGGCGCCGACCGGCAGTTCGATGAGTCGCGCCGGGCGCGTCCCGTTCTCGTCGTGCACCGCGGGCAGCAGTGCGGTGAGTGCACGGACCACCGTCGACTTGGCCGTCCCTTTCTCACCGCGGACGAGGACGCCGCCGATACCGGGATGGACCGCGCAGAGGATGAGGGCCAGCCGCAACCGGTCCTGACCGACCACCGCGCTGAACGGGAATCCCCACGAAAAGTCGGGTCGAACCTGGTCCACTTCACGATCCGTACGCACGCTGCATCCCTTCATGTCCCGGTTTCCTCGCCGAGAGCCTTGGCCGGTACGAACGCCGCGGCAATCTGGCTGGGAGACCGGATCGGCGACCAGGGTGGTGGCAGCCGGTCAGAGATCCGTCACAGTGGCGGGACCGCGCCTGATTCGAACAGGACTTCCCCGCGGACATTCACCTGACGACCCTAGTCGGCGCTCACTGCCCGGCGCGCGACGGGGCCGCCTCCGCCACCTCGTACGCGGCACCGCCACCGCCATGGGCGGCACCGCCGCCGCGACGCATGGGGACGTGCGGGATGCCGTCCTCGACGAACTCTTCGCCGTCCGGCTTGAAACCGTGCTTGGCGTACATGTCCACCAGATACGTCTGCGCGTTGATGCGGCACGGCGCGTCGCCGACCTCCGCGAGTGCGGCGCGCAGCAGACGCGTCGTGTGCCCCTGACCGCGGGCCGGCCGCGACGTGCACAGCCGACCGATGCGGAACGACTTGTTGCCGTCGGCGTGCTCCTCGAGGAGGCGGAGAGTGCAGACCACCTGACCGTCTTGCTCCAGCCAGAAGTGGCGGGTCTCGACCAGCAGATCGCGGCCGTCGAGTTCCGGGTACGGGCACGCCTGCTCGACGACGAAGACCTCTACGCGAAGCTTGAGCAACTCGTAGAGCGTCTTGTTGTCGAGATCGAGTGCCCACGAACGCTTGAGTGCTGCAGTTGCCGTCATGACAGGCAACTATCGCACAGCACCGACGAGTGTGCGCGCCCGTGGACCCGGGCCGGCCGGTGCGTCAGACCGCGACCTCCACGTTGCTGGTGTCGAGCTGGAGCACCTTCGACGTCCAGTCCCATACCTGCGAGAACAGCGCGGTGTCGTCGGAGAGCTTCACGCCCAGCGACGGCACCATTTCCTGGAGCTTCGGCTTCCACGACTCGTACTGGGCCGGGAAGCAGCGCTGCAGCACGTCGAGCATGGCGGGCACCGCGGTGGACGCGCCCGGCGACGCGCCGAGCAGGCCCGCGATGCTGCCGTCGGCGGCGTTGACGACGGCGGTGCCGAACTCGAGGACACCGCCCTTGCCCTTGGCTCGACGGATGACCTGGACGCGCTGGCCTGCGGTGATCAGTTCCCAGTCCTTGCCGAGGGCCTTCGGGACGAACTCCCGAAGGGTCTCGATCCGGCCGGCCTCGGACATCGCGAGCTCACTGATCAGGTACTTGACGAGACCGAGTTCACTGACGCCGACACCGAGCATCGACAGCAGGTTGTTCGGCTTGACCGAACTGGGCAGATCCGTAACGCGGCCCTGCTTGAGGAACTTGGGCGACCAGCCGGCGTAGGGCCCGAACAGCAGTCCGGGCTTGTTGCCGATCACGCGGGTGTCGAGGTGCGGAACCGACATGGGCGGCGCGCCGACGGCGGCCTTGCCGTAGACCTTGGCTCGGTGCTGGTCGATGAGCTCCGGGTTGGTGCAGCGCAGGAACGCGCCGCTGACGGGGAACCCACCGAAGCCCTTGGCCTCCTCGATGCCGGACTTCTGCAGCAGGTGCAGCGCACCGCCACCGGCGCCGACGAACACGAACTTGGCGCGCACGACCTTCTTCGCACCGTTGCGGCGGTTGGTGACCTTGACCACCCAGCTGCCGTCGGACTGCTTGGTGAGGTCGGTGACCTCGTGCCCGAAGTGGACGACGCCGCCGGACGCGCCGACGTAACCGAGGAGCTGCTTGGTGAGGGCGCCGAAGTCGACGTCGGTGCCGTCCTGGGTCCAGTTGAGGGCGACGGGATCGCTGAAGTCGCGGCCCTTCGCCATCAACGGCAGGCGACGGGTGAATTCGTCGGGGGCGTCGATGTACTCCATGCCCGCGAACAGGGGGTGGCCGGCGAGGGCGTCGTAGCGGGCCCGCAGGTACTTGGCGTTGGCCTCGCCGTGCACAAAGCTCACGTGCGGGATGGGGTTGATGAACTCCTTGGGCTGCGTCAGCACACCGCTCTCGACGCCGTGCGCCCAGAACTGCCGCGACACCTGGAACTGCTCGTTCACGTTGACGGCCTTCGCGATGTCCACGGTGCCGTCGGCGTTCTGCGGAGTGTAATTGAGCTCACACAGCGCGGAGTGGCCGGTGCCCGCGTTGTTCCACGGGTCGCTGCTCTCGGCGGCTACTGCGTCGAGCCGCTCGAATGTGGTGATCGACCAATCGGGCTGCACCTGACGCAGGATCGCCCCCAGCGTCGCGCTCATGATGCCCGCGCCAACCAGCACTACATCCGTTTTCGTCTCTACCGCATTCTGATCTGACACTGGAGTATCGACTTCCTTGTCCATAGCCGTACGCGCATACGCCTGCCGTGTTCGCCGAATAGGTTACCCGCGCGTATGAGCGAGAATCACCTGCCCCAATTGTGCGCCTCCCCGCGCCCCCGAATTGCACATTAGATTGTGATCTGTGACTACTTGGGCTCCCGACGTTCTCGGCGACGGTTATCAGCAGCTGACCATTCCTCTCGGCACCGACCCCGACGGCGAGGGTGAGGTGAAGGCGACGCTCATCCGCTATCAGCCCGCGCTGGAGACGAAGAAGACCGGCCGCGCCGTGCTCTACGTCCACGGATTCACCGACTACTTCTTCCAGAAGCACCTGGCCGAGCACTTCGCCGAACAGGGTTACGCCTTCTTCGCGCTCGATCTGCGCAAGTGCGGGCGCTCGCTCGAACCCGGCCAGACGCCGCACTTCGTCTCTGATCTGACCCTGTACGACGCCGAACTGAACGAGGCGTTGCGCCAGGTCCGCGAGCAGACCGGTGACGGCGAGGTCCTACTGGTCGCGCATTCGACCGGCGGTCTGGTTCTGCCGCTGTGGCTGCACCGCCTGCAACGCAAGCCGGGCGGCACCGCCGCGCTCGGCATCAGCGGGGTCATCCTCAACAGCCCGTGGTTCGACCTGCAGGGTCCGTCGTACCTGCGGAACGTGGGGACGGTGGCCGTCGACGCGGTCGGGCGTGTCAAGCGCAAGTCGATCATCCCGAAGACCGGGCTCGACACGTACGGCGTGAGCCTGCACGTGGAGGGCAACGGCATCTGGAACTACAACCTCGACTGGAAGCCACTGAGTGGTTTCCCCGTCACGTTCGGATGGCTGCGCGCGGTGCGCCGCGGGCACGCCCAACTACACCGGGGTCTCGACATCGGGGTTCCCGCCCTGATCCTCCGGTCCAAGGCGTCGTACTTCGCGCCGCGGTACGACCCGAGGGTCGACACGGCCGACGCCGTCCTCGACGTCCGGCAGATCGCCCGCTGGGCGGGATGCCTCGGTGACCGCACCACGATCGTGCCGATCGCGGGCGCCCGCCACGACGTGTTCCTGTCCGCCGACCAGCCCCGGGCGGAGGCGTTCGCCGAAGTGGACCTCTGGCTCGACTGGCTGCACGGCCACAACGCTGCGGAGGCCAACCGGTGACACATTTCGATCTGGCGATCATCGGCTCGGGGTCCGGCAACTCGCTGCCCGACGAACGGTTCGCGGACAAGAAGGTCGCGATCCTGGAGGAGGGCACGTTCGGCGGGACGTGCCTGAACGTGGGTTGCATCCCGACTAAGATGTTCGTCTACGCCGCGGAGGTGGCCCGGACGGTCGGCAATTCCGCCAAGTACGGCGTCGACGCACAGCTCGAGGGGGTGCGCTGGCCGGACATCGTCAAACGGGTCTTCGGCCGCATCGACCCGATCTCGGCCGGCGGGGAGCGCTACCGCGCCGAGGACAGCCCGAACACCACGCTGTTCCGCGGGCACGCGACGTTCGTGGGCCCACGCACCCTCGACACCGGAACCGGGGAGACCGTCACCGCCGACCAGGTGGTGATCGCCGCCGGATCCCGGCCGATCATCCCCGACGCGGTCCGGGAATCCGGCGTGCGGTACTACACGAACGACGACATCATGCGGCTGCCGGAGCTGCCCGAGCGCATGGTGATCATCGGTGCGGGATACATCGCCGCCGAGTTCGCACACGTGTTCTCCGCGCTGGGCACCCGGGTGTCGCTGATCGCGCGCAGCTCCCACCTGCTGCGGCACCTCGACGAGGACGTCTCCCGCCGGTTCACGGATCTCGCCCAGAAGAAATGGGACGTGCACCGCGGCAGCGCCGTCGCAGCCGTGCGCCGGGACGGTGACGGCGTCGCGGTCGAACTCGAGGACGGCACCGTCGTGTCGGGTGACGTTCTACTGGTGGCGACCGGGCGGCAGTCGAACGGGGACGCCATCGGCGCCGCCGCCGGTGGGATCGACCTCGACGACGAGGGACGCGTCGTGGTCGACGACTACCAACGGACCAGCGCCGAGGGCGTTTTCGCGCTCGGTGACGTCTCCTCGCCGTACCAGCTCAAGCACGTCGCCAACCACGAGGCGAGAGTCGTTCAGCACAATCTCCTGCAGGACGCGTGGAAGGACACGTCGGGGCTGCGCGCCTCGGACCACCGGTTCGTTCCCGCCGCGGTGTTCACCGACCCGCAGATCGCGCACGTCGGGCTGACCGAGGCCGAGGCCCGGGAGGCGGGCTGGGACATCACGGTGAAGGTGCAGGCGTACGGCGACGTCGCCTACGGGTGGGCCATGGAGGACGACGAGGGCCTGTGCAAGGTCATCGCCGAACGCGGCACCGGGCGTCTGCTCGGTGCGCACGTGATCGGCGCCCAGGCGCCGACGGTGATCCAGCCGCTGATCCAGGCGATGAGCTTCGGGCTGACGGCGCAGCAGATGGCCCGGGGGCAGTACTGGATCCACCCGGCGCTGCCGGAGGTGGTCGAGAACGCTCTCCTCGGCCTCGACCTGCCGCCCGAGTGACGGTCGCCAAGTCCGTCGCGCTGTTCGCCGTCGCGGCGCTGTTCGAGATCGGCGGCGCGTGGCTGGTGTGGCAGGGCGTCCGCGAGCACCGGGGCTGGATCTGGATCGGCGCCGGCGTCGCGGCGCTCGGTGCGTACGGGTTCGTCGCGACGTTGCAGCCGGACGCCAACTTCGGCCGGATCCTCGCCGCGTACGGCGGCGTGTTCGTCGCGGGCTCGCTGCTCTGGGGCATGGTGGCCGACGGTTTCCGCCCGGACCGCTGGGACGTCTCGGGCGCCCTGATCTGCCTGCTGGGCATGGCCGTCATCATGTACGCCCCACGCTGAGCACGGTCGTGCGCGGCGTGGGGCCTGGATCTACCAGGGGCTGGTGCGGAGAACGATCTCGGTGGCCAGCTCCGCCGCCGCCGCGGCCGGGACGTTGGTGACATTCTCGAGTTGTACGACGCGGAAGTCCGAGTAGACGAAGCGTCCGCTCGCGTCCGCCTCGGCACGCCGGTCGGGACTGCCGACCATCACGGTCGTGGGGAGTTCGACCGGCGGGCAGTCGGATCCGCGCACCGCACCGGCGGCGTCGGGTGCCGCCGGATGCCCCCGGTCGGCCACTACGAGGCTGGCGAAGCGTCCGAACTGGCGCGCCGCCAGCGACCAGGCCAGTTCGGCTCCTTCCCGGCTCCCGACGAGGTTGACCCACCCGACCTTCAGTTCGTCGAGCAGCGCCATGATCGTCGTCTCGTCGAGACCGGTGATGTCCTCGGGCACGATCGTGCGCAGATCGGAATTGTGCAGGCGCTCGCAGACGCCGTCGTAGACGTCCGGTCCGTCGCCGGCCCCCGGTAGCAGGAGAACGGTGTGTTTGCTCGCCGGTCCGTCGATGCGGACCGTGCAGTTTCCATTTTCCACCGCCACGTGCGTCAGTTCCATGGGCTAAAAACTACGCGATCGGGGGCGTCTTGCGCTCGGACCTCCCTAGTCCTATGGTTCATTATATGAGTAATGAACCGGTCAACCGACGAGGCGGGCGTTGATGATCGACAACGGCAGACCGCTGTTCCAGCAGATCGCAGAGCTCATCGAGAACTCGATCATCGACGGAACCCTTCCCGAGGAAGGCCAGGCACCGTCCACCAACGAGCTCGCCGCCTTTCACCGGATCAACCCGGCGACCGCAGCCAAGGGACTGAATCAGCTCGTCGCCGACGGGATCCTCTACAAGAAGAGGGGAATCGGAATGTTCGTCACCTCCGGCGCCCGGAACGCGCTGCGCTTCCGGCGACGCGAGCGGTTCGCGCGCCAGTTCATCGATCCGCTCGTCACCGAGGCGGACAAACTCGGCGTCAGCATCGCCGAACTCAAGTCCATGCTCGACCAACGGGAGGGAGCACGATGATCGGCACAGCATTCGACACGAAAACGGTCGCCTCGGCGCGGGGCCTCGGCAAGAGATTCGGCGACTTCGTCGCACTCGACGGGATCGACTTCTCCTTGCAGGAGAACAAGATCTACGGAGTTGAAAGCCTTCAACAACTCGTGGTCCGCAGCACCACGGCCACCAAGGAGAACGCACGATGACGAACCGGGTCCTGACCGTCTCCCGCATCCACACCGTCGCCTGACCCCTGCTCGTCGCGTGGCCACTGGGCGTGCTGGTCGCGTAGTTCACGATCGGTGCGGCCATCTTCGCGATGGTCGGCGACACCGGCAGCGACACCAACTTCACCGGCGGCGTCTTCGCCCTCTTCGGGTTCGCCCTCGCGTTCTACCAGCAGGCAATGACACAGACGTTCCCGTTCGCACTGGGGATGAGCGTCACCCGGCGCGACTATTTCGCGGCCACCCTGATCGTCGCCGCCGTCAAGGTTCTCGTGTTCGGGGTGATGCTCTACGGACTGTCGTTGATCGAGGAGGCCACCGGCGGCTGGGGTGTCGGGATGCGGATGTTCGCGATACCCAACTACTTCACGTCCGACCCGGTGATCCAGCTGGCCGCCTACTTCGCCTTCCTGTCACTGACCGCGGCGGCGGGAATGTTCCTGGGCGCACTGCATCACCGGTGGTGGGGGGTGGGGCTCTTCACGCTCGGCGTCGGCACACTCCTCGCCGCAGGCGCCGCCGCATTCGTGATCACGTGGCAGAAGTGGTGGCCGGACATCGGCCACTGGTTCGCCGACGTGCCCCGGTCGGTGCCGATGGTGTGGCTGCCGGCACTGGCCGCGGCGGCGGGGATCGTCGCGGCGTGGGCGCTGGTCCGCCGCGCGACGGCCTAGCGCACCAGGGTCGACGCGATGGTCGGGAGGCTCGTCGGGGGGCCTTCGCCGAGGAGGTCCTCGAGGGCACGGAGATCGAGATTCTGCTCCACCAGGTCTGCGAGCAGATCGAGTTGAGCGGTCCGGATCGCGGCGACATCCGTGTCCGGCGCGGTGACGAAACCGGTTCTCCCCGCGTGTTCGGCCACGTCGTCCAGCAGGAGCCGGCGGAAGCGGTCGGTCTCGAGCAGTCCGTGCCAGTGCGTGCCGTAGACGGCGCCGCGGATACTGCCTTCCGCGGCGCCGCTGCTCGCGTGGAGCAGCGGCTGGTCGCCGTTGCGCCGCACCCGGCCGTGATGGATCTCGTACCCGGACACCGGAACTCCGTGGGCGTCGCCGCGCACCTGCGCGAGCACCTTGTCCGGGGCGAACTCCACCTCGAGGTCGAGCAGTCCGAGACCGGGCACCGCACCACGGCCGGATTCGACGTCGTCGACGATCACGGACCCGAGCATCTGGTAGCCACCACACACGCCGAGCACCGGGCCGCCGCGTTTCGCGTGCGCGGCGATCGCATCCGCGATCCCGTTGCGGCGCAACCATTCCAGATCCGACACGGTCGACTTGCTGCCGGGCAGGACGATCAGGTCGGCACCCTCCAGCCGCGACGGATCGGTGACCCAGCGCACCGACACCCCGGGTTCGCACGCGAGCGCCTCGACGTCCGTCGAATTGGAGATGCGGGGCAGGCGGATCGCGGCCACCCGCAGCCAGTCGTCGCCGATCGGGGGTGCCGGACGTCCGACCGGGGCGTCCCCCACCACCCCGAGCGAATCCTCCGCGTCGAGCCACAGTTCCTCGGCGAAGGGAATCACCCCCAGCGTCGGGCGTCCCGTCATGGCCGTCAACTGCTCGAGGCCCGGCGCCAGCAACGACACGTCGCCGCGGAACTTGTTGATCACGAATCCCGCGATCAACGCCTGGTCTTCCGGTGCGAGGACCGCCACGGTGCCGAACAGGTGGGCGAGCACCCCACCACGGTCGATGTCGCCGACCACGACCACCGGCAGGTCGGCGGCCCGGGCGAGCCCCATGTTCGCGAGGTCCGTGGCTCGCAGGTTGATCTCGGCGGGTGAGCCCGCCCCCTCGCAGATCACGACGTCGTACTCGGCGCGCAGCGACGCCAATTCCTCGGCCACCACCGCGCGCAGGTGCTGCCGGTGCTCGAAGTAGTCGCGGGCTCCGACGGACGTGACCGCGCGGCCACGCACCACCAGTTGCGACGTGCGGTCGCTACCCGGTTTCAGCAGCACGGGGTTGAAGCGGACACTCGGCTCCAGTCCGCAGGCCGCAGCCTGCAGGGCCTGCGCCCGGCCGATCTCACCGCCGTCCAGCGTGACGACGGAGTTGTTCGACATGTTCTGCGCCTTGAACGGCGCCACCCGGACACCTCGCCGCGCGAGCATCCGGCACAGTCCCGCGACGAGCACACTCTTGCCCGCGTCGGACGTGGTGCCGGCGACGAGCAGGGCGCCCTTCCACCGGCTCTCGCTCAAGGCAGGGTGAGGATCTCGTTGCCGGTCTCGGTGACCACGATGGTGTGCTCGAACTGAGCCGTCCACTTGCGATCCTTGGTGACGACGGTCCAGTCGTCGTCCCAGATCTCCCAGCCGATGTCGCCGAGGTTGATCATCGGTTCGATCGTGAACACCATGCCGGGTTCGATGACCGTGTCCACGGACGGCTCGTCGTAGTGGAGGATGACGAGGCCGTTGTGGAAGGTGGTGCCGATGCCGTGTCCGGTGAAGTCGCGGACCACGCCGTAGCCGAAGCGGTGCGCGTACGACTCGATGACGCGGCCGACGACGTTGAGCGCGCGGCCCGGCTTGACGGCCTTGATGGCGCGCATCGTCGCCTCATGGGTCCGCTCCACCAGCAACCGGTTCTCCTCGGCGACGTCCCCGGCGAGGAACGTGGCGTTGGTGTCTCCGTGCACGCCACCGATGTACGCGGTGACGTCGATGTTGACGATGTCGCCGTCCTGGATCACCGTCGAGTCGGGGATGCCGTGGCAGATCACCTCGTTCAGCGACGTGCAGCACGACTTGGGGAAACTCTTGTAGCCGAGCGTCGACGGATAGGCGCCGTGATCGATCATGAACTCGTGCGCGATGCGGTCGAGCTCGTCGGTGGTGACACCCGGCGCCACCGCCTTACCGGCCTCCTGCAGGGCCTGCGCGGCGATCTTGCTCGCCACCCGCATGGCCTCGATGGTCTCGGGGGTCTGGACCCACGGCTCGTTGCCTTCCTTCGCCGTGGGCTTCCACGCGTACTCGGGACGCTCGATCCCCGCCGGTACGGCGAGGACGGGCGACACGGTTCCGGGGCTCAGTGCTGTGCGGACAGACATGGGTACCAGGTTAGACCCGTGCATGGCCCGGGCGTCTCCGGACCCGGCGTGCGCGTCGACGCCACTCCCGCAGCGTGGTGAGGAAGGCGATCCTGTCGCCGCGGTAGAGGGAACGCACCCGTTCGATCGGGACGCCGCCGGTGTCGAGCGAGACACGGTGGAGCCGCAGCATCGGCATCGCGGTGGTCGAGTCGAGCAGCGCGGCCTCCCGCGGGGAGGCCGGCACGGTCTCGATCCGCTCGGTCGCGGACGCGAACACCACGCCGGTCCCGCGGATCGCCGCGCACAGCGAGGTTCCCGGGTCGAATCGGCGCGCCATCTCACCCAGGGAGTCGATATTCACGGCACCACGGTGAGCACCTCGACCACCTCGCTGCCGACGGCCGCGGCATCGCCGAACTCGTCCTCGAACGCGGCCTGCTCACCGAGGAGCGGCTGCACGAGCTCCGCAGGCGCTGACGCACCCGTGCGCCTTTCCGGTAGCAGGAGCTACCGGAAAGGCGCACGGGCCCGGAGGGCCTACTTCTGGCGGAGCAGATACCGCTGCACCTTGCCGCTGGGAGTCTTCGGCAGGTTGGGGACGAAGTGCACGGTGCGCGGGTAAGCGTGCGCCGCGAACTTCTTCTTCACCAGCGTCTGCAGCTCGACCTCGAGTTCGCCGGTCCCGTCGACGCCCTCGCGCAGGACCACGAACGCCTCGAGTACCTCGCCGCGCAACTCGTCGGGCATCCCGACGACCGCGGCCTCGACGACGTGGTCGTGCATGACGAGCACGCTCTCGACGTCGAAGGGCCCGATCCGGTAGCCGGCCATGATGATCACATCGTCGTCGCGGGCGGAAAAGAAGTAGAAGCCGTCCTCGTCGGTCTGCCCGGCGTCGCCGGTGAGGTACCACCGACCGTCGGCGGTGAACCGCTGCGCGGTCTTCTCCGGAGCGTCGACGTAGCCGGTGAACCACATCAGCGGGCTGTTGTGCGTGTCGATCGCGACCCGGCCCGGGGTGCGCGGCGGCGCGATCGCGTCGGAGCCGTCCTCGAGGACGGCGCACGCCCACCCCGGCAGCGGTTTGCCCATGGACCCGTCGCGCACCTCTTCCCGCAGTCCGTCGGCCCAGGAGTTGGCGATGAACATGCCGTGCTCGGTCTGGCCGTAGTGGTCGCGGACGAACACGTCCAGGTTGGCCTCGGCCCACGAGATCACGTCGGGAGTGAGCGGTTCACCCGCGGACGACGCGCGCCGCAGTTTCACCGTCTCGGGGATCGGCGTGGGGTCGGCCCGCAGGCTGCGGTAGACGGTGGGCGCGGCGGCGAAGTTGGTGACGCCGAAGCGCTCCATCACCTGCCAGGTGAGGGGTGCGGAGAACCCGGCGTGCAGCAGGATGCTGCGGGTGCCCGCGGCGAGCGGCCCGAGCAGCGCGTAGTACAGGCCGTACGCCCAGCCCGGGTCGGCGGCGTTCCAGAACACGTCGTCCTTGCGGACGTCGAGGCCGAACTCCTGGTAGGCGTGGAACGACGCGAGCGCCCGCAGTCGCACCGCCACACCCTTCGGTGTTCCGGTCGTGCCGCTGGTGAACAACTGAACGAGGGGTCCGTCGCCGCCGACCGTGACGGACGCGCCCTTCGCATCCGCGGCGTCGTGCGACTCGACGAGCGTCGCGAAGTCGAGAGCATCGGAGTCGGACCCGCCCACGACGACGACCTGCCAGGACGCATCCGCAGGCATGTCTTCTCCGGGGGCCAGCTTGTCGAGCTGGTTGGCGTCGGAGACGACGACCTTCGCTCCGCTCGCACCCAGCCGGAACGCGATCGCCGGCGGCGCGAACGCGGTGAACAGGGGAACGTGGACGGCACCCCGGCGCCAGATGCCGAGCAGTGCGACGACCAGTTCGGCCGACTTGCCCATCAGCGTCGCGACGTGGTCACCCGGCTCGACGCCGAGGTCCGCGAGCGCGGCGGCGAATCGCGTCGACTGCTCGCGCAGGTAGCCGTAGGTGAGGTCCGTCGACGACAGATCCGATTCGACGACGGTGAACGCCACGTCGTCGGCGCGGTGTCGATCACACAGCAGTTCCGCGGCGGACGCCGTCGGCGTGTCGTACTGGTCCAGCAGCTCACGCACGCGTGCGGTGGGATCGGTGGTCATGCGGTACTCCTTGTGCTCTCATGGCCCGTGACAGATGGTCGGGCCGTCGCCCGAACTCGCTACGGTTATGATCTAGCTCACAGACCGCTGTGACTACCCCCGGAAAGGGGTGACCGACTTGGTTGCTCGCGCACCGTCGCTGCTGCGCCCTCGGGACGGGGACGCTCTTCGCGGTGAACTGCGTTCCATCGCAGCTCACGGCGTCGCGCCGGTCCTGTTCGGCGGCGAGGTCCAGGACGGCACACTGCACCTCAGCGAGTTCGTCGGCACCCGCACCAACAACCTCAAGGGCCTCGCCATCCCCTCGCGTTCGGGACTCGGCGGCCGCGTGGTCGCCCAGCGCACACCCGCGGCGGTCAACGACTACGGCCGCTCCTCGACCATCACGCACCACTATGATCGGCCCGTCCTCAGCGAGGGGCTCCGGTCCATCCTGGCGGTGCCGGTCATGGTGCGGGGCAGCTCGCGCGCCGTGCTCTACGCCGCCATCCGCGACTGCGCACCGATCGGAGACCGCACCGCCGACATCGTCGTCGCGGCGTCGCGGCGCCTCGGCACCGAGATCGCCATCCGGGACGAGGTCGATCGCCGCCTCGAGATGATGAAGACGCTCGACGTGAACGGCGCCGGCGGCGCCACCACCGAGGAGCTCCGCGACATCCACGCGGAACTGCGGGGTGTCGCGCAGACCGTCGCCGACACGTCGTTGCAGGCCCGCCTCCGCGGGCTGTCGCAGCGACTGGCAGGCATTCTGCGGCCGGACGCCGACGAGGACCCCGCCGTCCACCTCACTCCACGCGAGATCGACGTCCTGTCCCATGTGGCCCTGGGATGCACCAACAGCGAAGCAGCACAGCGGCTCTCGGTGGGACCCGAGACGGTGAAGAGTTACCTGCGCAGTGCTATGAGCAAGCTCGACGCACGGTCGCGGCACGAGGCGGTGGTCACCGCGCGCAGGCTCGGGCTGCTCCCCTAGCGACACGCGTCTTCTCGAACGAGGGACGCAGGCGGTAGCGAAAGGCGGTGGATCATGGGATCGACAGCGGACGCCACGAGTTCGAACGCACCGGATTCGAATTCGCCCGAACAGCCGAGCCTCAAGCGGGTGATGGGCCCGGGGCTGCTACTGCTGTTCATCGTCGGAGACATCCTCGGCACCGGGATCTACGCGCTCACCGGAAAGGTGGCCAATCAGGTCGGGGGCGCGGTGTGGCTGCCGTTCCTGGTGGCGTTCGTCGTCGCGATCATCACCGCATTCAGTTATCTGGAGCTGGTCACCAAGTTCCCGAAGGCCGCGGGCGCCGCGCTGTACACGCACAAGGCGTTCGGGGTGCACTTCCTCACGTACATGGTCGCGTTCGCGGTGATGTGCTCGGGAATCACGTCCGCGTCGACGGCGTCGCGGGCGTTCGCCGCCAATTTCGTCGAGGCGTTCCACCTCGACTTCTCCACCGGGATCGGCATCACCCTGCTCGGTCTCGGCTTCATGACGCTGGTGGGTCTCGTCAACTTCCGCGGGGTCAGCGAGAGCGTCAAGACCAACGTCGTGCTCACCTGCGTCGAGCTGTCCGGTCTCCTGATCATCATCATGATCGGGCTGTGGGCCCTCGGCGTCGGAGACGGCGACTTCTCCCGGGTGGCTACGTTCGACACCGGCGACCGATCCGCACTCAGCGCGGTCGTCGCGGGCACCGCCCTCGCCTTCTTCGCGATGGTCGGGTTCGAGGACTCGGTCAACATGGCCGAGGAATGCAAGGAACCGAGCCGCATCTTCCCCAAGGTCCTGCTGACCGGGCTGATCATCACCGGCTGCATCTACGTGTTCGTGTCGATCACCGCGATCGCCCTCGTGCCGGTGAGCGAGCTCGGCGAGGGTGACACTCCGCTGCTGAAGGTCGTTCAGGCCGGGGCGCCCGGGTTCCCGATCGGGATCTTCGCGTTCATCACCATGTTCGCCGTCGCCAACACGGCGCTGATCAACATGCTGATGGCAAGCCGGTTGCTGTACGGCATGAGCCGGGAGGGCGTCCTGCCTCCCCCGCTCGGCAAGGTTCACACCACGCGGCGCACGCCGTACGTTGCCATCGTCTTCACCACGATCCTCGCCTTCGGCCTCATCACGTTCGTCGGTGAGGTCCCCGAACTCGGCGGCACCACCGCGCTACTGCTTCTGGGCGTGTTCACCATCGTCAACATCACCGTGCTCGTCCTGCGCAAGCAGCCGGTCGAGCACAAGCATTTCCGGGTGCCGACCATCCTGCCGATCATCGGCGCCCTCACGTGCGGCTTCCTCGTCACTCCTTTCGCCGACCGTCCCGCGGTGCAGTATCAGATCGCGGGCGTTCTCCTCGGAATCGGTGTCGTGCTGTGGGCCGGGACCGTCGTCGTGAACAAGAGGCTCGGCAAGGGCGGGCCCGAGATCGACCCCGAGAAACTCGCCGAGCACGAATGACCCGCCCGTTCGCCGCTCAGTACAGCGAGAGGAACAGTTCGACCGACCCGTCCGGATGATGCACCTCGAGGTCCTCGGTGAAGGCGCGTTCGATCCGGCCGCGCGCCGCCGCGTAGTCGGCGACGCTCCACGTCTCGGCGAGCGCATCCGGTTCCGATTCGTCCGCGCAACAGAATCGGGCGAAATAGCCGGAACGTACGCCGACCAGGACGTCGCCGTGCTCCATCTTGTCGATCGAATCGCACGGGTGTCCTACGACGACCGTGAAGGTGCGCGGCGGCGGGGAGGCCGCGTAGACGACGAAGATCTCGGAGATCCCCCGATCCCTGATCCGCTCCACCGTGTAGTCGACGAGTTCCCGGCCCGGCCCGGGACGTCCGGGTTTACCCTCGGGAATGGTCAGGCCCACAAACGATTCGGCCGCCCGCTTGACGATCTCGATCATCGCTTCTCACCCACCGCACTCGACGGCGCCCCGGACTCGTCCACGTGGATCGGAATGTACAGGTCCACGGCGTACGCGTGGGGATACGCTTCGAGGTCCCCGGTGTACGTCCGCTCGATGTCACCGTTCGTCTCCGCCTCACTGACCTGCGCCCACAGCCGGAGCATCACGTCGGGAAACATTCCCCGCGAGGAGAACTTGGCGTACGTGCCGGGCGGGATCCGCGAAATGACGTGACCCCGCGTGGCGTCGTCCACCGTCGCGCACTCGTACCCGACGATCTGGGTGTAATAGGACTCGACGTCGGGTGCGAAGTCGATGTAGGTGGACGCGAGCGGCCCCCCGACCTCGTGGTGGAGCACTCTCGTCCAGGCGCGGTCGAGGCGAGGGTCGCTCAGCTTCCCCAACGCTCGCTGGGGGCTTCGCACTGGTAGACCGGCCACCAGGGTCTCGCCGCGCTCGATGATCTCGAAGCCCATGTCAGATCGCATCCTCGAGAACGTGTGCGTCGCGAACGCCGACGCAGGGCACCCCTCGAGCCCGCGCCAGCTGCATCGCCATCGCATCGGACGGCGAACAGAGTCCGTCCAGGACGTCCTCGGTCGCGATCGCGCAGACGACGTCGCCCTCACATTCGCTGATCGATTCGATTCCGCGTTCGGAAGCCCACTGCCGCAACGCAACCCACCGCGTCAGCTCGGTGCCGGCGCCCGGGCGCCCGACGAACAACACCCTCCGGGTGCCGTTCGCTGTCTCCACGCGATTGACTTCTGCACTGATGGTCATGGTCCGACTTCCTGTCCACGTTGGCTTTTCGATCCCGACTGTGCGGGTTCTTCCGTCTGCAACCAACTATGGACCGCCCCGGCGGCCGAGTCTGTCCACCGATCAGCCCCTGAACAGGATGAATTCCGCGTCCCCCGATCGGTGGACAGCGGCGTGTCAGTACCCCTCGGGCAGCGCGGCGAACATGTCGCGGGTAACGGCGACGGCATTGTCGGAACTGCCGCCGCGCACCACCAGCGTCGCGAACGCGAGGTCGCCGCGGTAGCCGACGAACCAGGCGTGCGAACCGCCCTCGACCTCGGCCTCACCCGTCTTGCCGTACACCTCGCCCTGGTCTTCGATCCGCTCGGCGGTACCGCTCGTCACCACGAGGCGCATCATTCCGCGCAGCCCGTCGACCATCTCCGGGCTGATCTGCGGACGCTCGCCGTCGATCGTGGTTTCCCGTCCGGCGATCAACCGCGGCACGGGCGTCGAACCGTGTGCGATGGTCGCGGCGGCCAACGCCATCCCGAACGGGCTCACCACCACCTTGCCCTGCCCGAATCCGTCCTCGGTTCGCTGCACCAGATCCTCGGCCGGCGGCACCGAACCCGAGTCCGTCGGCAGGCCCACCACTTCGTAGTCGGGCCCGATTCCGTACTGCGACGCCGCGACCGTCAGTGCGTCGGGCCGCATCTCGCTGGCAAGTTTCGCGAACGATGTGTTGCACGACCGAGCGAACGCCGTCGCCATCGGCACGGTACCGAGCGCGAATTCGTTGTAGTTCGGGACGCTGCGCTCACCGATCTCGATGCGTCCCGGACACGGCACCATCGTGTCGGGTGTCGCGATGCCCGAGGAGATCGCGGCGCCTGCGGTGATGATCTTGAATGTCGAACCGGGCGGATACAGTCCGGTGAGCGCGACCGGTCCGTCCTTGTCCGCGGCCTTGTTCTGCGCGACGGCCAGAACGTCGCCGGTCGAGGGCTGGATGACGACCATCATCGTCTGGTCGGTGCGCGCATTGACGGCGTTCTGCGCGGCGATCTGGATGGGACGGTCGAGACTGATCGAGAACGACGGGGAGGTCTGCGGCGCCGTCTCGGTGAGCACGTCGGTGTCGACACCGTTCTGGTTGACCGTCACCACACTCCAGCCGGCCTTGCCGTCGACCTCGTCGATCACGGTCTTCTTCACCTGACCGACCAGATCGGGTGCGAAGTTCCGGTCGGTGGCCACGAGATCCGCCTCGTCGGACACGCTCACACCGGGAATGGCGCCGAGCACGCCGGCGACCTGTTCGTAGTCGTCCGACCGGAGCCTGGTGACGAGGTAGTCGCCCTTGACCGCCGTCGCCGATTCGGCGATCGACTGCGCAGTGAGCGTGTTGTCGAACGTGGCAAGCGCCGACGCGAGGGACTGCGCGCTGCCGATCACGTTGCCCGACTGCGCCGCATCGACCTTCACGCGGTACACCACGCCGGGCACGAGGACGTCCGACCCGGAATGCTCGTTGACCCGCGCCCGCGGGGGGGCAGTGGAACGCAGCGACATCGTCTGCCGATCACCCAGCCGGGGATGGACGTTGGTGGAACTCCAGCGCACGGCCCAGTCGCCGCCGCGCCGCCCCATCTGGAGTTCACCCGAATACGTCCACACCCGGTCCTTCGGCAGATGCCATTCGTACGTGTACCCGACGGTGGCCGTGTCACCGCTGACGTGAACGTCCGTCGTCCGGGCGTCGAGAGACTCCGCCTGCAGCGCCGTCCACGCGGACTCGAGGGCCTGGCGGGCGACGTCGGGGCGATCCGACAGATCGGCGGCCTGCTCCGGGTCCTGCTCGGCGAACGCCGTCAGAAACGCCTGCGCGGCTGGTTCCGGACCGTCCGGTCTCGGCGTGCACGCCGTGAGACCCACCGTCAGCACAGCGGCGCCGCAGAGGGCGATCGACTGGACGACGCGTAAGCGAGAATATGGCCGCAGGTTCATCGCCGCCCATGGTATGTCGGCGGACACCGCCGACACGGTAGGCGGACAGCGAGTCAGTCCAGGAGAATTGTCGCGAACGTCGCGACCTGGCTGAAGCCGATGCGCGCGTACGCGCTGCGGGCCACCGTGTTGAAGCTGTTGACATAGAGGCTGGCGATGCGGCCCTCGGCGATGACGGCCTCCGCGACCGTCGCGGTACCCGCCGCCCCGAACCCGTGTCCGCGATACATCGGATGCACCCAGACACCCTGGATCTGCCCCACCCGTGAAGACACCGATCCAACCTCGGCCTTGAACACCACCTGGCCGTCGTCGAATCTGGCCCACGCCCGGCCGGCGGCGATGAGATTGGCGACGCGGCGGCGGTACCCTCGTCCGCCGTCATTGGCGCGGGGATCGATGCCGACCTCTTCGATGAACATCGCGACCGCGGCCGGCAGATACTGCTCGAGTTCGTGCATCCGCACCTGCCGGACCAAGGGATCCGGGCGGCATTGCGGGGTACTCGCCAGCGCCAGCAGCGGCTGGTCGGCCCGGACCTCGCGGGCAGGCCCCCAATCCATCTCGAGCATCTCCCACAGCGGCAGCGTCAGTTCTGCCCTGCCGACCAGCGACGAACACATCCGCGGCGTGCGACAGGCCCGGTCGGCGAACGCCCGCATGTCGTCGATGCTGCCGCGCAGCGGCACGAAGTTCGCGCCCGAGAAGCACAACGATTCGAGCGGCCCGCCCCGACTCCACAACTCTCCGTGGATCATCCGGGGATCGATGCCGCCCTCTTCGACGCGAGCGGCAACCATGCAGGCGGCGACAGGATCGGCGTCGAGAACGCGAAGCACGTGTGCTGCGTCCCGACTGCTCAACTGTTTGGCACCGAGGAGCTTGAGCATCTACCCAACCTTGTCAGCTAGTGGACCTGCCCACCAGATTGCCATGAACTCGCCGGAAACGGGAGACGTTTCGTTGCCCGCTGCCTGCGCCGACTCAGCTGACCGTCACGACAGGTGATCCGGGCTTCGCATCACCCTCCATCTCCTCGGCGATCCGCATCGCTTCCTCGATCAGGGTTTCGACGATCTGCGCCTCCGGAACCGTCTTGATGACCTTTCCCTTGACGAAGATCTGCCCCTTGCCGTTGCCGGACGCGACACCCAGGTCGGCCTCGCGGGCCTCACCGGGACCGTTGACGACGCACCCCATGACGGCGACGCGCAGCGGGATCTCCATACCCTCGAGACCGGCGGTGACCTCGTCGGCCAGCGTGTACACGTCGACCTGGGCGCGCCCGCACGACGGGCAGGACACGATCTCGAGCTTCCGGGGCCGCAGGTTCAGCGACTGCAGGATCTGCGTGCCGACCTTGATCTCCTCGGCTGGCGGGGCGGACAGCGACACCCGGATGGTGTCGCCGATGCCGTCGGCCAGCAGCGCACCGAACGCCACCGCCGACTTGATCGTGCCCTGGAACGCCGGACCGGCCTCGGTCACCCCGAGGTGCAGCGGATAGTTGCACTGCGCCGCCAGCTGCCGGTAGGCCTCGACCATGATCACCGGGTCGTTGTGTTTCACCGAGATCTTGATGTCGCCGAACCCGTGTTCCTCGAACAGTCCCGCCTCCCACAGGGCGGACTCGACGAGCGCCTCCGGCGTGGCCTTGCCATACTTCTGCATCAGCCGGGGGTCGAGGGAACCGGCATTGACGCCGATGCGGATCGGGATGCCTGCGTCGCCCGCGGCCTTCGCGACCTCCTTGACGCGTCCGTCGAACTCCTTGATGTTGCCGGGGTTCACGCGGACGGCCGCGCAGCCCGCCTCGATGGCGGCGAAGATGTAGCGGGGCTGGAAGTGGATGTCGGCGATGACCGGGATCTGACTCTTCTTCGCGATGGTCGCGAGCGCGTCGGCGTCCTCCTGCCGCGGGCAGGCGACACGGACGATGTCGCAGCCGGACGCCGTGAGTTCGGCGATCTGCTGCAGGGTGGCGTTGACGTCGTGGGTCTTGGTGGTGCACATCGACTGCACGGATACCGGGAAGTCGCTGCCGACACCGACAGTTCCGACCTGGAGCTGGCGAGTCTTGCGGCGGGGTGCGAGAACGGCGGCCGGGCCTTCGGGCATACCCAATCCGACAGGGCTGGTCACGTGGGTGCCTTCTTTCGTAGCTTCAAGTCCGAGTTTAGCGATCACTGGAAGAGCTTGATCGGGTTGACGATGTCGGCGGTCAGGGTGAGGAGCATGTATGCCCCGCCTATGACGATCACCACATAGGTCACGGGCAGAAGCTTCATGTAGTCGACGGGTCCCCCGCTGGGCAGTCCGCGTCTGCTGCGGAACCAGTCCCGGACCCGCTCGTACAGGGTGACCGCCATGTGTCCGCCGTCGAGCGGCAGCAGCGGCAGGAGGTTGAACATTCCGAGGAAGAAGTTCAGGCTCGCGAGGAGCAGCACGAACGCCTCCCAGATGCCCTGTTCGGCGATCTGACCGCCGATGACGCTGGCGCCGTACACGGAGATCGGGGTCTCCGGGTCGCGTTCGCCGCCCGTCACCGCATGCCATAGGTCGACGGCCTTGCTCGGCATCTGCACGAGCCGCTCGGCGGTCATCACGAACATGTCGCCGGTGAACTCGAACGAGGCGGGCACCGCCGAGAGGGCCGAGTGCTCGACGACGCTCGGGGTCGCCCCGATGCCGATGGCACCGACCGTCGCCTCGTGAGGTTCGGTCTCCCCCTCTTCCTGGACCCAGCGCTGCACCTGCTGGACCGGGACGACGATCGTCTGCTCTTCGCCGTCCCGCTCGATCCTGAAGTCCACCGGGCCGGACAGCGGACGTGTGGCCGCAGCCACGTCGGCGAACGAGGGCGTGTCCTTGCCGTCGACCGCGGTGACGACGTCGCCGGTCCTGATGCCCGCCTGCTCGGCGGGGCCCGGGCCGGTGCACTCGGACAGGGCGTAGTCGGGGCCGGGACCCTGGGTGGGCGCAGCACACCCGACCGAGCCGACGACCGCGTCGGTGGAACGGTTGAGGTCGGGCAGCCCCCACCCGACTGCGAGGACGTAGACCAGCACGAGCCCGAGGACGAAGTTCATGCCGATGCCGCCGGACATCACCGCAAGGCGCTTCCAGGTCGGCTTCTTGTACATGGCCCGGTCTTCTTCGTCCGGTTCGAGTTCGTCCAGCGCCGTCATCCCGGCGATGTCGCAGAACCCGCCGAGCGGGAGCGCCTTGAGCCCGTACTCGGTCTCACCGCGGCGGAAGGAGAAGACCTTGGGTCCGAAACCGATGAAGTACCGGCGGACCTTCATGCCGGTGGCCTGCGCCACCCACATGTGCCCCGCTTCGTGAAGTGCGATCGACAGTGCGATCCCGAGGGCGAAGAGAACAACGCCCACTGCGAACACCATGCAGTTCTAGCCTTCCTGCTTCACGAGCTGACGTGCTCGCTCACGTGCCCAGCCGTCGGCGGCCAGTACGTCCTCCACGGTAGCCGGTGGCGCCGACCACTCGTCCGCCTCGGACAGCACGGAGGCGACGGTGCGGACGATGCGCGGGAATCGGATGATCCCGTCCAAGAATGCCTGAGCCGCGACCTCGTTCGCAGCGTTGTAGACGGCGGTGAGGCATCCGCCACCCTTGCCTGCCTCGCGGGCGAGGTCGACGGCGGGGAAAACCTGCGAGTCGAGTGGCTCGAACTCCCAGGTGGATGCGGTGCTGAAGTCGCAGGCCGCGGCGGCACCGGCAACCCGGTGCGGCCAGCCGAGCGCCAGGGCGATCGGGAGTTTCATGTCGGGTGGGCTGGCCTGCGCCAGCGTCGACCCGTCGGTGAACGTGACCATCGAGTGCACGATGGACTGCGGGTGAACGGTGACGTCGATCCGGTCGTAGTCGACGCCGAACAGCAGGTGGGTCTCGATCAGTTCGAGCCCCTTGTTGACGAGTGTCGCGGAGTTCAGCGTGTTCATCGGCCCCATCGACCACGTGGGGTGGGCACCGGCCTGCTCGGGTGTGACCGATTCGAGCCGATCGGCCGTCCAGCCGCGGAACGGTCCGCCAGAGGCGGTGAGAACCAGCCGGTCCACCTCGTCCGCGCTGCCGCCCCGCAGGCACTGGGCCAGCGCGGAGTGCTCGGAGTCGACCGGCACGATCTGTCCCGGAGCCGCCGCGGCCGTGACGAGGGGCCCGCCGGCGACGAGAGACTCCTTGTTGGCGAGGGCGAGCCGCGCGCCGGACTCGAGCGCAGCCAGAGTCGGCTCCAGTCCCAGCGAACCGACGAGTGCGTTGAGCACGACGTCCGCTTCCGTGGTCCGCACGAGTTCGGTGACGGCGTCCGGCCCGCTCAGCACGCCGGGCCGACCCAGCGATGCGGCCGCCCGCGGATCCGCGACTGCGACGGAGGACACACCCGTCTCACGAATCTGCCGGTCCAGCAGTTCGACGTTTCCGCCGCCTGCCGCGAGTCCCACCACCGTGAACTTGTCCGGGTTGGCGGCCACCACCTCCAACGCCTGGGTACCGATCGAACCTGTGCTGCCGAGCAGCAGGACGCGAGTGGGCCTGTTTTCATCCACCCACCCATTGTTCCTGATGAAATGCGGACTGCCCGCCATGGATGGCCCCGCTACATACGACGGGCAGTCGTATGTCACGATATGTCGAGTAGCGCAACCGAATCTGCAGGAGGATCGATCGTGGCCGGTACCCAGTTGGAGCCCTCGTCCAGCGACCCCATCGTGGCCGCACACATCGACACCGCGGAGGTCCCGTCGGCAGCGTGGGGCTGGAGCGGTGAGGCGCCGAAGACGTTCCGGTTCTTCGGATGGCTCTTCGCCGTGTTCCTGCTGCTCATGATCATCGGCAACCACACCGGCGAGATCGAGGACCTGTGGCTGATCGGCTGCGCGGCCCTGATGGTCCTGATCCTCGTTCGCGACATCGTCCTGCGGCGCAAGCCCCGGTAGCACCGAACCACGAACGAACCCCTCGCCCCGATCACTCGGGGACGAGGGGTTTTGTCGTTTCTGTCTGCGCGGCGGAACCTCAGTTCTCGGCGGCGAGCTGCCCGCAGGCGGCTGCGATCTCCTGGCCGCGGGTGTCCCGCACGGTGCAGGACACACCCTGCGCCAGCACGCGCCGGACGAATTCCTTCTCCACCGGCTTCGGGCTCGCGTCCCATTCACTGCCCGGTGTGGGGTTCAGCGGAATGAGATTCACGTGCACCAGCGGCCCGAGCGCCTTGCGCAGCTTCTTGCCCAGCAGGTCGGCGCGCCACGGCTGATCGTTCACGTCCCGGATCAGCGCGTACTCGATCGAGACGCGGCGGCCGGACTTGTCCGCGTAGTAGCGGGCGGCGTCGAGGACCTCCGCCACCGACCAGCGGTTGTTCACGGGGACCAGGGTGTCGCGCAGTTCGTCGTCCGGGGTGTGCAGAGACACAGCCAGCGTGACGCTGAGGTCCTCGTCGGCGAGCTTGCGGATCGCGGGCGCCAGACCCACCGTCGACACCGTCACGGAGCGTTGCGACAATCCGAGGCCGTCGGGGGCGGGCGACGTGATGCGGCGCACGGCGGCGACCACTCGCTTGTAGTTGGCGAGCGGCTCCCCCATCCCCATGAAAACGACATTCGACAACCGGCCCGGACCCCCGTGGACGTCACCGTCGCGCAGAGCGGCCGCGGCGGCGCGTACCTGGTCGACGATCTCGGCGGTCGACAGGTTGCGTTGCAACCCGCCCTGACCGGTCGCACAGAACGGGCACGCCATTCCGCACCCCGCCTGACTGGAGATACACAGCGTCGCGCGGTCGGGGTAGCGCATGAGGACGCTTTCGAGCAGCGTCCCGTCGTTCGCCTTCCAGAGCGTCTTGCGGGTGTCACCGCCGTCGCAGGCCAGGTGCTTCACGGGGGTCAGCAGCGTCGGGAACAGGGCCGCGCCCACCTGCTCGCGCACGGCGGCGGGGAGATCGGTCATCTTCTCCGGATCCGCCTCGAGCCGCGCGTAGTACTGCCGCGCCAGCTGGTCGGCCCGGAACCCGGGCAGACCCAGCTCCTTGACGGCCTCCCGCCGCTCGGCGGAGTCGAGGTCCGCGAGATGCTTGGGCGGCATCCCACGCCGGGGCGCGGTGAAAACGAGGGGAAGCGAGACAGCCATAGTTTCTCCATTGTCCCATTGATTCGGGGGTCGTTGTCGTGCGGATGCCTGATCGACGTCGTTTCGCCGCCCGATGCGCATGCGGAACCCGCCCAGGTGGGTGAAGATCAACTTATGTCGACAACACCGGACGACCCCTCGA
This sequence comes from Rhodococcus sp. NPDC127593, assembly GCF_042671975.1. NCBI lineage: Bacteria > Bacillati > Actinomycetota > Actinomycetes > Mycobacteriales > Nocardiaceae > Rhodococcus > Rhodococcus sp. NPDC127593. The sequence goes on along the minus strand of NZ_JBHXWI010000001.1, from coordinate 184,567 downwards.
ACTTCCCGCCGGACGTCCCGGCCGGCCGTGGTCCGAGCACCGGACCGGTGCCCACGGACCCGCCGCACCCCGACACCACACCGGCCGGCACCGAGCATCCCGACGTCGCACGCCGCAAGGGCATCAAGCACACCCGGGTCGGCGCCACCTGGACCGGTCTGGTGATCGGAATCGTCGTTCTGGTACTGCTTCTCGTGTTCATCCTGCAGAACCTCGACAGCGTGACCCTCGAAATGTTCGCCTGGGAATTCACCCTCCCGCTGGGCGTCACACTGCTGTTCGCGGCGATCGCCGGCGCGGTGATCATGGCCCTCGCGGGCGGTGTCCGCATCATCCAGATCCGCCGGGCAGCGAACCGGCAGCGGCGCCTGAACAGTAATTTCTAACTGAACAATAGTTACGCAAGTGGATTGCGCAGACGCTGAGCGAGCAGAATTACTGTCGTGGATATCACCGGAACGGCACGACTGTGAAGGCCGACATGGAGACGACTGTGGCACCGCGTATCGCGGCTGAACAAGCACGATCCTGGCTGCTGGTTCCCGCCGGCAAACCCGAGGGTTTCGAGGCGGCCCATGCCAGCGCCGCCGACGCCGTCATCCTCGACCTCGAGGACGCCGTCACCCCCGACCGCAAACCCCAGGCCCGCGCCGACGTCGTCGCCTGGCTCGGCGAGAACCGGCGCGCGTGGGTGCGGATCAACGACGCGACCACCCCCTACTGGGCGGACGATCTGGCAGCCCTGAACGGTGTCCCCGGACTCGAGGGCGTCATGCTCGCCAAGACCGAGAGTGGAATGCAGGTCGACGCCACCGCCGAACGGCTCCCCGAGGGCACGAAGGTGCTCGCCCTCGTCGAATCCGCGATGGGACTCGAGGCCGCACCCGAGATCGCCCGGACGGAGGCCACGTTCCGGCTCGCGTTCGGCAGCGGCGACTTCCGCCGCGACACCGGGATGGACGATTCGCCGCTGGCGATGGCCTATCCCCGATCCCGTCTGACGGTCGCCAGCCGGGCCGCCCGGATCGCACCGCCGATCGACGGCCCCACCCTCGGCACCGACGTCGACGCCTTGATCCGTGCATCGGCGATCACCCTGTCTATGGGGATGAGCGGCAAACTGTGCATGACCATCGCGCAGACGGCGCCGGTCAACGACGCACTGAGCCCCTCCCCGGCCGAGGCCGAATGGGCCCGCGATGTGATCGCGGACCTCGGCGAGGACGGCTCCCGGGTACGGGACGGCAGCGACCTCCCCAAGCTGGCGAAGGCCACGAAGATCAACGCGCTCGCGAAGCTCTTCCACATCGCACCGCGCTGACGACACCCGGTCAGAGCAACTCCAGCCCGGCGGGCTTTCGACGGACGTGCACGCGGTAGCGCACGTCGAGAGCCACGCCGGGTGTCTGCGCGAACGCCGTGGATGCCGTCTTCTTGCTGAACTCGATACCGAGCACTCCGCGCAGCGATTCCCGATCCGGGAATCGCCATCGCGTCTCCACGCGCACCAGGTCGAACCCCTGCGCGGCAAAGAAGGCCTCGACGGTCGCCGGGTTGTACTGCGGCAGGTCGGCCCGCATCCATTCGCCGTAGGGATGGGCCGTCGCATCGAGATCGACTACCACGAGCGCGCCGCCCGGGCGCAGCACTCGCATCGCCTCGCAGATTCCGCGGCCGCAGCCGGGACCGAAGAAATAGGCGGTCCGCGCGTGCACGACGTCGACGCTCGCGTCGCCAAGGGGTATGCCCTCGGCCGAGCCCTCGGTCACGCGGACGTTCGGCAGGTGCCCGACTCGTGTGCGAGCACGTTCCAGTAGCGGCGGATGCGGTTCGATTCCGTAGACCGTGGCCGCGGACTCGGCGAAGACCGGGAGGTGGAAGCCGGAGCCGCAGCCCACGTCGGCGACGGTGCCGCCGGTCCAGTCGACGGCCCCGCGCAGGTGCCGAAAGATCGCCCCGTCCACGTCCTGGGCACGATTCTCGACCTCGTACCACTCGGGCCAGTGCCAGATGTTCGGGCTGGGGATGGTCACGGCAGGACGGTCAGACGAGGACCGTGAGCACCAGCCACGTCACGAACGCCGACGGCAGCAGGGAATCGAGACGGTCCATGATGCCGCCGTGCCCGGGAAGCAGGGTGCCCATGTCCTTGATGCGAAGCTCTCGCTTGACCTGGGATTCGATGAGATCGCCGAGCGTGGCGGTGACCACCAGGACGACACCGAGGAGCACGCCGATCATCGAGTTCTCGTCGAGGATCAGGGTGACCGTGAGCAGGCTGCCGATGACGCAGAACAACAGCGAACCGAAGAACCCTTCCCACGACTTCTTGGGGCTGATCGCCGGCACCATCGGATGCTTGCCGAACAGCACACCCGCCGCGTAGCCGCCCACGTCGGAGCAGACCACGCCGATCATCAGGCACAGCACCCGCCCGGCGCCGTCGTCCTGCAACACCATCAGCACGGCGAACGACGCCAGCAGCGGAATCCAGGAGGCGACGAACACGGTGATCGCGGTGTCCCGGAGGAAATTCTGCGGTGTCGCCTTCAGCCCGTGGTCGAACAGCCGCCAAACCATGCAGACCAGCACCGTCCCCGCGAAGGCGCTGAGCACCCCGACCGGGCCGAACGGCCACCCCAGCCACAGGATCGCCTGGCCGCCGGCCAGCAGCGGGATCCGGGGGGCGCTGATCCCGGCCTCACGCAGGCGCTTGGTGACCTCCCAGGTGGCCACGGCCATCGCGACGGCCACCACGCCGATCCACACCAGCGGCACGTAGACGAGGATCAGGATCAGCGCGACGCCGAGACCGACGCCCACGCCGATCGCGGCGGGGAGGTTACGCCCGGCCTTCGACTTCGCGGCCGGGGCCGCCTCCGACGCGGCCGCACCGTCGGAGACCGGTTCCGAGGGGTCGCCCTCGGAGATGGGTCCCCCTGGGGTCCCGTGTTCTGCTGGCACGGTCACTGTCCCCGATCCACTCCTCGTCTCGTGACTAAACTTCCAGTAACTCGGCTTCCTTGTGCTTCACCAGCTCGTCGACGTGCGCGACGTACCGGGCGGTCGTCTTGTCGAGTTCCTTCTCGGCCCGGCCGACCTCGTCCTCGCCTGCCTCGCCGTCCTTCTGGATCCGGGACAGCTCGTCCATCGCCTTGCGGCGCACGTTGCGCACGGACACCTTCGCGTCCTCGCCCTTGGACTTGGCCTGCTTGACCAGCTCGCGGCGGCGTTCCTCGGTGAGCTGGGGTACGGAGATCCGGATCAGGTTTCCGTCGTTGGACGGGTTCACGCCGAGGTCGGAGTTCCGGATCGCCGTCTCGATGGCGTTGAGCTGCGAGGGCTCGTACGGCTTGACGACGACCAAGCGCGCCTCCGGCACATTGATGCTGGCGAGCTGCGTGATCGGGGTGAACGCGCCGTAGTAGTCGATTCCGATGCGATTGAACATGCCAGGATTCGCGCGGCCCGTGCGGATCGATCCGAGATCGTCCTTGGCCACCGTGACAGCCTTCTCCATCTTCTCCTCGGCTTCGAAGAGAGCTTCATCAATCACGGCTGTTCCTCCATGTCGTTCTGCATCGATTCGTCACTGCCTCTGTTTCGAGAAAACCCTGTGTCGAGCGTGTCACTCGCGTCATGACTTGACGAGCGTTCCGATCTTCTCACCGGACACTGCCCGAGCGATATTCCCCTCGGTCAGCAGATTGAACACCATGATCGGCATCTCGTTGTCCATACAGAGGCTGAAGGCCGTCGCGTCGGCGACCTTGAGCCCCTGTTCGATGACCTCACGGTGCGTGATCTGCGTGTACATCGTCGCGGTCGGGTCGAGATTCGGGTCCGCGGTGAACACGCCGTCGACGGCCTTTGCCATCAAGACGACCTCGGCGCCGATCTCGAGTGCACGCTGCGCCGCGGTCGTGTCGGTCGAGAAGTAGGGCATGCCCATGCCGGCGCCGAAGATCACGACGCGGCCCTTCTCGAGGTGACGCTGAGCGCGCAGCGGAATGTAGGGCTCCGCCACCTGCCCCATGGTGATCGCCGTCTGCACGCGGCTGTCGATGCCCTCTTTCTCCAGGAAGTCCTGCAGAGCAAGGCAATTCATCACGGTGCCGAGCATGCCCATGTAGTCGGAACGCGCGCGGTCCAAGCCTCGCTGCTGCAGTTCCGCACCACGGAAGAAGTTGCCGCCGCCGATGACCACCGCCACCTGCACCCCGGATCGCACGACCTCGGCGATCTGTTCCGCGACCTTGGTTACCACGTCGGGGTCGAGGCCGACCTTGCCACCACCGAACATTTCTCCGCCGAGTTTGAGAAGGACTCGATGGAATCCCGTACGTTCGTTGGCTGGTTCGGACATTGCTCTCCTCAGTTCCACAGCACTCGTCGATTTCGACAGCGGCCGAGCGCACCCACGCGCTTACTCGACCCATTCAGACGGCCATCTTCATCCTGCCTCATCAGGACGGTGGCGGTATACGTAGGCCCCGCCGGGCGAGCGCACTCGTCCGACGGGGCCATACGACTCACACGACTAGCTCGAAGCACCGACCTCGAAGCGAACGAAGCGCTTGATGGTGACGCCGGCCTCGTCGAGGATCGCCTTGACGGACTTCTTGGAGTCCTGCACCGAGGACTGCTCGGTCAGCACGACGTCCTTGAAGTAGCCGTTGACGCGGCCTTCGATGATCTTCGGCAGAGCCTGCTCCGGCTTGCCCTCGGCGCGAGCGGTCTCCTCGGCGATGTGACGCTCGCTGGCGACGATGTCCTCGGGGACCTCGTCACGCGTGACGTACTTGGCCTTGAGCGCCGCAACCTGCATGGCGGCACCGCGAGCGGCCTCCGCAGCAGCGTCACCCTCGCCGGTGTACTCGACGAGGACGCCGACGGCGGGGGGCAGGTCGGCGCTGCGCTTGTGCAGGTAGACCGCGACCGGTCCGTCGAACGAGGCGATCTTGCTCAGGACGAGCTTCTCGCCGATCTTCGCGGACTGCTCCTGGATGACGGTGTCGACCGTCTTGCCGTCGAGTTCGAGCGCCTTGAGCGCGTCGACGTCGGCGGGCTTCGCTGCCGCCGCGACCGTGACGATCGACTCGGCGAGCTTCAGGAAGTCCTCGTTCTTCGCGACGAAGTCCGTCTCGCAGTCGAGCTCGAGCAGGACGCCGTCCTTGGAAACGACCAGGCCCTCGGCCGTGGTGCGCTCGGCACGCTTGCCCACGTCCTTGGCGCCCTTGATGCGCAGCTGCTCCACAGCCTTGTCGAAGTCACCCTCGGCCTCAGCGAGAGCGTTCTTGCAGGCCATCATTCCGGAGCCGGTGAGCTCGCGGAGCCGCTTGACGTCAGCGGCGGTGTAGTTCGCCATGGTGAGCGAGCCTCCTCATATGTCTGTCGGGACGTAAGTCAGGGTAGTACTCGGACCAGACCGTCAAACGGCCCTGACCAAAAGATCTCTGGTCAGGGCCGTTTGCATCGGATCAGGCCTCGGTGGAGGGAGCCTCTGCTGCGGCGGGGGCCTCGGCAGCCGGAGCCGCCTCTGCCTCAGCTGCGGGAGCGGCCTCTGCGGCGGGCGCTGCCTCTGCGGCGGGCGCTGCCTGCGAGAGCAGTTCCTGCTCCCACTCGGCGAGGGGTTCGCCGGCGCCGGCCTCGGGCTTCGCGTCCTTGTCGGCGCTCAGTCCGGCACGGGCCTGCACGCCCTCGGCCACCGCGGAAGCGACGACCTTGGTGAGCAGGGCGGCGCTGCGGATGGCGTCGTCGTTGCCCGGGATCGGGTAGTCGACGAGGTCGGGGTCGCAGTTGGTGTCCAGGATCGCGATGACCGGGATGTTCAGCTTGCGAGCCTCGGCAACGGCCAGGTGCTCCTTGTTGGTGTCGACGATCCACACCGCGGAGGGGACCTTGGCCATGTCGCGGATACCACCGAGAGTGCGGTCCAGCTTGGTCATCTCACGCGTGAGCATGAGGATTTCCTTCTTGGTGCGACCCTCGAAGCCACCGGTCTGCTCCATGGCCTCGAGCTCCTTGAGGCGGAGAAGACGCTTGTGGACGGTGGTGAAGTTGGTGAGCATGCCGCCGAGCCAACGCTGGTTGACGTAGGGCATCCCGACGCGAGTGGCCTCGGCCGCGATGGATTCCTGGGCCTGCTTCTTGGTGCCGACGAAGAGGACGGTGCCGCCGTGGGCAACGGTCTCCTTGACGAATTCGTACGCCTTGTCGATGTACGTCAGCGTCTGCTGCAGGTCGATGATGTAGATGCCGTTGCGGTCGGTGAAGATGAAACGCTTCATCTTCGGGTTCCAACGACGGGTCTGGTGACCGAAGTGCGTGCCGCTGTCGAGCAGCTGCTTCATTGTTACGACAGCCATGGCTGTGTATCTCTCTTTCATTGCCGGTTGATGCGGAGCATCACAAGACGCTCCACCCTGGCGCCCGCAGACCATCGGACTCACACCGAGATGCGAGACCAGCCGACGGCCGATAACCTGCGCGGGCGCGCGAAGTCGGACTGTGGGAGCACAGACCGCTCGATCAGTGTACGGCCTCCACGCCGAACGCCCTAACCGCCCCTGCCACACCGCGGCCACCCGCGCAAGGGTTTTGCGGGATCTGTGGACAATGCGCAGTCGATCCACATTCTCGTCCGCTGCCCGTTCATCGGCCCGGACGTGCGGGATCGTCGAGCCATGACGGAGTTCGGGGCGATTCTGCGGGTGCTCACGGCGGCGGCCACGGCTTCGACCCTGCTGACGGCCGCGGTTCTCCTCGCTCCGCCCGCCGATGCCGCGCCGACCGGCGACTTCGACTGGCCGCTGCACCCACGACCGCGGGTGGTCCGGGCGTTCGACAATCCCGAGCGCGACTGGCTTCCGGGCCATCGCGGCGTGGATCTGGGTGGCGTGCCCGACGAGGCGGTGCTGTCCGCGGGGGCGGGCGTGGTGGTGTTCGCCGGCACGGTGGCGGGCAAACCCGTCGTCTCCGTCGACCACCCGGGTGGCCTCCGCACCACGTACGAACCGGTGACCGCCCGGGTTACCCCCGGGCTGCGCGTCGGCCGCGGCACCGTCCTCGGCACGCTCGAACCCGGGCACCCCGGCTGCATCGCACCCGTCGCAGCGTGCCTGCACTGGGGTCTTCGCCGCGACCGCGAATACCTCGACCCGCTCGGACTCGTCCGCGTGGCGCCGGTACGGCTCGAACCCGTCGGCGGCTAGCGCCACTCCGCGACGGCGTGCCTGCCTGCCGACTCCGGGAAGTCGTCCGCGACCATCGCCGCGAGTTCGACGAACGCCTTCCGCGTCGCTGGACGCAGCAGATCCAGATCCACCACCGAACCCTCGGCGAGGTGCTCGTCGAACGGCACCACCTTCACGGCCCGGCACCGGAGCAGGAAGTGATTGGTCAGTTCCGTCATGTCGATCGTGCTCGAGCCGGGCCTGGCGGCGCTGATCACGACGACCGTCCGCGAGACCAGGTGCCCGTAACCGTGGTGCTGCAACCAGTCCAGCGTGGCGGCGGCACTGCGGGCGCCGTCGATTGCCGGCGAGCTCACCAGCACGAGGGAATTGGCGAGTTGCAGGACGCCGTTCATCGCCGAATGCATGATTCCGGTGCCGCAGTCGGTGAGGATGATGTTGTAGTACACCTGCAGTATGTCGATCACCTGCCGGTAGTCGTCCTCGCTGAATGCCTCGGAGATCGCCGGGTCCTGTTCGCTCGCAAGCACCTCGAGACGGCTCGGCGCCTGCGACGTGTGGGCCCGCACATCCGAGTAACGCCGGATGGTCGACTCCGCCGCGATGAGATCACGGACGGTCGAATGCGTCTGCAGGGGCACGCGTTGCGCAAGTGTCCCGAAGTCGGGGTTGGCGTCGACGGCGATCACGCAGTCGCCGCGCAGTGACGCGAACGTCGATCCCAGCCCGATCGTGGTCGTCGTCTTGCCGACGCCGCCCTTCAAGGACAGGAACGCAATGCGATAGTCCCCCTGGATCGGCTGCCGGATGCGGTCGAGCAGCGCCGCTTCGCGCGCCTCCCCTGCCGACTCCCCCGGATTCACCGACCCCCCGGTGAGCCGGTGCAGTCCGCGCCGCCACCCTCGGCTCGGCGCCCTGCGTGCCCGTTCGAGGAGAGCATCCGCCACCAGATCCTGGCTGGTCACCTGATGCCGGCTCGGCTCCGGGGCGGGACCGTCCCAGGACTGCTGCCCCCATGGATCGGCCGCGCTGTCGCCCACCGGGGCGCCGCCACCGTCTTTCAGCCAGGACGGCTGCGGTCGAGTCAAGTCTTCGCGGTCCACTACTTCCCCCGGGATAGTGCAGAAACAACTGCAGATTCGTGGCGCGACGCTACCAAACCGGGTCAGGCCCGGGGATGCGCCTGATCGTGCACCGCGCGGAGCCTCGCCACGGACACGTGGGTGTAGAGCTGAGTGGTCGCGAGGCTGGCGTGTCCGAGGAGTTCCTGCACGACGCGCAGGTCGGCGCCGCCTTCGAGGAGGTGTGTGGCCGCCGTGTGGCGCAGGCTGTGCGGGCTCAGGTTCGGTGCGCCGGGGACCGCGGAAAGGACCTCGTGGACGACGCTGCGGGCCTGCCGCTGGTCCAGACGCTTCCCTCGTTTGCCCAGGAGGAGCGCCTGCCCGGAACTGTCCGTCGCGACGGCGGGCCTGCCGACGTGCAACCAGAGGTCCACGGCGTCGGCGGCCGGTTTCCCGTACGGCACGGAGCGCTCCTTGTCGCCCTTGCCGATCACGCGCAGCAGCCGCCGTTCGCGATCGACCGAACCGAGGTCGAGGCCGCACAGCTCCCCCACCCGTATTCCAGTCGCATAGAGCAGTTCGACGATGAGACGGTCACGCAGGGCGATCGGATCGTTCTACTGCGCGCCCGATTCGGCGGCGTCCATCACATCCGCCGCCTGCGACTGTCGCAGCACCGGGGGCAGCGTCCGGTGGGCCTTCGCGGCGCCCGACCGGGCGCCGGGATCGGTGGCGATGCGCCGGGTCCGGAGCAGCCACGCTGTGAAGTTCCGCACCGACGACGTCCGCCGGGCGAGGGTCGTCCGGGCGATCCCGGCCGCCGCCTGGCCCGCGAGCCACGACCGCAGCACCTGGATGTCGAGCTCGCCGCGGTGCGCCTCCGGTGACGTCGACAACCAGTGCTGCAGCAGCGACTTCGCGTCCGCGACGTACGCCTTCACGGTGTGCTGCGATCGGCCGCGTTCGAGCCCGAGATGCCGCGCGTACTCCTCGAGTACCAGCTCCAACGGTGCCGGTAGGTCGCTGCTCATAGAGGCAACAGTCGACTCGGACGGAAGATAAATCAAGCAGCCGCGCCGCTAGAGTTCTTTTGTGCAGCGAACGATCTCCATCCCCATGTTGTGTGTCCTGGCGTTACTGTCCGCGATCGCCCCGCTGGCCACCGACATGTATCTCCCCGGCCTCCCCCTGATGACGGAGAGCCTGAACACGTCGGCGCCGAGCGTGCAGTTGACATTGACGACGTTCATGGCCGGGCTCGGCATCGGTCAGCTCGTCGTCGGACCGCTGTCGGACGGCCTCGGACGCCGGCGCCTGCTGATCGGCGCCACCGTCGTGACGACCCTCGCCGCGATGGCCTGCGCTCTCGCGCCCACCGTCGAAACCCTCATCGCTGCACGACTTTTCCAGGGATTGAGCGGTGGCGCGGCGATCGTGCTCGCACGCGCCTGCATCGCCGACCGAGCCCGCGGTGACAACGCCGCCCGGCTCTTCAGCATCATGATGATCATCGGCGGGGTCGCGCCGGTCGTCGCACCGCTGATGGGCGGCGCCCTGCTCGGACCGGTCGGCTGGCGAGGGATCTTCTGGGTTCTCACCGCCGCGGGTGTGGTGATGTTCGCGGGAGTGCTGATCCTCGTCCCGGAGACGCTTCCCGTGGAGAACCGGCACGGCGGCGGGCTCACCGCACTGGTCCGAAATCTGCGTTACGTCGTCGGCAACCGCGTGTACCTGGGTTATGCGTTCACGTTCATGTTCGGGTTCGTCGCGCTCTTCTCGTACATCTCCGCGTCCCCGTTCGTCGTGCAGAACGTCCTCGGGCTCAGCCCGGGACAGTTCTCCATGGTGTTCGCGGTGAACGCCGCGGGCATGGTGAGCGCCGCGATCGTGAACACGCGGCTCGTGGGCACATTCCACGCCCGGCAGCTGCTGGGTTTCGGGGTCACGCTCCTCCTGGCAGCGGGCGTCGTGCTGCTGCTCGCCGCGACGCTGATCGATTCCCCGCCGTGGTGGGCGATCCTGATTCCGCTGTTCGTCTCGGTGTCGAGCATCGGTTTCGTGATGGGCAATGCGACGGCGCTGGCTCAGGGCGAGGTGACCAAGGCGTCCGGGACCGGGTCCGCACTCCTCGGCGCCGGCCAGTTCGGCCTCGCCGCGGTGGTTTCGCCGCTCGTCGGCATCGCCGGCCCGGACACCGCAGTTCCGATGGCCGTCGCGATCCCGGCGGCGGGCGCCGTGGCGATGCTGTCACTGCTGGTGCTGACGCGGCGGACGCACATCTCGTAGCGCGTCCGCCGCACCGGGTCAGCGGGAGGCACCCTCGCTCGCGGCGAGCTCGGACTTCCACACTCGGAAGCCTTCCTCGGTGCGACCGCGACGCCAGTAACCGGAGATCGACGCGGCCGAGGCGGCGACGCCCCGCTCCTTGCGCACATAGGAGCGGAGGTTCTGCATGACGGCCTGCGCCTCGCCGTGAATGAACACCTGCGCCGTTCCGGGCAGCCACGCGGTCTCGCGCACTGCCGCGACGAGGGGCGCGTTGTCCCCCGACGCCTCTTCGCCGATCCGGTCCGGCGTGTCGCCGCGGTGGATCCACGTGACGTCGACGCCCGCGGGCGAGTCGAAGGCGATTTCGTCATCCGGGCCGGCGACCTCGATGATCACCCGTCCGACCGCCGACGCGTCCAGCTTCTCGACGGACGCGGAGATGGCGGGAATTGCGGTCTCGTCACCCGCGAGCAGGTACCAGTCGGCAGCCGGGTCCGGCGCGAACGCGCCACCGGGGCCGCGCAGCCGGAGGACGTCACCGGCCGCCGCGGACGCCGCCCACGGTCCGGCGACACCGGCGTCGCCGTGCACCACGAAGTCGATCGCGATCTCCCGCTTCACCGGATCCACCGACCGGATCGTGTACGTGCGCAGGACGGGCTCTTCGGGACTCCCGAACTCGAGTTTCGCGTACGCATCGGTGAAGGCATTCGGAACGAAGCTGTCGAATCCCGGGTCGCCGAGGAATACCCGCACCATGTGCTGGGTCAGCCATTCGGTCCGGAGCACGGTCAGTGTCGCAGTCGGCTTTGCCACAGGCATCTCTCCAATGAACTCAAGTTGGTTAGTGTTACCTAACTACGGTACAGGAGCGACTGCCAACGGCGGTCAGAGCGGAATCAGGTGGTGCTTCTGCTCACCGCGGGCGGAGCGTTTGTCACGGAGCAACGTCAGCGCTCGCCGGATCTCGAGCCGGGTGGCGGACGGTTCGATCACAGCGTCGATGTAGCCGCGCTCGGCGGCCGAATACGGTGTCGCGACGTTCTCGTTGTAGGCGTCGACCAGTTGCTTCCGCATCGCCTCCCGTTCCTCGCCGGCAGCTTCGAGTTCGCGGTGGTAGAGGAGACTGATCGCGGCCTCGGCGCCCATGACCGCGATGCGTGCGGTCGGCCATGCGAAGTTCACGTCGGCACCGAGTTGCTTGCACCCCATCACCGCATATCCACCGCCATAGGACTTGCGCACCACCACAGTCACTTTCGGCACCGTGGCCGCCGCGAATGCCTGCAGGAAGCGGCCGCCGCTGCGGAGAACACCGTTCCGCTCCTGTTCCAGCCCGGGCAGGAAGCCCGGTGTGTCGACGACGAACACGAGCGGAATCTCGTAGGCGTCACAGATCCGCACGAAGCGGGCCGCCTTGTCGGCGCTGACCTGATCCAGTGCCCCACTGAGGAATTGGGGCTGGTTGGCCACCACTCCGACGGATCGTCCGTCCACGCGGGAGAATCCGGTGATCACGTTCGGTGCCGTCTGCGCGGCAAGTTCGTGAAAGTCGCCGTCGTCGAAAATGTTCAGCAGCAGGTCGTGCATGTCGTAGGCGGCGTTGTCGGCGTCCGGCATGAACTGGTTCAACGCCAGATCGTTGTCGGTGATCTCGGGTTCGAGTCCCGGGTTCACAATGGGTGCCTCTTCGTGCCTGCTGGACGGGAGGAAGCCGAGATAGTCACGCACCCAAGCAAACGCCGCCTCTTCGCTCGGCGCGACGTGGTGCACGTTCCCGTTCTCGGCCTGGGCGCGGGCGCCGCCGAGTTCGTCGAGGGTGACGTCTTCACCGGTGACGGATTTGATGATTCCGGGTCCGGTGACGAACATGTATGCCTGCTCGTCGACGGCGACAACGAGATCGGTGTTGATCGGTGCGTACGCCGCACCGCCCGCGCATTTGCCGAGGAGGATCGAGACCTGCGGGCACACTCCCGACAGTGGGATCTGGCGGCGGCCCATTTCGGCGTACCAGGCGAGCGACGTGACAGCGTCCTGTACGCGTGCGCCGCCGGAGTCGTTGATGCCCACGCAGGGGCAGCCGATCCGCGCCGCGAATTCGATGATCGATGCGACCTTGCGACCGAACATCTCTCCCACGCTGCCACCGAACACGGTGTGGTCGTGCGAGAACACCGCCACCGGACGCCCGTCGACGGTTCCGTGGCCGGTGACGACGCCGTCACCGTAAGGGTTGTCGGGGGCTCCCGGGTTCCTCGCCATCTGTCCGACCTCGATGAAACTGCCGCGGTCGAGCAGCATCCGAATCCGTTCGCGGGGTCCCGGCAGACCTTTCTCCTTGCGCCGCGCGATCGCCCTCGGGCTCCCCGGATTCAGCGATTGCTCTAGCCGATTCTCCAGGTCAGCGAGCAGTTCCGCCGTGGTCCTCGTCATGTGAGATTCCTCCTCGAGACGCACCCGCGAGCGGACTGCACTCCCGGAGCGCCGGTAGTTGCCTCATCGGAGACCGTACGTCCACCGACCGGGCGCTGCATCGGTGAGCCGACTGGACTCTAAATACCCACGACGGGCGCAACTACCCCTCCGGCACATCGCTGGGTGGATGGGACTGTCGGCCGGAGGCGGTGTCAGGACTCACAGACTCGATCGCCCAGGACGCGATGCCGGTCCGTGGCTTGCCTCTCAGGTAATGCTGAACCAAAAGTACGCGATCTGCGCGAGGCCCGATGCGATCGCGCGGATGCCAGGCCGAGCCCACTCGGGGATTCCCCACAGGCTGAGGTCGTCCATCACACCTCCGTCCTCACAACACGGCCGAGTGGTCCACCGACCATTCTGGAGTCTCACACGTGGCAACGGGCATCACGCGGGGAACGTCGAGATCGGGGTGACGCGGGCGGATGAAATGCCGGCCGGTAACTCCCCTACGAGCCGGAGGCGATCAACAGGCTCAACACCTGCGCGACGAAGTTCCGCCACAAGTCCTCGGCTGACCCCATATCTCACTCCTAACGTGACGCTGATCCACCAGTGGGTATCGCATGCGGTTGTGAGGTGCGTTATAGGGAAGTTTCTACCCCAACTTGTCGCCGATCGGTCGCTTCGACTCGCACTTTCGGGCGACCGAGCACGACGAAATGAGTGTGAGCGGGATCAGAAATAGTCGACCACGCGTATCAGTTCCCAATGCGTGCTCTCGCTTCGTCCAGTCGATCATTCCGTCTGGACAGCGGGTCTTTGACGCGTGCGTGCCGAAAAGTTGAATTTTGGGCGCCAGAAATCGGAACGATCTTCAGCCTGTTGACGTACGACGTCAAACACATTGACGACCGGCGCCTACCAATGCCCGGACTGAGACAATCATCCCTCCCTCAACTATCGGGTACTTCGTCTCCGAACCACTCCGTTGCAAAGAAAGTCAGCACGACGGCGATGATCGCAACGATTGCCCCTAACACGATCAGAGTCCCAGTCAACAACGGACTCCAATTCCAACTCAGAGACTTGCTCATCCCGCTGACCGCCGTGACAACAACGCCTACGATCGCGACAACGACACCAATCAACTTGGTCCGCCGGCTTTCGCTTGAAAGTATCCGTTGCCCGCGAAAGCGCCTTCTCGTACTCGGGTGCAGGGTCACAACCCGGCCGTCAATGGCCCGACCAAATGCATGTGGGGACACTCGGACGAATTCCTCCGCGCTGGCCGAACTACAGTTGACCTTCAAAACCACATGTGGCGGATTACCACGATCGTGTCGCTCGACACGAACGTACTTCTCGAGGCGTTCGCCTTCCCAGTCGGCAACTGGAACTCTGCCCGTGACGTCGTGATACTTCTGCAGTTGAATATCACGCATCGTTTGACCTGGAACCTGAACCTCCCAGCGATCCAGATCATCGTCGACCATCACCGGCCACACGCGTTCCGGTGAGATCGACACCGAATTTACTGACGAGGACGAGTCCACATGCACCTCTCAGAATTGGTTCGATTACTCCGACAGGCCCCGACGGGGTGGGTAGTCGATGAACGTGGCGATCACTTCGAGTGGCTCGGGAACCGACGACGGCATCAAGAAACTTCCTGAAGTCGCGATTGCAGCCGCAAGCAAGGTACGACCGTCGTCGTCCATCGATCCCCACATTCGTTCCAAATCGTGGGTTAGTCCCGGACTGCCTGAAGCACTCCGGGCATTGAATTCTTCGGCCGTCCTCGCTCTGTCGAGCGCATCGCCAATGCGCCCGACGATGATCGGGATGCGATTGACAATGTTCTCCGTCATGTCCAGGCCGTAGCCGCGAGTAGCTACCCACTCGTCGAAGGACCGGACAATCGAAGCGGGAGGCAGACCGTCCACCTCGGAGGGAAACAATCGACGAAGCTGGTACGCGAGTTCAGATGGGTCACCTTGATTGAGACGCCACGCATTCCAACCAGCGCTGGAACCCTGCAGCGCAGTATCGCACTCGATACACAGAAACTCAGCCTGCTTGTTGCGTACGCCGTGGTGCCCACACGTCAGTGAGCCGCACTTCTTACATGCGCCGATCGGTTCACGTGTCTTGCCGGCGGTAGGTGAGATCATGGGAACGCCCTTGATGCACGCCTGACAGTCCGCGGCCATAGCCTTCCCAGCCCTCTCGACGAGGTCGATGCCGATATCAGATTACTGGGTAAGCATCGGCTGGACTCCCGGTTCCATCGATCGCCCTCGACGTCACCAACCGCCTCCGGTGAGTTCGATCAGGACGGCCTCGCGTAGCCGCTTCCGCTTCCCATGCTTGGCCGCATCCAGAAGGGCGACGAGAACGTCTGCAACCCGCCGCGGTCCGCAGGTCCCGGTTCCTCTCACCTCTGCCGCGACCATCCGGTGTCGTCGGATCCGACGAAGCCCTCCATCTCCAGCAACGGCAACACGGCCCGAACCTGCTCCACCGCGACCCCGGACAGTTCGGACAACTCCCGGACCCCACGCGGCCCGACAGCCGGCAATGCCTCGTACACCAGCAGGGCTTCACCCGACAGCGCATCGAGATCGCGGACCACGTCGAGGCCTTCCCGCAGCCCGATCGGCCCGGCCTCCTCCACCACGTCACCGGCATTCGCGACCAACCGCGCCTCACCCTCCCGAATCATCCGATTGCACCCCGTCGACGACGCCGACGTCACCGGACCCGGCACCGCCATCACCGGACGCCCCAGCTTGCGCGCCCAACTCGCCGTGTTTCGCGCACCACTGCGCCACCCCGCCTCCACCACGACCACCCCGTCGGACAGGCTCGCAACCAAACGATTCCGCGCTAGAAACCGATGCTTCGCCGGTGTCGTGCCCGGCGCGTACTCACTGATCACCGCACCGTTCTGCGCGATCTGCCGCAACAACCGCGCATGCCCCGCCGGATACGCGCGATCCACACCACACGCCAGCACCGCCACCGTCAGACCCCCGACACCCAACGCCGCACGATGCGCAGCACCATCGACCCCGAACGCCGCACCCGACACGATCGTCCACCCGTCGACGGCGAGATCACCCGAAATCTCCGCAGTCACGTGCTCGCCGTAACCACTCGCCGCCCGCGTCCCCACGATCGAGATCGCCCGATCGGTCAGTTCGGCCACCGGCCGCGAACCGAGCACCCACAACGCCAACGGCGGCCCCTCGTCCCGCGACCGGGACAGATTCCCGAAACCGAGGAGCCGCCACTGCGGCCACTCGTCGTCGTCCGGCGTCACGACCCGGCCACCCATCCCCGCCACCAGTTCGAGATCGTGCGTGGCGGTATCCACATGCGCCCGCGCAACCGTGCGCTCCCCCAGCATCTCCGACAGATCCCGCTCCCGCACGGCCCGCGCAGCCTCCTCCGGACCCACCTCCTCCACGAGCCGCGACAGCGCCGGGCACGGCCCCTGCACCACCTTCGACAGATACGCCCACGCCAACCGCCGCGGATCCCGAACACCATTCAGATCGCCTGCACCACTCCGACTTTCCACCGTCACTGAAAGCTCCGATCACGAAACCCCAACGCGGTGACCACCTGCTCCGGGCCCGGCATGTCGAGCCCCGCCAGATCACTCACCGTCCAGGCCACCCGCAACGCACGATCGGCACCCCGGGCCGTGATCAGCCCCTTCCGCAGCGCGCGCTCCACCGGCGCCAGCGCGGGCCGCGCCAACCGGAACTTCTGCCGCAGGGCCGGTCCGGGCACCTCCGCATTGGTGCGCCACCCGTAGTCACTCCACCGCTCGCCGGCGGCAGCCCGCGCCTCGGCCACCCGCTGCCGGACGTCCTCGGTGCTCTCCCCGACCTCGTCGATGAACGCCCCGGTCGCGACGGCGTGCATCCGCACCCGCAGATCCACCCGATCCATCAGCGGTCCCGACAGTTTCCCGAGGTAGCGTCGCCGGGCAGTCGGTGCGCACACGCAGTCGGCCTCGCGCGCGGGCGCGCACGGGCACGGATTGGCCGCGAGGATCAGCTGGAAGCGCGCCGGATAGCGGGCCACCCCGTCCCGTCGCGCGATCCGCACCTCCCCGTCCTCGAGCGGGGTCCGCAGGGCTTCGAGCACCTTGGTTCCGATCTCGGCGCACTCGTCGAGAAACAGCACCCCTCGGTGGGCGCGACTGACGGCGCCGGGCTTCGCGACACCGCTTCCACCGCCGACGAGCGCGCTCACGGACGCGGTGTGGTGGGGTGCGATGAACGGTGGCACGTCGATGAGGGGACGCTCGGGCGGCAGGAGCCCGGCCACGGAGTGGATTGCCGTCACCTCGAGCGATTCACTCTCGGTGAGTGGGGGCAGAACCCCGGGAAGTCGTTGCGCCAGCATCGTCTTCCCCACGCCGGGTGGGCCGGTGAGCATCAGGTGGTGCGCTCCTGCCGCCGCCACCTCGATGGCCCAGCGCGCCTCGGCCTGGCCCACCACCTCGCTCAGATCGGCACGCAGCGGCTGCGCGACCCACTGCGCAGGCTCCGGGTACTCGAGATCACGCTCCTCCCGCATCCACGCGATCGCCGCCTTCAGATCGTGCGCGCCGAGCACCTCCACACCGCCCACGAGCCCCGCCTCGGGCAACGACTGCGCCGGGACCACCACCGTGGCCCAGCCCGCATTCTTCGCGGCCAGCACCGCGGGCAGGATCCCGCGCACCGACCGCAGCCGCCCGTCCAGCGCCAGTTCTCCGAGCAGAACGGTCTCGCGCAGCCGCTGCCGCTTCACCTGCTTGGCCGCGTCCAGCACGGCAGCGACGAGCGCAAGGTCGTAGACCGACCCGACTTTCGGCAGCGTCGCCGGCGACAACGCGAGGATCACCTTCGAATCCGGCCACTCCTCGCCCGAATTCGCCACCGCGGCCCTGATCCGGTCCCGAGCTTCCTGCAGCGCGGTGTCCGGGAGCCCGACCAGATGCACCGCGGGGAGCCCGCGGCCGATGTCGGCCTCGATCTCGACCAGTTGACCGTCGACCCCGGTCACCGCCACCGAATGTGCTCGCCCCAGTGCCATCAGAACGCATCCCGGACGTGCTCGATCTGGGGCTGCGGACCGTGCCCGATCATGATCGCGACCACGTCGAACCGCACCCGCGACCAGTGCCGGCCCGAGTCGCGCAGCCACTCGACGGCCAGCAAGCGGATCCTGCGCTGTTTCGAGAACGTCACCGCCTCGGCGGGACTGCCGTACCCCAGGCCGCGCCGTGTCTTCACCTCGACGAAGACGAGCCAGTCTCCCTCTGCCGCAATGAGATCGACTTCGCCGTATCGGGATCGCCAGTTTCGGTCGACGATCTCCATGCCCGCCTCGGTGAGATACCGGGCGGCCAGATCCTCCCCATGCGCTCCAAGCGCGAGATTGTGCGCCACAGCAGCCTCCACCCCGTCCCCCGGCGGCCCACCGATGCGAACCGCGCCTCTTGCACCACTGTGCCCGACCCGGATTCCGGGAAGATGCGCTCGAACTGGGCGAACGAATTGGGCTGTGTATGAACTGCACGTTGTGGACAACTCGGCACTCCGCGGCAAGTATTCACCCCAAAAACCCAGGCCAAGGCTGTCAAGCCTGTAATCGAACGATCAACCGACAGCGGGCATCCAGCGGCGTGCGAGAGCCCCCACCCAGTCGGCGGCCTCACCGGGATCCTCGGGTGGCGATTCGACGAGGACGAGTTCGTCGACACCCGCATCGACCAGCGCCTCGACGTCGGAGGGGGCCACTTCCCGCAGGGCGACGGCAAGGTGCAGCTCTTCGGCGTCGTGCCCTGCGTCCCGGCACAGTGCGTGGATCGTCCGGATCCGTTCGGTGACGGCGTCGATGCCGTCCAGGTTGAACCCGTACCAGCCGTCCCCCCACGCCGCGACCCGGCGAAGCGCCGCGTCGCTGTTACCGCCGACCACGACCGGAATCCGGCGATCGCGCACGGGTTTCGGATTGACCCGTACCGAATCGACGCGGACGTATTCGCCCGCGAACGTCGCGACGTCGTCACGCCACAGCGTGCGCATCGCCGCGACGTATTCGGCGGCACGCTCGCCACGACCCTCGAACGGAATGCCGAGCGCAGCGAATTCTTCCCTGGACCAGCCGATGCCGACGCCGAGCGTCAGCCGGCCACCACTCATCACATCCAACGTCGCCGCCTGCTTGGCCATGAGGACGGGATTGTGTTCGGGCAGCAGCAACACACCGGTGGCGACGCCGATCGTGTGGGTGGCAGCGGCAGCGAAGCTCAGCCCGATCATCGGGTCGAGCCAATCCGCGACGGCGGGGACCGCGATCCGGCCGTCGTCCGCGTACGGATACCGCGATGCCGACCGGTCCACCATCACGACGTGCTCGCCGGCCCACAGCGTGGCGAATCCGCTGTTCTCGGCGGCAACTGCGACAGAATCGATCACCGCGCGACGAGCGCCGGTACCGATCCCGAGTGCATGCAACCCGAGGCGCATCGGCCGATCGTCTCACAGTTGCCGGCCGAAGCGGCGCACTTCCGGGACGCTCCTATCCGCGGACGTCGAGGCTGCGGGCGTAGTGCTCCTTGAACACCTCGAGGTGCGTCCAGGTCTCCAAGGCCATCACGCCGTCGATCGTCCGGATGTGCTCGGCGAGGGAGTAGAGGTCACCTGACGAATCGGCGGCGACCGTGCCGATCAGGTCGAATCTGCCGAGTGTCCGCGCCAGGAACTCGATACCCGGCAGGGCTTCGATCTGCGCGCACGCCTCCCGGTCCCGCGATCCGAGGCTGACACCGATGCCCATGGCGAGTGTCCTGGCGCCACCGCGGCGCTTCACGACGGCTCCGACGCGCAACGCGGTGCTGTCGATCAGATGGTTCACTCGATTCCGCGCCGCACTGGGCGAGAGCCCGGTGCGCTCGGCCAGTTCCAGAAACGGCATACGCCCGTTCCCCTCCAGCAACTCGATGAGCGCGACGTCTTTCTCGTCCAGCCGAACGTCTGCCCGTAATGCGCTCTTGGGCATGAAGATTCCCTTGATGACATCGGCGTAGAACAGCGTGTTGACGGTGCGGACACCGGGTTCCGCACGGATCGCGGCGATGGCGTCGTAGAGGTCCTGCTGGCAGGGGACGCGCAGTTCGGCGATGATGTTGTACTGCCCGCTCACCGCGGAAATGTAGACGGCCGCGTCCGACGCGCAGAGCGCCTCGGCCACGGGACTCACCGGCCCCGACACGGCGACGGACACGTGTGCCATCGCCTCGAGGCCCAGCAACCCGGGATGGGCGACGGCAACGACCTGCACCGTGCCGGTGTCTAGCAGCGTCTGCACACGCGTGGACACCGCGGCGCGAGGTGCGCCCACGGTCGCGGCGAGCTCCCTATACGTCGCGCGACCATTCGACTGCAACGCCGCGATGAGCTTGGAATCCAGTTCGACACTCATGATGCCCCGAGATTTCTCGATTTCTTTCTGCACTCCCGACAGGGAAGAAGAATCGCACACATCGCCAGATTCTGCGAATTCGTGCGAATTTGCGCCAAAAGCTGAACACATTCACCGTAGACCGCCCGGACCGAAACTTTGATGTATTGCGCAGCCCCTGGTCAGGGCGTAATTTTCCCTCCCAGCCGGAACGTGACCCACACCACCATCTCGAAGGACCCCCCATGCGCAAGCTGTTTCACAACGAGGCGTCCCCCCTCGACGCCACCGCCACCGTCTTCACCGGTGGCACGCTCCGCACCGTGGACGCAGACACCGAGGGGGCCGAGGCCTTCCTCGTCTTCGGCAATCGGTTCGCCGCGGTCGGCACCGTCGCGGAGTGTCGCGAGGAGGCGCGGAGGATCGGCACCCGGACGACGGACGTCATCGATCTCGCCGGAGCGACCGTCGTACCCGGGTTCGTCGATCCGCACGCCCACCCCCTGATGTACGGCCAGATGCTCAGCTGGGTGGACTGCGGCCCCGAAAAGGCGCGCACCATCCCCGAGATCGTCGCGCTGCTGCAGGAAGCCGCCCGGAACCAGCCTGCCGGGATCCCGGTGCGTGGGTACGGCTACGAGCACCGCAACCTCGTCGAGGGCCGTCATCCCACGAAGGAAGAACTCGATCAGGTCGGTACCGACCGCGAGGTCTACCTGATGAACGCGAGCGGCCACGGCGGCGTCGTCAACACGTTCACCCTCGAACTCCACGGCGTCACCCGCGACACCCCGAATCCGCCCGGCGGCGAGTTCTTCCGCGACGCGGACGGCGAATTGACCGGCGAACTGTCCGACGCCGCCTGCAACATCCTCACCGGCGTCAACGGCGTCAAGGTCGGTCATCACGGCCCGAACTTCCACCTCGAGGACGAACCCGAGGAGCATCTGCGGCAGCTCTCGGTAGCGCAGGAGAAGTTCCTCGAGGGCGGCGTCACCACGATCGGCGACTGCCAGGTGACGCGGCGCGAATTCGACATGTACCTGCGCCTGGCGGAGCAGGGCCGGCTCGAGACCCGCGTGAGCATGTACCTGCTCAGCCACCTGCTCGATCACGCGCTCGACACCGGATTGCACGGTGCGTTCGGCAACTCACGTCTCGCGTTCGGCGGGATCAAGTTCTACGCCGACGGCACTCTCGGCGGTTGGACCGCGTACTTCCCGGACGGGTACGTGGGCGACCCGTGCCGGACCGGGCAGCTGTATCACGAGCCCGCCGACTACGCAGCTCTGATCGCGAAGGCACACGCCGTCGGCCTGCAGACTGCGACGCATGCGCAGTCGCCGACCGCGATCGACATGGTCCTCGACGCGATCGAGGCCGCGCAGAAGGCGCATCCCGACGCCGATGCCCGCCACCGCATCGAGCACTGCGGGTTGCCGACCCCCGAGCAGATCACGCGGATGCACGCGCTCGGTGTGTACCCGGTCAACCAGCCGCAGCACTACTACAACTGGGGCGAGGGCGTGACCGCGGCCATCGGCACCCCGGGTGAGCGTTTCAATCCCCTGGGTGAATTCGTCGAAGCCGACGTGCCGGTCACGATCAGTTCCGACGCGCCGGTCGCCGAGCCCAAACCTCTCGAGGCCATCCAGGCCGCCGTCACCCGCATCACCCGGCAGGGACATCAACTCGGCTCGAACGCGTTGCGACTGACCGCCGCCCAAGCCCTCACCGCGCACACGCTGAACGGGGCCCACGCGCTTGGACGGGAATCCGAACTCGGCAGCATCTCCCCCGGCAAGCGCGCCGATTTCGTGGTCCTCGGCGCCGACCCTCTCACCGTCGACCCGCACACCATTGCCGACATCGAGGTCCGTGAAACCTGGATCGACGGCGAACTGGCGCATTCCACCCGCAGCGACCTATTCTCGACCACTGCAACCACCGAGGATCAGTCATGAGTCACGACACTCAGATCGCGAAGGCCCGCAAGGCGGGTTTCGCGGCTTTCGTCGGCACCACTATCGAGTGGTACGACTTCTACGTGTACGCCACGGCGGCGGCCCTGGTGTTCGGTGAGATCTTCTTCCCCTCCGACACCGACCGTCTGACCGGCATCGCCGCCGCGTTCGCGACCTACGCGGTGGGCTTCTTCGCCCGTCCACTCGGTGGCGTCGTCTTCGGACACGTCGGCGACCGGGTGGGCCGGCGGACGGCGCTCGTCGTGACCCTCACCCTGATGGGCGCGGGCACGTTCCTGATCGGTGCCCTCCCGACGTACGCGCAGATCGGATTCTGGGCGCCGCTCCTGCTGGTGGTGCTGCGCTTCGTGCAGGGCTTCGCGGTGGGCGGCGAGTGGGGTGGCGCCGTGCTGATGGCCGTCGAACACGCGCCCGAGGACAAGAAGACGTTCTACGGCGGATTCGCACAGCTGGGTAACCCCGCCGGCGCGCTGCTCGCCACCGGGTTCTTCAGTGTCCTCTCGACCTTCGGCGACGACGCCCTGCGGGACTGGGCCTGGCGGCTGCCCTTCCTGTGCTCGGCGCTGCTGATCGGCGTGGGGCTGCTGGTGCGACTGAAGGTGGAGGAATCCCCCGTCTTCGAGTCCGAGGTGCAGTCGGCGTCCGAACCCGAAGCGCTGCCACTGAAGTACGCCATCGTCACCAATTGGCGCCCGATCCTGCTCGGCATGGGCATCCTGCCCGTCGCGGTGGGTGGCTATTACCTGGTGACGACGTTCATCACGGCGTACGCCACCGACCCGGACGTCGGGCTGTCCGAAACACTCATCCTCAACGCGCTCAGCGTCGCCGCGGTGGTGGAGCTGATCGCCACTCTCGGGGTCGCCTGGCTCGGTGACAAGGTCGGCCGGATCCGCGTGGTGATCTACGGACTGCTGGCCGTCGCGGTGCTCGCCGCACCACAGTTCCTGGTCCTGAAGTCCGGTTCGGTAGTCCTGATCTTCCTGACCTTCGCCGTCATGCGGCTCGTCTTGGCCGCGACCTACGGTCCGATCGCGGCGGTGCTGTCGCAGATGTTCCGTCCGCAGGCCCGGTACACCAGCATTTCCCTCGCCTACCAGGGCGCGGGCGCGATCTTCGGCGGGCTGTCACCGTTGGTGTCCACGCTCATGTACCGGGCCACCGGCAGCGTGTGGCCGGTGATCGGCCTCCTGATCGGAATGTGCGCAGTCAGTATTCTCTGCCTGCTCGTGGCGCCGCAGCACGTCGATCACGTCGACAGCGAGTCCGGCGAATCGGTGGGTGACCTGGGCGCCGCCCGGGCTCCGGCCTCGAGCTGAAATTACGTGACGGGAAGGGCCGGTGCTGCGTGCGCAGCCCCGGCCCTTCCACCTGTCAGGTGGGCTCGACGTTCGACTCTGCGGAAGACGCGACGGCTGCCGGCGAAACGAGTCCGGCCTCGTCGAGCGCACGCCCGGTGAGCACCCGACCAAGTTCGATCATCTCGGCGGCACGGTGGAAGTCGAGACTGCGGCACGCGTTCCGGTTCACCCGAACATGCACGTCCGGTGGGTACGCGGCGAGCTGGTAGCGCGCCAACGTCGCCTGCATCACGTCGAGCGAACGGTTCATCACCGCGAACCGGCTGAACTTCGGGACTGCCACCGCGTCGCCCTCGACCACGGTCTGATCGCCGATCACCTGGCCGACCTGCTCGTCCGACGGATCCGGGTCAGTGTGCGCGGCGCCGAACCGCCCGACGACCGACCGCACGATGTCCAGGTCACGCAGCTGTGCGGCGCTCCGGCGGAAGCGGGCCACCCATTCGTCCACCGGTCGCGAGTCCGCACTGACGTTCTCCGGGGCCAGGGAGCGACCGTCCCGATCCTCGGCACTCAGGCTGATCCCGACGGTCAGGTCGGCGCTCACGGAGACGAGCGGCGCCATCGGCAGAGGGTCGAGCACCCCACCGTCGGCGAGCACCCGGCCGTTGAGCACATACGGCGTGATGACACCGGGGATCGCGATCGACGCACGGATGGCCGCGTCGACGGGTCCTCGCTGGAACCACACCGACCGCCCCGCAGCGAGATCGGTGGCCACGGCTGTGTAGGGAATGGGAAGATCTTCGATGCGGATCTCGCCGAGCATTTCTCTGACCCGTTGCAGGATCTTCTCGGCGTGGATAGCTCCGGGTGCGGACACCGACAGGTCGAGAAGCCGCACGACGTCGAGCTGGGTCAGGCCGATCGCCCACCGGGTGAAGTCGTCGAGCTTGCCCGCGGCGTGGAGTCCACCCACCAGGGCACCCATCGACGATCCTGCGACGCCGACGATCTCGAACCCGCGCTCCTCGAGTACCTGGATCGCTCCGATGTGGGCGTACCCCCGTGCACCGCCGCTACCCAGAGCCAGCGCAACGCGCCTCGGTCCGGTCATCGGATGATCGTACGCGGACGAGAACTTCGGACCGTCAGGACAGACCGTTGTCGGGGAGCCGCAGGTCCGGCTTGTCGAGCTCCTCGATGTTCACGTCCTTGAACGTGATAACCCGGACATACTTCACGAAGCGCGCGGGACGGTACATGTCCCACACCCACGCATCGGACATCCGCAGCTCGAAGTAGATCTCTCCGTCCGCGTTGTGCGGCAGCAACTCCACCGAGTTGGCCAGATAGAACCGGCGCTCGGTCTCCACGACATAGGAGAACTGACCGACGATGTCCCGATATTCGCGGTAGAGCGACAGCTCCATCTCGGTTTCGTACTTCTCGAGATCCTCGGCACTCATCGGTCTCGGAGTCCTCCTGCTCTGGTGTGAATTGTCATCATCTCGCACTTCCGGAACTGTTATCCACTCGGTGTAGCAGCGCCGCGACGTTCGACCACGAGCGGCGGTGCTCCGGGCACGGGCCCAGCTTCTCGAGCGCCGTCAAGTGCGCGGGGGTGTTGTAACCCTTGTGGATCGCGAAACCGTAACCGGGATGTGTCTCGTCCATCGCGACCATCACCCGGTCACGAGACACCTTGGCCAGCACGCTCGCCGCCGCGATGCATGCCGCCGCGGCGTCGCCGCCGATCACCGGCAGTGACGGGGCCGGGAGCCCCGGGACTCGGAAGCCGTCGGTGAGAACGTAACCCGGGGTGGTCGAGAGGCCCGCGACGGCACGTCGCATGCCCTCGATGTTGGCTACGTGCACACCCATGCGGTCGACTTCCTCGGCCGGGAAAGACACGACGCTCCACGCCACTGCCAGCCGGGTGATGGCCGGGAACAGCTCTTCACGCGTGCGTTCGGTGAGCTTCTTCGAATCGTCGAGGCGCGCCAGCGCCGGATACGGCTTCGGCGCGAGCACGCAGGCCGCCACGACGAGCGGGCCCGCACACGCACCCCGGCCTGCCTCGTCGACACCGGCCACCGGCCCGAGGCCGCTGCGGACCAGGGCCGACTCCATCGTCCGCAGACCGGACGACCTGCGAATGACGATGCGTGGAGGCCAGGAAGTCACTTGCCCTGAATATCGGGTGAACTGATCGTGCCCATCCGCGACGGCGGCAACGCGATGAAGACCGCCCTACCGATCACGTTGTCGAGCGGGATGGTGCCTTGCATGTCGTCGCCCACGTGGTACCGCGAGTCCGCGGAGTTGCTGCGGTTGTCGCCCATCACCCAGAGGTGGCCGTCGGGGACGGTGACCGGGCCGAAGCAGCGCGCCGACTTCAGCGCCGTGTCGCAGGCCTGGGAGCCGGGGACGAACGGGAAGTCCATGACGACATAGGGCTCGTCGAGCGGTTTGCCGTCGACCAGGATGCGGCCCTGGTCGTCGCAGCATTCGACGGTCTGACCGCCGGTGGCGATCACACGCTTGACGAGGTCGTTCTCGTCCGGGGGGACGAGTCCGACGAGGGAACCGAGTTCCTGCGCACCGCGGATCACCACGTTGGAGGACCGGGTGGAGACGAAATCCTGCGACCACGAATCGGGGCCGCGAAACACGATGACGTCACCCGGTTGCGGTTCACCGAAGCGGTAACCGATCTTCTCGACCACGATGCGGTCGCCGGTGCAGCCCGCGCACCCGTGCAGCGTCGGTTCCATCGATTCCGACGGAATGAGATACACCCGGGCGACGAACGTCTGCAACAAGAAGCTCAGAACGAGCGCGACCAGAATCAGGATCGGCAACTCGCGGAGGAAGGAGCGGGGCTTCTTCTCGGGCTCCGCCGCACCGCCGTTCACGGCGGAGGTGGCGGCCGAATCGCCGGTGGTCTCGGATTCCGACGACAATGCCCGCTCCTTCGAAGAATCTGTCACGAAATCAGATTAGCCCGGCACTGCGAGTACGCAGTGCCGGGCTCATCGGAAAGGTCAGCGCTTTTCCTTGATCTTGGCGGCCTTGCCACGCAGATCGCGGAGGTAGTACAGCTTGGCACGACGGACGTCACCGCGGGTGACGACCTCGATCTGCGCCAGGTTCGGGCTGTGGACCGGGAAGGTGCGCTCGACGCCGACACCGAAGGAGACCTTGCGGACGGTGAAGGTCTCGCGGACGCCGCCGCCCTGACGGCGGATCACGACGCCCTTGAAGACCTGCACACGCTCCTTCGAGCCTTCGATGACCTTGACGTGCACGTTGAGGGTGTCGCCGGGACGGAACTCGGGAATGTCGTCGCGGAGGGACTTCTTGTCCAGGAAATCGAGAGTGTTCATCGGTGTTCCATCCTTGCGTTTTCGCAGGAGCAGAGGAACCGAGCGGCACCTGGACGTTCGGAGAACACCGGTGCTCGTCTGGTTCGTGCCCAGATCAAGTATTGCTGCCTGGTCCAGGCAACCCGTCCATTGTGCCAGACGCCACCGGGTGAAGAGAAATCGGCGGTGGCGCCGCATGCACCACATGGTCGAGTTCGACCTCGGCCGCCACCCTGGCATGTTCCGCGGCTTCTTTCACGTGCTCCGCGCTGGGAGTCCCCGCGATGAAGTCCTGCACGAAGATCTTGGCCCGGATGACCGGCCGACGCCACTTCCGCTCCCGTTCGAGTGCCCGGAGCATCCGCTTCGGCTTTGCGGTGTAGCGCCACCGGGCCCACGGTGCGCTGGGCCGGCTCAATCGGAGCGCCCCGATCAGCAGGATCGGGAAGATGAACAGGCCGAGCAGCCCGGTCCAGATCTTCCCCTTCAGCAGCACCACCGCCGCGATGAGCAGGTTGATCACGGACGACAACGCGATCGCGACCCGCACCCAGGGATCCGGCGAATCCCGGAAGTCGGTGACGTTGATCAGTTCGAGCGGCCGGAGTCCGAGGAGCAGCAGCCCCGTCACCGCGATCGCCACGAACACGGCATCGACCGACGTCCGGCCCTCATCCGCCCAGTACACGTCCTGCAGGTAGAAGATCAGCGCGAACTCGTCCAGCACCAGCGCGGCGCCGATCCCGAAGAACGTGGCGAGGACGGCGCCGGTGGTCTGGGTGCCGTCCTCGTACACGGCGATGAGGGCGACTCCCGACATGAGCATCGTGACGACGCCGAACACCACGTGGTGGACGTGGTGCCCGCCGGGTTTCACGTTGCCCGGCCACCACGACACCTCCGCGCGGATCATCCGCACGCTCAACCGGATGAACAGGAAAGCCGCGAGAAACCCGAGCAGGAAAAAGAGCAGAGGCAGGCGCCCGTGCCCGACGATTTCCCGATCCAGCCATTCGTACATCGGCATCCACTATCCCAGTAAAGAACTGGTCACTCCATCGAAAAGTGGAGGCTCGTGTCGGGATGGTGACCTCTTTACTTGCCGAACCCCGCCTTCCGCAGCGCGTCGGCCATCGAACCGCCGGGCGCCGGGCGGGAGTCACGCCCACGATCGCGTCCACCCTGCTGCGGCGGCTTGCCGCCGCGCTTATCCTGCGGTTGCCCGCCTCCCCGCCGATCCTGCCGCTGTCCGCCGCCGCGGGGACCGTCGTTCTTGCGGCCGGTCCCGACCTCGTCGTCGAGCCGCAGCGACAGCCCGATGCGCTGACGGGCCTCGTCGACCTCGAGGACCTTCACCTTCACGACGTCGCCCGACTTCACGACGTCCCGCGGGTCCTTGACGAAGTTGTGGGACATCGCGGACACGTGCACGAGGCCGTCCTGGTGGACGCCGATGTCGACGAACGCGCCGAACGCCGCCACGTTGGTGACGACACCCTCGAGGGTCATCCCCGGCTTCAGGTGCGACACCTTCTCGATGCCGGCCGCGAACGTGGCCGTCTTGAACTCGGGGCGGGGGTCGCGACCGGGCTTCTCGAGCTCACCGATGATGTCGGTGACCGTGGGGAGACCGAACCGGTCGTCGACGAAGTCTGCCGGGTTCAGGCTGCGGAGCGCGGACGCGTTGCCGATGATCTCGCGCACGCCGGTGCCGCTGGCGCCGACGATCTTGCGCACCACCGGGTAGGCCTCGGGGTGGACGCTGGACGCGTCGAGCGGGTCGTCCCCGTTGGGGATGCGCAGGAAGCCGGCGCACTGCTCGAACGCCTTCGGACCGAGTCTCGCGACGTCCTTGAGTCCCTTGCGGCTGCGGAACGGGCCGTTCTGGTCCCGGTGCGCGACGATGCTCTCGGCCAGCGAACCGGCGATTCCGGACACGCGGGACAGCAGCGGCACCGACGCGGTATTCACGTCGACGCCGACCGCGTTCACCGCGTCCTCGACGACGGCACCGAGCGACCGTGCGAGCAGCGTCTCCGACACGTCGTGCTGGTACTGACCGACGCCGATCGACTTCGGGTCGATCTTCACCAGTTCGGCGAGGGGATCCTGCAGGCGGCGCGCGATGGAGACTGCTCCACGGATCGACACGTCGAGGTCGGGCAGCTCCGCCGAGGCGTACGCGGACGCCGAGTACACGGACGCGCCGGCCTCGGACACCACGATCTTCGTCAGGTTGGTGGCGCCCGACTTGGCGATCAGCTCGGTCGCGAGCGCATCCGTCTCGCGGGAGGCGGTGCCGTTCCCGATGGCGACGAGCTCCACGCCGTACTTGGCGACGAGACCGGCGAGGGTGGCCAGGGAGGCGTCCCACTTGTTCTGCGGCTGATGCGGATAGATCGTGTCGTGGGCCACCACCTTGCCGGTGGCGTCCACGACCGCGACTTTCGTGCCGGTCCGGAAACCGGGGTCGAGGCCCATCGTGGCGCGGGTACCGGCAGGCGCTGCCAGCAGCAGGTCGCGCAGGTTGTTGGCGAACACGTCGACGGCGTCCTTCTCCGCCGACTGTCGCAGGCGCATCCGAGTGTCGATGCCCAGCGTGACGATCATCTTGGTGCGCCACGCCCACCGCACGGTGTCGAGCAGCCACCGGTCGGCGGGCCTGCCGCGGTCGGCGATGCCGAACCGGCCGGCGATCCGGCCCTCGTAGACGGTGGGCTCGCCGGGGACGGGCTCCTCCGTGTCGGGCGCCAGGGTGAGCGTGAGCACCTCTTCCTTCTCGCCGCGCAGCACCGCCAGGATCCGGTGGGACGGGAGCTTGCCGAACGGCTCGGAGAACTCGAAGTAGTCTGCGAACTTCGCGCCGTCGGTCTCCTTACCCTTGCGGACCGCGGACACCAGCTGCCCGCGGGTCCACATCAGCTCGCGGAGCTCACCCACCAGGTCGGCGTCTTCGGCGAAGCGCTCGACGAGGATCGCGCGCGCACCCTCGAGCTGTTCGGCCGTGTAGGACGCCGGATCGGTGGAGGGGTCGGTGATCAGTGCGTCGGCGACGGGTTCGTGACCGGCCTCGCGGGCGATCTGCGCCTTGGTGCGACGCTTCGGCTTGAACGGCAGGTAGATGTCCTCGAGGCGCGCCTTCGTGTCGGCCGTCATGATCTGCCCGCGCAGCTGGTCGTCGAGCTTGCCCTGCGAGTCGATCGACTCGAGCACGGCAACCCGGCGCTCGTCCAGTTCCCGCAGGTACCTCAGGCGTTCCTCGAGCTGGCGGAGCTGAGCGTCGTCGAGCGTTCCGGTGACTTCCTTGCGGTACCGGGCGATGAAGGGCACGGTGGCTCCACCGTCGAGGAGGTCCACGGCGGCCGCGACCTGTCCCTCCCGGACGTCGAGCTCCTCGGCAATGCGCTGGTTCACGGTCTTGAGAGTCACGGAAATGGACCCTACCGCTACTCTGAGACAATATCGCCGGCGGTGAGGCCGTCACGGAAATCTCGGGAGAATTTCATGTCCAGGCTGATCCGGTGCCTGACGGTCATGGTCTTCCTGCTGGGTGCGCCGCTGGCCTGCACCATCCCCACCGAGACCAACTCGGTGGTCGACATCCCGGCGACGTCACCGGCCGTCGCGACCCCCGATCTCCTCCCGGCCGACGACCCGCCGGCGGGTGACGACCCGCCGGCGGGTGACGCCGTGACCGTGAGCCCCGAGCCGTTCCCCTCCGCGCGGGTCCCCGTCTCCGCACCCCTCGCCGAACGCATCTCGGCGGCGGTCGCGATGGCGGCCGCCGAGCGCGGCGCCGACGTGTCGATCGCCGTTCTGGACCACGCCACCGGCAGCTACCTGGAGGGCGCCGCCGCCGAACCAGTCGAAACGGCGTCGCTGGCCAAGCTGTTCATCGCCGCCCAGATGTATCATCTCGACGCGCTCGGTGAGCGGCCGCTGTCCGACTACGACCGTCTCCTCGTGACGCGGATGCTCCAATCCTCCGACGACGACGCGGCCAACACCCTCTGGGACGATCTCGGCGGCTCGGATCTCGTCGTCGACGTCGCCGGGCGGTACGGACTCGCGGCGACCACACCGCCCTGGGACGGGTTGTGGTGGAACACCGAGACGACCGCCGCCGACCTCGTGACGTTCTATGCCGGGCTTCTCGACGACCGCGACGGCCTGGGCCCGGGTCGCATCGCCGAGTTCGTCGGCTATCTGCGCTCGGCGACACCCGAGGCGATCGACGGTTACGACCAGCGGTTCGGCATCCCCGACGGGTTGCCCGGCGAGAGCGTCGTCGGGGTGAAGCAGGGTTGGATGTGCTGTGTGGGCGATCGGTGGATCCACGTGTCGACGGGGCTGATCGGCGAGGACAACCGTTACATCGTGGCCGTCGCGTCGCAGGAGGACATCCGGTACGAGGACGACGAGGAGTCGTACCCGGACACCGCGATCACGGACGTCACCGACGATTCCAGCGCCCGGCATGCACGAGACACGATAACCGGGTTCGTGAAGTCCCTGTTCCCGACCGGTGTCGTCGACGACTGGGCGCAGCCCCAGGGTTAGTGCCCGGGCGGGCACGGAAATCGTTTCAGGGCAGCAGGTCCGGACGGCGCTCGGCGGTGCGGTGCAGTGACTGCTCGTGTCGCCACGCAGCCACCTTCGCGTGATCACCCGACAGCAGGACGGGCGGGACGTCGAGTCCGCGCCACGTCGCCGGCCGCGTGTAACTGGGCCCTTCGAGGAGGCCGTCGGAGAACGAATCCTCTTGGTGCGACTGCTGATTGCCGAGCACACCGGGAATCAGGCGCACGAACGCCTCGGTCATCACCAGCACGGCCGCCTCACCCCCGATGAGGACGTAGTCGCCGATGCTCACTTCTTCGACGCGCACACGGCGGGCGGCGTCGTCGAACACGCGCTGATCGATGCCTTCGTAACGTCCGCAGGCGAAGACGATGTGCTTCTCCCCCGCCCAGCGCTCGGCGGTGGCCTGCGTGAAAGGGACACCGGCCGGTGTGGGGACGACCAGCAGAGTGTCCGAGTCGCCGTCATCCGCGGCGAGGACGTCGTCGAGCGCGGGCCCCCACACGGTGGGTTTCATGACCATCCCCGGCCCGCCGCCGTACGGCGAATCGTCGACGGCCTTGTGGACGTCGTGCGTCCAGTCCCGCAGATCGTGCACGTCGACGGAGATGAGGCCCTTGTCGATGGCCTTGCCGAGCAACGCCGCTCGAAGCGGTTCGAGGTATTCGGGGAAGATGGTGACCACGTCGAGACGCATGGCTACCGACTCACTTCCCGTCGGTGGATTCACCGAAGTCGGGATCGAGCAGCCCTTCCGGCGGATCGATCTCGGCGACACCGTCGGCGACGGACACCGACGTGACGATCGCGGCCACGAACGGGACGAGGAGTTCGCCGGACTGTTCGCCCGCCCGGCGGATCGAGAGCAATTCGCCTGCCGCGGAATGCAATACCTCGATGACGGTGCCCACCTCGGTGCCGTCCGCGAGGCGCACCGACAGTCCTTCGAGTTCGTGATCGTAGAACTCGTCGGGGTCGTCGGAGGGCTCGAGTTCGGCACTGTCGATGACGAACAACGTGCCCCGCAAGGCATCCGACGCGGTGCGATCCGACACACCCTCGAGGCGCAGCAGAAGCCGCCCGGAATGGTCCCGGGCGGCTTCCACGGTGTACGTGCTCACAGACTGCTCGCGCGGCTTGTGCCCCCGCAGCACGGCACCGACGGCGAATCGATCCTGGGGTTCGTCGGTACGAACCTCGACCACGATCTCACCCTTGATGCCATGCGACTTGGCGACACGGCCGACGACGAGCTCCACTGTTGTAAGGCCTCTACTGATCGGTGTCGACGACGTCGACACGGATCCCGCGGCCACCGATACCGGAGACCAGCGTGCGCAGAGCGGTCGCGGTGCGACCACCGCGGCCGATGACCTTGCCGAGATCGTCAGGGTTGACGTGCACCTCGACAGTGCGCCCCCGACGCCCGGTGATCAGCTCGACACGAACGTCGTCGGGGTTGGCGACGATGCCACGAACGAGGTGCTCCACGGCATCGGCGACGACGGCACTCACTTGTCAGCAGCCTCGGACTCTGCAGCAGCCTCGGCGGGAGCTTCGGCAGCAGCCTCGGCGTCCTCGGCCTTCGCCTTCTTCTTCTTGGGCGTGATGGCCTCGCCGACGGGCTCGTTCTCGGCCTGCGCGAGCGCAGCCTGGAACAGCTCCAGCTTGGTGGGCTTGGCTTCCTTGACGCGGAGGGTGCCCTCGGCGCCCGGAAGGCCCTTGAACTTCTGCCAGTCACCGGTGATCTTGAGGATGGCCTCGACGGGCTCGGTGGGCTGAGCGCCGACGCCGAGCCAGTACTGGGCGCGCTCGGAGTCGACCTCGATCAGCGAGGGCTCTTCCTTGGGGTGGTACTTGCCGATGGTCTCGATCGCACGGCCGTTGCGGCGGGTGCGGGAGTCGGCGACGACGATGCGGTACTGCGGGTTCCGGATCTTGCCGAGCCGGGTGAGCTTGATCTTGACAGCCACTGCTGTACTTCTCCTTCAGTGCGCACACGAGTGTGCCCACACGTCACGTGCAATTCGGCGACGCGCAGGAATAGCGCGCCCGGTTTTGCCTCTAATCTGTGACCGCCGCGCGGTGCGTGACCGGATGCGACGAACAGCGGTTCATTCTGCCAGACGAACACCGTCAGGGGGAAACCAGGTCATCGGGTCTTGACGACGTTGCCCCGCAGCACCACGACATCGGGCGCGGCGAGGGCGTCGCTGCTCGCGCGCGGGTCGCTGCGGAAGACCAGCAGATCCGCGGACGCACCCTCTTCCACCCCCGGATGTCCGAGCCAGGTCCGCGCGTCCCAGCACGCGGCGCCGAGCGCCTCGGACGGGGTCAGTCCGACCGCCTTCAGTTCCTCGACCTCGTCGGCGATGCGTCCGTGGACGATCGATCCGCCCGCGTCGGTGCCGGCGTAGATCGGGATCCCCGCGTCGTGAGCGGCACCGATCGTGTCCTTCACCCGCGAGTGCAGGTCACACATGTGCGCGGCGTAAAGCGGGAACCGCGAGGCGGACTCGGCGATGTCCGGGAACGTCGCGATGTTGATCAGCGTCGGGACGAGCGAGGTTCCGTGCGAGACCATCAGCTCGATCGTCTCGTCGGTGAGCCCGGTGCCGTGCTCGATGCAGTCGATTCCGGCGTTGATCAGGCCCGGAAGCGCATCCTCGGCGAAGACGTGCGCGGTGACGCGAGCCCCTTCGCGGTGCGCGGCCGCGATCGCCTCGACGAGGATGTCGTCGCTCCACAACGGCGCCAGGTCGCCCGCGGAGCGGTCGATCCAGTCGCCGACGAGCTTGACCCACCCGTCACCGGCCCTGGCCTGGCGCACCACCTCGTCGGGCAACTGCGACTCGTCCTCGAGATCGACCGGCAGTCCGCGGATATAGCGCTTGGGGGCCGCGATGTGCTGCCCGGCGCGGATGATCCTCGGCAGGTCGGGGCGGTCGTCGACGAACCGGGTGTCGACCGGCGAACCCGCGTCACGAATCAGCAGGACCCCGCAGTCGCGCTCGGTCTCCGCCTGCGCGATCAACCCCTCGACGCTCTCGCCACCGCCGCCGCCGAACCTGATGCCGACGTGGCAGTGGGCGTCGACGAGACCGGGAACGATCCACCCGGATTCACACACGGTCTCGGCGCCGGGAACCGGTTCCGTCGAGATCACACCGTTGTCGACCCAGAATTCGACCGGCTGTTCGTCGGGCAGACCGGTGCCCCGGAAATGCAGCGCGCCCATCGGCTACTTCTTCGGCAGCTTCAGCTGGGACAGGTCGATGCCCTCGAGTCCAGGAGGCAATTCGTCCAGGCCCTTCGGCATGTTCGACAGGTCGGGCATGCCCGCGGGGAGACCTCCGGGCGGCATACCCGGGAACCCTCCGGGCAGGCCGCCGGGGAATCCTCCGCGCACCTTCGGCGGCGTCGGTCCCTTGCCACCTTTCTTGCCCTTCTTGCCCTTCTTGCTGCGCTGCGGCTTCCGCGAACCGGGCATGCCCATACGCCCGGCCATCGCGGCCATCATCTTGCGGGCCTCGAAGAAACGGTCGACGAGCTGGTTGAC
Organism: Rhodococcus sp. NPDC127593; assembly: GCF_042671975.1. Taxonomy (NCBI): domain Bacteria; kingdom Bacillati; phylum Actinomycetota; class Actinomycetes; order Mycobacteriales; family Nocardiaceae; genus Rhodococcus; species Rhodococcus sp. NPDC127593. Next base: position 149,360 of record NZ_JBHXWI010000001.1, on the reverse strand, counting down.
GTCGGAGACCTTGACACCCGATCCGTTGGCGATCCGCAGCCTGCGGGACGCGTTGATGATCTTGGGATCGTCGCGCTCGGCGCGGGTCATACCGCGGATGATGGCCTGCACACGGTCGAGCTGCTTCTCGTCGACGTTCGCGAGAGCGTCCTTCATCTGCCCCGCACCCGGGAGCATGCCCAGGAGATTGCCGATGGGGCCCATCTTGCGAACGGCCATCATCTGCTCGAGGAAGTCTTCCAGCGTGAGCTGGCCGGAGCCTATCTTCTGTGCTGTGGCCTCGGCCTGCTCGGCGTCGAAGTGCTGCTCGGCAGCCTCGATCAGGCTGAGGACGTCACCCATGCCGAGAATGCGGCTTGCCATGCGGTCGGGGTGGAAGACGTCGAAGTCGTCGAGCTTCTCACCCGTGGACGCGAACAGGATGGGCTGCCCGGTGACCTCGCGGACGCTGAGCGCCGCACCACCGCGGGCGTCACCGTCGAGCTTCGTGAGCACGACGCCGGTGAATCCGACACCCTCACGGAACGCCTCGGCCGTGCTGACCGCGTCCTGACCGATCATCGCGTCGAGAACGAAGATCGTCTCGTCCGGGTTCACGGCGTCGCGGATACCCGCCGCCTGCGCCATCAGGTCGGCGTCGATACCCAGGCGACCCGCGGTGTCGACGATGACCACGTCGAACTGCTTGTTGCGGGCTTCCTCCACACCTGCGCGGGCCACCTCGATCGGGTCGGCCGCGGTGATGCCCAGCTCGTTGTCGCCGCCGCCGATGGACGTGCCGGGGTGCGGTGCGAACACCGTGGCTCCCGCGCGCTCACCGACGATCTGCAGCTGGGTGACGGCGCCGGGACGCTGCAGGTCGCAGGCCACGAGCAGCGGGGTGTGCCCCTGGTCGCGTAGCCACTTCGCGAGCTTGCCGGCGAGGGTCGTCTTACCGGAACCCTGGAGACCGGCGAGCATGATGACCGTCGGCGGCGTCTTGGCGAACGCCAGCCGGCGGGTCTCGCCACCGAGGATCCCGACGAGTTCCTCGTTGACGATCTTGACGACCTGCTGCGCCGGGTTCAGCGCCCCGGAGACCTCGACGCCCTTGGCGCGTTCCTTGATCTTGGCGATGAACGAGCGGACGACGGGCAGCGCGACGTCTGCCTCGAGCAGGGCCAACCGGATCTCACGGCAGGTGGCATCGATGTCGGCTCCGGAAAGGCGACCCTTGCCACGCAGATCCTTGAGGGCTCCGGTCAACCTGTCGGAAAGGGATTCGAACACCGAGTGCGCTCCTGAAGTCATGCGAGTGTGCGGTGGATATTCTCGGGCCCCAGCCTAGCCGCTCACGTCCTGTCGTTCATTCTCCCCCGCTGCCCTCCTGCTTCTTCGGCTTCGTGAGCGGAACGACGCCGAGGATCGCGCTCTCGACCTGTTCCCGGCTCGCCCGGGTGTCCCCGCCGCCGAGATCGAGGCAGAACGAGTCGATAACCGACGAACCCAGGGTGGTCACGCGCGCCCAGCGGACGTCGGCGCCGCACGTGTCGAACGCGTCGGCCAGCCTGGACAGCAGCCCCAGCCGGTCCTCGGCCCTGAGCTCGAGAATGATCTCGCCGGGTGACGCGGTGTCGAACCAGATGACCCGCGGCGGCGCCTGTGCGTACTGCACCGGCACCGCGGCTTCGCCCCGTTCCTCCACGGCAGCCACTCGCTGGCTCTCGCGAGCCTCCTCTTCCTTGGCCGTGAGCATCTCCAGCAGATTCAGCTCCCCCGCCAGCGCGCGGATCAGCTCCTGCCGCAGCAGACCCGCCTGCGGGGGCGCCCCGAACCTCGGGGACACGACGAACGAGTTGACCGCCGACCCCTCGGCGCTGCCCAGGGACGCGGAGTAGACCCGCAGGGAGTGCAGCGCGAGCACGCCCGCCGCCTTCGACAGCAGCCCCCGCTGGTCGGGGGCGATGACCGTCACCACATACGTGTGGGGACTGTCGGCGGGGACCAGTGCGACGTGCACGCCACCCGACGCCGCCAGCGCGACGTGTTCCGGATCGAGCGGATCGGGTGCGGGAAGCACCTCTCCCGCCATGACGAGGCGGCAGCGCCGCACGAGTTCCCCGATCAGTGACGACTTCCAGTCGCCCCACACACCGGGACCCGTCGCCAGTGAATCCGCCTCCGCCAGCGCGTGCAGCAACTCCAGCAGGACGCCGTCGCCGCCGAGCGCCTCCACGACCCGCTCGACCGTCTCGGGATCGTCGAGGTCACGCCGCGTCGCGGTGTGCGGCAGCAGCAGGTGGTGGCGCACGATCGCCGTCAGCAGCGCGACGTCCGAGGGCCACAATCCGAGGCGCTTACCGATCTGGGTGGCCAGTTCCGCGCCGACCACACTGTGGTCGCCGCCGCGACCCTTGCCGATGTCGTGCAGCAACGCACCGAGCATCAGCAGGTCCGGGCGGGCGACGCGGGTGGTGAACCTACTGGCGTAGGCGGCGGTCTCGACGAGATGACGGTCCACCGTCCACGTGTGCACGGCGTCCCGCGGCGGCAGGTCCCGGACGGCACCCCACTCGGGAAGTAGCCTGCCCCACAGCCCGGTCCGATCGAGAGCCTCGATCGCCGCGACGGCGCGGCTACCCGCGCCGAGCATCACCAGCAGATCGTTCAGCGCCTCCTTCGGCCACGGCTCGCGCAGCTCGGGGGCGTTGTCGGCCAGGCGATTCAGAGTGGACGCCGACATCGGCATACCCGTCGTCGCCGACGCCGACGCGACCCGCAGCACGAGGCCGGGGTCCTTCGCCGGCCGGGCGTCGCGTGCCAGCACCACTTCGCCGGCGTGCTCGACGACACCCTCGTCGAGCGGCCGCCGCACCGGTGGTCGGCGCAACCGCGCCAGGCCGCGCCGCGGCAGGGCGTGCCCGGCCGTCCGCACACCGACGTCGACGGAGTAGCTGATGGTGCGCGCGGCATCGCTGAGCATGCGCGCGAGGTCGAATCGATCGCCGATCCGCAGTGCGGCGCCGATCTCGTCGGCGTCCTGCGCCCGCAACTGATCGCGGGAGCGACCGGCGACCCGGTGCAGCTCGGTGCGGACGTCGAGCAGCCGGCGATGTGCGAGTGCCAATCCCCCGCCGGGCGACTCGGGACCGAGCCCCGGCATGCCGTCGGTGAGCTGCGCGATGGACAGCGCGTTGAGCAACTGTACGTCCCGCAGTCCACCGCGACCGCTCTTGAGGTCGGGCTCTGCGCGGTGGGCGATCTCGCCACTGCGTTCCCAGCGCGACCGCGTCTGCTCGATGAGGCCGTCGAAACGGTTGCGGATGTCGGTGCGCCACTGCCGGCGTACCCCACTGATGAGCAGATTTGTCAGCTCGACGTCGCCGACGATGTGACGCGCCTCGAGCATTCCCAGGGCCGCGGTGATGTCCGTGTCCGCCACCTGCAGTGCCTGAGGGATGGTGCGGACGCTGTGGTCGAGCTTGATGTGCGCGTCCCACAACGGATACCAGAGTTGGTCGGCCACCTGCGAGACGACCGCCGGATCCATGTCGTCGTGAAGCAGGAGGAGGTCGAGATCCGAGTACGGCAGGAGTTCCCGCCGGCCGAGCCCACCGACCGCGACGAGCGCGAAACCGCTGTCGGGCTTGATGCCCAGCTCGGCACCCTTTGTGGTCAACCAGAACTCGTGCAGGTCGACGAGTGCGTGACGCAGCGCAACGGCGTCGAGCCGACGCCCGTGACCTGCGGGATTCCTTGCGCCGGGGCCGGTCTCGGAACCCCCGGTGAGCAGTTGCCTGCGTGCGCGGGCCAGGTCCGCTGCTTCGTCCGATCCGCCTGACGCAACCGGCCCTGGTTCCGGCGCCTTGGCGACGGGACCAGGGCCGGTCTTACCGGACCCGTTGGGGTCAGAGCGCATCCGCGCCGCGTTCCCCGGTACGCACCCGGATGACCGACTCGACCGGTGAGACCCAGACCTTGCCGTCACCGATCTTGCCGGTGCGTGCCGCCTCGACGATCACCTCGACGACCTTGTCCACAGCAGCGTCGTCCACGACGACCTCGACCCGGACCTTCGGAACGAAATCGACCGAGTACTCGGCACCTCGGTAGACTTCGGTGTGGCCCTTCTGCCGGCCGTACCCCTGGACCTCGCTGACGGTCATCCCGAGGACGCCCGCCTGCTCGAGTCCGGTCTTCACGTCCTCCAGAGTGAACGGCTTGACAATTGCTGTGATCAGCTTCATTTCCTCATCCCTCCTTGCCGGATACACGAGCAGTTGCCGAGTTTCCGCCGAGAGCGGCGAAATCGTAGCCAGTTTCTGCGTGTTCCGACTCGTCCACTCCAAGTGATTCACCCTCGTCGCTGAGCCGCAGACCGATCGTGAACTTCACGATCAACGCGACGACGGCCGTACCGACGAGCGAGTAAAGCAGTACTGCTCCGGCGCCCACTGCCTGACGCCAGAGTTGGTCGAGGCCTCCACCATAGAACAGTCCGACAACACCCGCGGGCGCCTCAGCTGTTGCGACCAGGCCGACCATCAGCGTTCCGACGATGCCGCCGACGAGGTGAACACCGACGACGTCCAGCGAGTCGTCGAATCCGAAGCGGAACTTGAGTCCGACCGCGAGCGCGCAGAGTGCTCCTGCCACGACGCCGATGGCGAGTGCTCCGAGGACGTTCACCGAGGAGCAGGAAGGCGTGATGGCAACCAGGCCGGCCACGATTCCGGACGCCGCACCGAGTGTGGTGGCGTGGCCGTCGCGAATCCGCTCGACCAGGAGCCAGGCGAGCATGGCTGCGCACGTTCCGATGACGGTCGTGATGAAGGTTGCTCCGGCAATGCCGTTGGAACCGACGGCCGAACCGGCGTTGAAACCGAACCAGCCGAACCAGAGGAGGCCGGCGCCGAGCATCACGAAGGGCAGGTTGTGCGGCCGGAACGGGGTTCCCGGCCATCCCTTGCGCTTGCCGAGGATGATCGCGAGGACGAGACCGGCGGCGCCGGCGTTGATGTGGACGGCGGTACCACCCGCGAAGTCGACCGCGGCGAGCTTGTTGGCGATCCAGCCACCGGTCTCGGCGGTGACGCCGTCGAAGGCGAAGACCCAGTGCGCCACGGGGAAGTACACGACCGTCGCCCAGAGGCCGGCGAACAGCAGCCAGGGACCGAAGCGCAGGCGATCCGCCACGGCACCCGAGATGAGGGCGACGGTGATGATCGCGAACATTGCCTGGAACGCGACGAATACCGTCGCGGGGATGGTGCCGACGAGCGGGATCGCGGAATCGGCGATGACCGAACCGGCGTCGTCGGTCTCGGCCAGGTAGGACCCGCCGAACAGTCCCTTGAGCCCGAAGTACTGGAACGGATCACCGACAAGGTTCCCCTTGTCCTCGCCGAAGGCCATGGAGTAGCCGTAGAGAACCCACAGGATGCCGACGACACCCATCGCGCTGATGCTCATCATGAGCATGTTCAGCACGCTCTTGGCCCGCACCATGCCGCCGTAGAAGAACGCAAGACCCGGAGTCATGAGCAACACGAGCGCGGCGCTGGTCAGCATCCACGCTGTGTCCCCGGTGTCCGGTGCACCGATAGTGGGGAAATCCACCTTGAGCCTCCTCCTTCTCTGCCCAGCCGGTTGCGGCTGACGACCTGAGAAGAAGGGTGCTCAGTTGGTGTTTCGGCTGTGCCACTGCACTGTTTCGCGCGCGTGAACGCATCGGCCTATTTTGTTGCGTACACATTTCGCCAGGCGATTTGCGGTCGGTTTCATCCCCCCGGAGCCGTCCGGAACCCCGAGACGGCCGTCGGATCGCCTCGTCAGCCGAGCAACGCGTCGACGAAGGCGCCGGGCTCGAACGGCGCCAGATCGTCGGCGCCCTCGCCGAGTCCGACGAGCTTCACGGGAACCCCGAGTTCGTGCTGAACCTGGAACACGATGCCGCCCTTGGCGGTGCCGTCGAGCTTGGTGAGCACCACACCGGTGATGTCGACGACCTCGGCGAACACCCGCGCCTGCGCGAGGCCGTTCTGACCGATGGTCGCGTCGAGAACCAGAAGGACGTCGTCGACCGACGCCTTCTTCTCGAGGACCCGCTTGACCTTGCCGAGCTCGTCCATCAGTCCCGTCTTCGTGTGGAGCCGGCCGGCGGTATCGATCAGTACGACGTCGACGCCGTTGTCGATTCCCTTGGACACGGCATCGAACGCGACGGCCGCCGGATCAGCGGCTTCCTTCCCGCGCACCACCTCGGCGCCCACCCGCTCGGCCCACGTCTGCAGCTGGTCCGCTGCGGCGGCACGGAACGTGTCGGCGGCACCGAGCAGGACGCGCCTGCCGTCGGCCACGAGAACACGCGCGAGCTTGCCGGTGGTGGTGGTCTTGCCGGTGCCGTTCACGCCGACGACCAACAGGACCGCCGGGTGGTCGTCGTGCGGCAGGGCACGGATCGAGCGATCGAGTTCCGGCCGGAGTTCGGCTACCAGGACTTCGCGGAGCAGCGCGCGGGCGTCGGCCTCGGTGCGGACGCTGCGCGACGCCATCTGCTCACGCAGCGACGTGACGATCTTCGTGGTGGTCGCCGAGCCGAGGTCGGCGATGAGGAGGGTGTCCTCCACCTCTTCCCAGGAGTCTTCGTCGAGGTCGCCACCGCCGAGCAGTCCGAGCAGGCTCTTGCCCACCGCGGACTGTGAACGGGACAGCCGCCCACGCAGACGGTCGAGCCGTCCTTCGGTGGGAGCGATGACGTCGAGCACCGGCGCGGCGGGAGCCGGTTCGGGTTCGGGAGCGGGCGCGACCTCGGGTTCCGGTTCGACCTCGGGCGCGACGACCGGTTCGTAGGTGACCGGCTCCGGCGGGGCCGTGGGCTTCTCCGGAGCCTTCTCCGGCTCGGGGGCCTTCTCCGGCGCCGGGGGCGCGACCACCTCGGGTTCGGGCGCTACCACCTCGGGTTCGGGCGCTACCACCTCGGGTTCGGGCGCTACCACCTCGGGTTCGGGCGCCGGCTTCGGCAGAACCGGCTCGGGCGCAGGCGGACGTGGCGGCGCCGTCGCCGTCGACCCCTGGCTGAAGTTGAACCCGCCGTCCGCCCGGTAACTGCCCGAGCGGTCCTTCTCCGCCGTGGTGACCTGCGGGGTGTCCGGCGCCTTCAGGGAGATCCGGCGACGCCGATACAGGAGGGACCCGACGACGAGAACGACGAGAAGTACGGCCAGTGCGGCCGCGATGGCAATCCAAGCTCCGGTAGTCACGCCGCCCATTGTTTCAGGCTCCGGATTTCGTCGCGCACTGCCTTCCCGCGCGCACAGTACCGGCCCGGACCGGAATCAGGCGTCCGCGGCCGCCATGTCCTGGCCACGGAGCCGCTGGGAGATGACGGTGGTGATGCCGTCGCCGCGCATGCTGACGCCGTAGAGTGCGTCGGCCACCTCCATCGTCGGCTTCTGGTGGGTGATGACGATCAGCTGCGACTTCTCCCGCAACTGCTCGAACAACCCGATGAGACGACGCAGGTTCGTGTCGTCCAGCGCGGCCTCCACCTCGTCCATCACGTAGAAGGGGGACGGCCTGGCCCGGAAGATCGCCACGAGCATCGCCACCGCCGTCAGCGACTTCTCGCCACCGGACAGCAACGACAGCCGTTTGACCTTCTTGCCGGGCGGGCGGGCCTCCACCTCGATGCCGGTGGTCAGCATGTTCGACGGGTCGGTGAGCACCAACCTGCCCTCACCACCGGGGAACAGTTTCGCGAACACCTGCACGAATTCGCGTTCGACGTCCGAATAGGCCTCGGTGAACACCTGCAGGATGCGGGCATCGACGTCGGCCACCACCCCGAGGAGATCCTTGCGGGCGGTCTTCACGTCCTCGAGCTGTGTCGAGAGGAAGTTGTAGCGCTCCTCGAGCGCGGCGAACTCCTCGAGTGCCAACGGGTTGACCTTGCCGAGCGTCGCCAGGTCCTTCTCGGCACGCTTCGCGCGACGTTCCTGCGTGGCGCGGTCGTACGGGATCGGCGCGGGCATCGTGACCTGCTCGCCGCGCTCCTTCGCCTGCTCGTACTCCTCCATCTCGAGCGCGGACGGCGGCAGCGTGACATCGGGGCCGTATTCGGCGATCAGATCGTCCAGGCCGATCCCGTGCTGTTCGAGGATCGCCTCCTCGAGCTGCTCGATGCGCAGCGCGGCCTGGGCGCGAGCCACCTCGTCGCGGTGCACGGCGTCGGTGAGCGACGCCAGCTGTCCGGTCAGCTGGCGCACCCTTTCCTTCACCTGTTCGAGTTGGGTCGTGCGCTCGATGCGTGCCCGCGCGAGTTCGTCGCGGTGCGCCATCGCGGCGGCGACGACGTCGCCGAGGTGCTCGGCGACCCGCTGTCCGGACTCGGCGACCGCCGCCGCGACGGCGGCCGCGTTCTGGCGGGCCTTCATCGCACGTTCGGCCCGGGCGCGTGCGTCGCGTTCCACCTGGGCGGCGCGGCGCAGGGAGTCGGCTTTGCCGCGCACCGATTCGGCGCGCTCCTCGGCCGTGCGCACGGACAGCCGGGCTTCCACTTCCACGGCCCGCACTTCGGCCAGCGCCGCGGCCGCCATTTCACGATCGAAGCTCGTCGTATCGGATCCACCCGTGTCGGCACCGGCGGGCGACCCGTCCTGTTCCGCCAGGCGCAGCCGTTCCTCGAGTTCGGCGAGCGCGGTCAGTGTGTCCTCGCGACCGCTCTCGGCCTTCTCCCGCTGCGCCATGAGCCGATCGGATTCGGCGTGTGCGGCCCGCGCGGCCTGGCCGAGGCGGCCGAGGCGCTCGTAGATGGCGGACATCGCGGCGTCGGACTCGTTCAGCGCGGCCAATGCCTGCTCGGCGTTCTCCTGGCGGTCGGCCTGTTCCGCGACCGCGCCGGACAGTGCCGCGGACAGTTCCTCGGCGCGACGTTCGGCGCGGGCCAGATCCTGCACCGAGTTGTCGATGGCAGCCTGGACCTCGAGGGTGCTCGGCTGACGGTCCGACCCGCCACTCATCCAGCCGGCTCCGAGGAGATCTCCGTCGCGGGTGACCGCGCGCACCTCGGGCCTGCGCCGGACGGTCTCGACGGCGTCGTCGATGGACTCGACCACGACCACTCCGCCCAGGAGCGCCGCGAGCCCGGTCCGCAGTTCGGCGGGGCACTCGATGACGTCGACGGCCCACCGGGCGCCGGAGTCCAGGTGCCCGCCGTTCGGTGCGACCTGATCGGTTCCGATGAACAGGGACGCCCGTCCGCTGTCCGTCTCCTTCAGCGCACCGACTGCGCCGCGGGCGGCGTCGAGGGATTCGGCGACGACGGCGTCCGCGGCGGGGCCCATCGCCGCCGCGACCGCGCCCTCGTACCCCTTCTCCACGGTGATGAGGCCACCGATCGGTCCCCGGATACCGTGCTCGCCCCGATTCTCGACGAGCCAGCCGGCGCCGTCCTTACGTTCGAGGCCCATCGACAGCGCGTCGATCCGGGCACGCAGGGATGCCACTTCCTGCCCGGCGGCGCGCTCCTCGGCCTGGAGTTCCGTGACGCGTTCGGTGATCAGGCGCAGCGCCTCGACGGCACGCTCGTGGTGGGAATCCAGCCCGAGCTCGCCGGCGTCGAGGTCACCGATCTCGTCCTGGACGACCTCGAATTCGGACTGCGCCGCGTCGCCGCGCTGACGGGCCTCTTCGATCGCGACGGTCAGCCGGGACACTTCGGCGTCGACGGAGTCGGCGCGGGTGCGCAGCGTGTCGACCTGCCCGGACAGCCGGGCCAAACCTTCACGGCGGTCGGCGATCGCCCGGACCGCCGCCATGTGAGCCCGTTCCGCCTCGGCGGCGGTCTCCTCCCCCAGTGCCAGCTGCTCCTTGGCCGCGTCCAGCGCCGCGCGCGCCATCTCGACGGCTTCGACGAGCTCCATTTCCTCCGCCGCGATCCGGTCGGCGCGGGCCTCCATCTCGTCCGGGTCCTGACCGCGGTTCGCGGAGGGCTCGGAGTCGAGGTGGCGCGCCCGCTCGCGGGCGATGCGGATGGTCGCGTTGACGCGCTCCGCGAGTGCCGACAGCTGGAACCACGTCTGCGCGGCCGCTTCCGCACCCGGTGTGAGCCTCGACAGTTCCTGCTCGTGCCGTCCCAGCTCCAGATTGGACTCGTCGAGGGCCTCGGTGACCTGGTCGTGCTGCTCGCGCGCGACCTTCTCGTCCTGCGCCTGGTTGGCCAGGTCCTCGCGTCGCGTGACCAGGTCGTCGGCGGCGAGCCGCAGCTTCGCGTCGCGGAGGTCGGCCTGCACGGTCTGGGCGCGGCGCGCCACCTCGGCCTGCCGTCCGAGTGGTTTGAGCTGGCGCCGCAGTTCCGCCGTGAGGTCGTTCAGGCGTGCCAGGTTGGCCTGCATCGCGTCGAGTTTGCGGACCGCCTTTTCCTTGCGTTTGCGGTGCTTGAGGACGCCGGCCGCTTCCTCGATGAACGCGCGCCGGTCCTCCGGACGCGATTCGAGGATCGCGGCGAGGCGGCCCTGACCGACGATCACGTGCATCTCCCGGCCGATGCCGGAGTCGCTGAGCAGTTCCTGCACGTCCATCAGCCGGCACGAGCTGCCGTTGATCTCGTATTCGCCGGCGCCGTCGCGGAACATGCGCCGGGTGATCGACACCTCGGAGTAGTCGATCGGCAGGGCGCCGTCGGAGTTGTCGATGGTCAGCGTGACCTCGGCGCGCCCGAGGGGCGCCCGCCCGGCGGTGCCGGCGAAGATGACGTCTTCCATCTTGCCGCCGCGCAGGGCCTTGGCTCCCTGCTCCCCCATCACCCACGTGAGCGCGTCGACGACGTTGGACTTACCCGACCCGTTGGGCCCCACGACACAGGTGATTCCCGGCTCGAATCGCAGAGTCGTTGCGGACGCAAAGGATTTGAATCCCTTCAGCGTCAGACTCTTCAGATGCATGACGGAGAACTTTACCTGCGGTTCACCGTTCCACGAACCCGGTGAGGTCGCCGCGGGCGGAATCCCATTGCTCCACGACGAGATCCACGGCGCCCGGCGTGTCTCCCGACCGCAGCAGCGTCAGCAGGGTCTCCAGCTTGTCCCGAGGTCCCTCGGCGATGACGAGCACGCGGCCGTCCTTCTGGTTGGCCGCGTATCCGTCGAGGCCGAGTTCCAGGGCGCGGGCGCGGGTCCACCACCGGAATCCCACACCCTGCACGTAACCGTGCACCCACGCGGTCATCCTCTCCATGTCCGTCACGACCGCTCGAGCTTGTAGATCTTCCCGGTGAAACTGGTGGCGTAGAGCGCGTCCGGATCCCAGCCCGGTCCGGCGCCGAACCGCACCGAGGACACGAGCGGCAGCCCGGACGCCAGGGCGCAGCTCTCGCCCGTCGTGGGATCGACCCGCACCACCTTGCCGCCGCCGTTGTAGGCGACGTAGACGATGCCGTCCGGTCCGACAGTGAGGTCGTCGGCCGCGTTGAGGGGCCCGGAGCCGGGCAGCTCGACCGATACGACGGGACCGCCGAGGTCGTCTTCGCGGAGGATGCGCAGCGTGGTGGTCGTGTCGAATGTCGTCACCGTGTAGACGTTGCCGTCGTGCACGGCGAGTCCGTCGACCGTTCCCAGATCGGTGCGCACGACCTCCGGTGTGTGGGGATCCGCGGCCGGAACACGGGCCAGTCCTGCCCCGGAGCCCAGATTCCGCGCGGTGAGGATGTCTCCGTTGCTCAGCCGGACGAGCCCGTTCGGCATGACCAGCCCCTCGGTCACCGTTCGTCTGTCACCCGTGTCGAGGTTCACGACGTCGACCGTGCCGCTCGCCGAGCCCGTGACTCCGGCGGCGAAGGAGTTCCCCGTGGCGAAGTACGCGTCGGCGCCGTCGACAGCGATTCCGCCGGGCGACTCGATCTCGGGCACGATCGGGGTGACGGTGCCGTCAGGGGCGACCCCGTCGAGGGCTCCGCCGCCGACCAGGCCTGTTCGCGACACCAGCATGGTGCCCGCGCCGTCGAAGGCCAGGTTCTCGAGAACACCCGCCCCGGACGTCACCTCCGACACCGACCACGGGGTGCACGCACCGCCGGGGGGCGAGAACGCGGGCCCGGCAGCCGCGGGAGCGACCACGAGCAGACCCGCGCAGAGCGCCGTCCCGCCCGCGAGCGCCGCCAGCTCACGCCGCATCATGCTTCCCTTTGGACGGTCAACGTCACCGTCGTCCCGGCCTTCAGTGTCCGCCCGACCGTGCAGACCTTGTCGACCGACCGTTCCACGAGCGCCACCAGACGCTCCTGCGCGTCGGCGTCGAGCTCGCTGAGATCCAGCTCCAGCACCTCGTCCAGCTGCGGGTATACCTCGTTCTCCCGGTCGGCGGCACCGGACACCCGGATGGTGGCGTCGTAGTTGTCACCCAGCCGCCGCGACAGCGGGAAGTCCGAGCTCATTCCGCTGCACGCGGCGAGTGCGATCTTCAGGAGTTCCCCGGGGGTGAACACGCCCTCCACGCCCTCGGAGCCGATCAGGACCTCGGCGCCGCGCGAGCTGCGGCCGATGTACCGCCGGGTGCCCGTTCGCTCGACCCACAGTGAGGTGGGCGCCGTCGTGTCGGAAGTCTGTTCTGCCATGCGCTCAATCCTGCCACCGATCGGCGCAACGCCAGGTAGGTGGGTGGGCGGCAGCGGTTTCCGCGCAATTGTGAACGAGGATTCTCAGCAGAGGGAACCGGTGGGCCGTAGGGTGAACCGACCAATGACGCCGAGACGTAGCGGGGAATGCAGATGGGCCAGATCGGTAGTGCGGGAGAGCGCCAACTTCAGTCCGAGTACGGCACCGAGGATCGTGCCGCCAAGTTCTACTCGGATCAGATGCTGGATCATCTCAATCCGACGATGATCGAGTTCATCGGACGCCAGGAGATCGCCTTCATCGCCACCGCCGATGCATCCGGCGAATGCGACAACAGTCTGCGCGCCGGGACACCGGGATTCATGCACGTCATCGACTCGAAGACCCTCGCGTACCCGGAGTACCGCGGCAACGGCGTGATGGCGAGCCTCGGCAACATCCGGGAAAACCCGCACGTCGGAATCATTCTCGTGGACTTCGTGCAGGACCTCATCGGACTGCACGTGAACGGTTCGGCACGGATCGTCGAAGACCCCGTCCTGCGCTCCGACATCGTGGATCTGCCTGCGGACCACACGAACGGCCGGATCCCGGAACGCTGGGTGGTCGTGGAGGTAGAGGAGGCATACATCCACTGCCGCAAGCACATTCCGAGAATGACACCGGTCCCCCGCCACCGTGAGTGGGGCACCGACGACGTGAAACGCAAGGGCGGCGACTACTTCGACGCCAAGGCGACACCGCGCCACGACACCGACGGTCAGTTCGCCGAGGAGGCCGTGACCGCCGCGCTCACACAGACGATTTCGCCGGGCTTCTCCGTGGTGCCGGCTGGCACTTCGGGCAACTGAACGACGAGCGGTTCATGAATTTCTCCCGCCGGATCGCGGTGCCGCACCGCGGGCACGGGCGATCCTCCTGACCGTAGGCGGACAGCGAACGGTCGAAATAGCCCGACTCGCCGTTGACGTTCACGTAGAGCGCGTCGAAGGACGTGCCGCCCTGGGTGAGTGCCTCACGCATGACCTCCTGGGCGGCCGTGAGCACTTCACGGATCTTGGGCCCACTCAACCTGTCGGTGAGCCGATTTCCGTGAATCTGGGCGTGCCACAGCGCCTCGTCGGCGTAGATGTTGCCGATGCCGGAAACGACGGTCTGGTCCAGAAGCGCACGCTTGATCTCGGTGTGCTTGCCGCGCACGACCTTCACGGTGGCCGCGAGGTCGAACCGCGGATCCAGTGGGTCGCGGGCGATGTGCGCCACCGAATCCGGCACAAGCGAGCCGTCGACGTCGACGAGGGGCGCCAGCGCCCAGCCCCCGAACGTCCGCTGGTCGACGAACCGGAGGTCGAGACCGGAATCGAGCCGGGCCCGGATGCGCAGATGCTTCTCGGTCGGCAATTCCGGTGGCTGCACGAGCATTTGACCACTCATGCCGAGATGCACCACGAGAGCGACCGTGCTGGGTTCGAGGACAAGCCACAGATACTTTCCACGACGGTCGGCGCTCGCGATGCGTTCGCCGGTGAGCTGTCCGGCGAGGTCGGCGGCGCCGGGGAGATGACGCCGAATCGCCCGCGGGTGCAGGATGTCGACGGAATCGATCGACGCCCCCACGATGTGGCGTTCGAGTCCGCGCCGGACTACCTCGACTTCGGGTAGTTCAGGCACTGACGTCGTCGGCCGCTACGTCGGGGCCTGCGTCGGACAACGCATTCCACGCCGTGCTCGCAGCCTTCTGCTCGGCCTCTTTCTTGGATCGACCGATACCGACGCCGAGGGGCTTGCCTCCGACGATCACGGTGGCGGTGAATTCCTTGTCGTGGTCCGGGCCGGTCGCGGTGATCTCGTACGCCGGGACACCGACGCCACGCTCCGCGGTCAACTCCTGCAGACTCGTCTTCCAGTCCAGACCCGCGCCGAGACGGGGGGCTCGCTGGAGGAGGTCGCTGAAGAGGTCGAGTACGACGCGTCGCGCCGTGTCGATGCCGTGCTCGAGGTGGATGGCGCCGAGAATCGACTCCATGCCGTCGGCCAGGATGCTCGGCTTGTCACGGCCACCAGTCATCTCCTCGCCCTTGCCGAGCAGGAGATGGGCACCGAGGCCGCCCTCACCGAGAGCGCGGGCCACCTCCGCGAGCGCGTGCATGTTGACGATGCTCGCCCGAATCTTCGCGAGGTCGCCCTCGGACTTCTCGGGATGCGCAAGGTACAGCTTCTCGGTGACGGTGACTCCGAGCACGGAGTCACCGAGAAATTCGAGACGCTCGTTGGTGGGGAGACCACCGTTCTCGTACGCATACGAGCGGTGCGTCAACGCCAGGGTGAGCAGCGAAGGCTCGATTTCTACGCCGAGGGCGGCGAGGAGGGAAGCATGATCCTCCTCGCCGCCGGCGGGTGTATTACTGATGTCGCTCGTCACAACGCCTCTCCGCGGAGAACTAAACGGCGGCAGTGACCTGGCGGCCCTTGTATGTGCCACACGACGGGCACGCGACGTGGGGCAGCGTCTTCTCGCCGCAGCCACGGTTGGGGCAGGTGACGAGGGTAGGCACAGTGGTCTTCCACTGGCTGCGACGCGACCTCGTGTTGGATCGCGACATTCTGCGCTTGGGGACAGCCACTTCTACTTCTCCTCGGCTTCGGTGTTCACAAGATTCTTGCTGGGTTCTGATTCCACGCCAAATTTGGCTGCAAGACCAGCCCAGCGAGGATCAAGTATGTCATGCCCATGGCCAGATTCGGCAATCGCCAGGCGAACGCCACATTCTGGGCACAATCCTTGGCAGTCGTCACTGCAGAGCGGCTGCAACGGCAGTGCGAGGCCGACGGCGTCGATCACGACGGGTTCGAGGTCGATCTCGTCGTCCACGACGTGATAGACCTCCCCCTCCTCCGTGGTCTCTTCCGTGGCGCTGTCCGGGTAAGCGAACAGCTCCGTGAGAGTCAGGTCCACCGTGTCGGATAACGGCTCGAGACATCTCGAGCACTCCCCCGCGGCATCGGCTCGCAACGAACCCGTGACCAGGACCCCCTCGGATACGGCCTCCAACCGGAGATCGAGATCGATCTCCGATCCTTCCTCGATGGCGATCAGGTCGAGACCGATGCGCCGTGGCGCCGTCACCACCCGTTCCACGGTGCGCATCGAACCGGGACGACGGCCGAGTTTGACCGTGTCCAGCACGAAGTCCGCGTCCCGACGGGAACGCGATGAGCTGTGGCGATGGGATGACAACAAACTTCACTTTCGAGAAAAGGGAAACGACAAAGGGCAACCACTCCACGATACGCAATCTGCGCGGTGGAGCCAAATTCGATGGAGCGCGCCGGCCTGACGGTCGCTCAGCGGCGACGCTCGGCCCGGCGGTCGTCGACGTCGTAGTCCGAGGCGTAGTCGGGAACACCCGAACCGGTCCGCAACTGCTGACGTCCCCGCCCCACGGACCGGACCGTGCCGTTCAGGAAGTCCTCGAACTCCGCGAGCTTCGTGTCGACGTACAGATCGCAGTCCGAGCGGAGACGATCGGATTCGGCGTGCGCGGAGTCGATCACCCGGGCCGACTCGGCGTGCGCCGCCTGGACGACCTCCGTCTGCGAGACGAGGCGCGCCTGCTCCGCCGTGCCCTCCGCAACGGACCTCTCGTAGGACGCCTTGCCCGACTCGATCATGCGATCGGCCTCGGACCGCGCACGACCCGTGAGTGCGTCGTACTCACGCTGGCCTTCCGCGACGGAGGACTCGGCCTCGGCGCGCGCGTCCGTGACCAACTGCTCGGCGTGCGCGCTGGCCTCGGCGACCATCCGGTCGGCCTGCGCCTTCGCGTCCGCCAGAATACGGTCGGCGTCGTCTCGCGCGTTCTCGATGGTGGAGTTCGCCTCGGCGTTGGCGCTGGAGACGGTCTTCTCCGCGTTGGACCGCGCGTCCCCCACCAGTTTGTCCTTGTGGTCCAGGACGTCCTGGGCGTCGTCGAGTTCACCGGGAATCGCATCGCGCACGTCGTCGAGCAGTTCGAGGACGTCACCGCGTGGAACCACGCAGCCGGCGGTCATCGGTACGCCGCGTGCCTCTTCGACAATCGCGACAAGTTCGTCGAGCGCCTCGAATACCCGGTACACAAGCAACCCCAATCATCCATGACCCTCAGCAGGTCGGCGCAGCCGTCTTCGTGCAAGTCTGCCCGACCGGACGCCGCGGGTGTGTCGTGGCAGCCGGTGTGTCGGGTATCAGCTGCTCTCGGCGGCGCGCTCGGCGATCCTCGCGAGAAGACGGGCGTGCACCTTCTCGGGCAGCATGTCGGAAACGTCGCCACCGAACGTGGCCACTTCCTTCACGAGCGAACTCGACAGGTAGCTGTAGGTGGGGTTGGTCGGGATGAAGAGGGTGTCGACGCCACTGAGCTTCTGGTTCATCTGCGCCATCTGCAGCTCGTAGTCGAAGTCGTTGGCGCCGCGCAGGCCCTTGACGATCGCTGTGATCCCTTGCTGCTTGGCGTAATCCACCAGAAGACCGTGCCAGGAGGACACCCGCACGTTGGGCAGCTCACTGGTCGAGTCTTCGAGCATCTCGATGCGCTCGTCGACGGTGAACAGGCCACGCTTGCTCTTGTTGACCATGACCGTCACGATGACCTCGTCGAACTGCGCGGCAGCTCTGCCGATCACGTCAAGGTGGCCATTGGTCACGGGGTCGAAGGATCCGGGGCAGACAGCGCCAGTCATGAGTCCAGACCGTAGCAGGTCGCCAATTCGATTCTCGCCTCGCCGTACTTCTTCGCCTTGACGGGCGCGAAGCCTTCGGGCCAGGCCGTCTCGGGTGCCCTCGACGACCGCTCGAGCACCACGATCGAGCCGTCGCCCACCCAGCCGTTGACCCGCAGGTGGCCGAGCACCGTCTGCACCGCCGCGTCGTCGACGGCGTACGGCGGATCTGCCATCACCAGGTCGTACGGCCGGTCGGCGGTGCCCGCGACCACCGCGGCCACTGGAGCGCCACGCACTTCCGCGCCCGGCAGACCGACCGTCGTCACGTTGTGCTTGATGATGCCCGCCGCTTTCGAGTCGGACTCGACGAGGACGACGCGGTCCGCACCCCGGGAGAGCGCCTCCAGGCCGAGCGCCCCCGATCCCGCGTAGAGGTCGAGGACGGACGCGCCCTCGAGGTCCATCCGGCTGTGCAGGGCGCTGAACAATGCCTCGCGGACCCGGTCCGAGGTGGGCCGGGTCCCGCTCGGCGGGACCCGCAGGCGTCGACCGCCCGCGAGTCCCGCGATGATCCGAGTCACTCGCTCGCGGACTCCCCCGTCGACACGACGGCGAGGAGGTCGCCGCCCTCCACCTGCTGGACCGATCCGATCGCCAGCCGGGAGACCGTGCCACCGCGGGGTGCGGTGATGGCCGCTTCCATCTTCATGGCCTCGATGGTCGCGATCGTGTCGCCGGCAGCGATGTGCTGGCCCTCGGTCACAGCGAGGGTCACCACACCGGCGAACGGCGCCGGAACGTGGCCGGGGTTGTTCTTGTCGGCCTTCTCCGCGGCCGGGAGCTCACTGGAGATGGACCGGTCGCGCACCGACACCGGACGCAGCTGCCCGTTGAGGATGCACATGACGGTGCGGTATCCACGCTCGTCGGGTTCGGAGATGGCCTCGAGCCCGATGATCAGCTCGACACCCTGTGCGAGGCGGACCCGGTGCTCGTCGCCGCGGCGCAGGCCGTAGAAGAACTGGTTCGCCGAGAGCTGCGAGGTGTCGCCGTACTTGTCCCGGTGCTCGAGGAATTCCTTCGTCGGGCCGGGGAACAGCAGCCGGTTGAGCGTCGCGCGGCGTTCGGTGGACGTGCCGGAGAGGGCTTTCTCGTCGTCCGCGGACAGAGCCACCTCGGGCTTCGCTTCGCCGCGCCCTTCGAGTGCCCGGGTGCGGAACGGTTCGGGCCAGCCGCCGGGCGGGGTGCCCAGTTCGCCGCGCAGGAACCCGACCACCGAATCGGGGATGTCGAACTTCGCCGGGTTCTCCTTGAATTCCTCGGTGGACGCACCGGATCCGACGAGGTGCAGGGCGAGGTCGCCGACCACCTTCGACGACGGGGTGACCTTCACGAGGCGGCCGAGCATGCGGTCGGCGGCCGCGTACTTGGCCTCGACCTCCTCGAACTTGTCGCCGAGACCGAGAGCGACGGCCTGGGTGCGCAGGTTCGACAGCTGACCGCCCGGGATCTCGTGCGTGTAGACGCGTCCGGTCGGGGCCGGCAGACCGGACTCGAACGGCTTGTAGACCTTGCGCAGCGCCTCCCAGTACGGCTCGAGGTCGCACACGGCCTGCAAGTCCAGGCCGGTGTCGTACTCGGAGTGCGCGGCCGCCGCCACGATCGCCGACAACGCAGGCTGACTGGTCGTGCCCGCCAGCGCGGCCGAGGCCCCGTCGACCGCGTCCGCGCCTGCGTGCCACGCGGCCAGGTAGGTCGCGAGCTGACCACCCGGGGTGTCGTGGGTATGCACGTGCACGGGCAGGTCGAAGTTCTTGCGCAGCGCCGTCACCAGGGTGGTGGCGGCTGGGGCGCGAAGCAGTCCGGCCATGTCCTTGATCGCGATGATGTGCGCACCGGCGTCGACGATCTCCTCCGCCAGGCGCAGGTAGTAGTCGAGGGTGTACAGCTTCTCGTTCGGGTTCGACAGGTCGCCGGTGTAGGACAGGGCGACCTCGGCGAGGGCGGTGCCGGTCTCGCGGACGGCGTCGATGGCCGGCCGCATCTGGTCGACGTTGTTGAGGGCGTCGAAGATGCGGAAGATGTCGATGCCGCTGTTCGTGGCTTCCTCGACGAACGCCCGCGTCACCTTCTCCGGGTACGGGGTGTACCCGACGGTGTTCCGACCACGCAGCAGCATCTGCAGGCAGATGTTCGGCACGGCCTCCCGCAGCGCCGACAGCCGGTACCAGGGGTCCTCGTGCAGGAACCGCAGCGCCACGTCGTAGGTGGCACCGCCCCACGCCTCGATGGACAGCAGTTCCGGGGTCAGCCGGGCGACGTGTCCGGCGACGTCGAGCAGACCGCTGGTGCGCACCCGGGTCGCGAGCAGCGACTGGTGGGCGTCGCGGAACGTGGTCTCGGTGACGGCGAGGGCCTTCTGCTCCCGCAGTGCCCTGGCGAACCCTTCGGGACCGAGGGCGAGGAGCTTCTGGCGGCTGCCGTCCGGCGGCGGGGTGGACAGGTCGATCTGGGGCAGCTTGTCGCGCGGGTACACCGCCGACGGCCGCTCGCCGTGCGGCTTGTTCACCGTCACGTCGGCGAGGTAGGTGAGGATCTTCGTGCCACGGTCGGCGGAGCTGCGCAGCGTGAGCAGCTCGGGGCGCTCCTCGATGAACGAGGTGGTGACCCGGCCGGCCTTGAAATCGGGGTCGTCGAGCACTGCCTGCAGGAACGGGATGTTCGTCGAGACCCCGCGGATGCGGAACTCGGTGACCGCGCGGCGGGCCCGGGCGACGGCGGTCTCGAAGTCGCGGCCCCGGCATGTGAGCTTGACGAGCATCGAATCGAAGTACGCGGAAACCTCCGCCCCGACCGACGTCCCGCCATCGAGGCGGATACCGGCACCACCCGGGGTGCGGTAGCCGGTGATCCGACCGGTGTCCGGACGGAATCCGTTGGCCGGGTCCTCGGTGGTGATGCGGCACTGCAGCGCCGCACCGCGCAGCGTGATCTTGTCCTGGCTCAGACCCAGATCCGCGAGGGTCTCCCCCGACGCGATCCGCAGCTGCGACTGCACGAGATCGACATCCGTCACCTCTTCGGTGACGGTGTGCTCGACCTGGATGCGGGGGTTCATCTCGATGAAGACGTGGTTGCCGCGGGTGTCGAGGAGGAATTCGACGGTGCCCGCACAGGAGTAGTTGATCTCCTTCGCGAACGCCACCGCGTCCGCGCAGATCTTCGCCCGCAGCTCCTCCGACAGGTTCGGTGCAGGCGCGAGCTCGATCACCTTCTGGTGACGACGCTGCAGCGAGCAGTCCCGCTCGAACAGGTGGATGACGTTGCCCTGACCGTCGGCCAGGATCTGGACCTCGATGTGCCGCGGGTCGACGACGGCCTGCTCGAGGAACACCGTCGGGTCACCGAACGCCGACTCTGCCTCACGCGCGGCGGCCTCGATGGACTCCTTGAGCTGAGCCCGCTCCGCGACGCGCCGCATGCCGCGGCCACCACCACCGGCGACGGCCTTCACGAACAGCGGGAACTGCATGGACTCGGCCGCGGCCAGCAGCTCGTCCACATCGGCAGACGGCTCCGACGACGCCAGCACCGGCAGACCGGCGGCCTTCGCCGCGGCAATCGCGCGTGCCTTGTTGCCGGTGAGCTCGAGCACCTCGGCGGAGGGACCCACGAACGTGATGCCCGCCTCGGCGCACGCGGCGGCGAGATCCGGGTTCTCGGAAAGGAAGCCGTAGCCGGGGTAGATGGCGTCGGCGCCTGCCTGCTTGGCCGCGGAGACGATCTCGTCGACGGAGAGGTACGCCCGAACCGGGTGTCCCTCCTCGCCGATCTGATAACTCTCATCAGCCTTCAGACGGTGGATCGAGTTCCGATCCTCATACGGGAACACCGCAACTGTTCCAGCACCTAGTTCGTAGGCGGCACGGAAAGCGCGGATCGCAATTTCGCCACGGTTGGCGACCAGGACTTTGGAGAACATTGGAGCAAACTACCCCGCCGCGGACGGCCGCGGAGAAATGGCATCCCACATTGCAAGATCCTCCACAAACTTCACAAAGACCCCCCTGACGTGTGCGAATTCTGCAACAGACCTGAAACAGACGAGCAAAGATTTACGTGAAGCGAAGTAAGTTCTCACGTTTTCTCCAAGTATTCGATGCGGTCGGCGTCGAGCGCCGACGTCACCATCGCCGACAATCCGGGATGGTTTTCCAAGCGCGGATCGTCCGCGATCACCGAACGCGCGAACTCGGACGCCGCGGCGATGACGTCCTCGTGGCCGAGCAGCGACAACAGTCTCAGCGTGGACGTCGTGCCCGACTGCGCCGCACCGAGAATGTCGCCCTCGCGGCGGGTGGCGAGGTCGAGTTGAGCGAGTTCGAAACCGTCGTTGGTCGACGCCACGTTCGACAATCGCTCGTAGGCGGGGCCGCCGGGGTTCATCTCCGTGACGAGAATGCACAGGCCCTGGTGCTTGCCACGGCCGACGCGTCCGCGCAGCTGGTGCAGCTGACTCACCCCGAAACGATCCGCGTCGACGATCACCATGATCGTCGCGTTCGGGACGTCGACGCCGACCTCGACGACCGTGGTGCACACGAGGACGTCGATGTCGCCGGCCGTGAAGTCGCGCATCACCGCGTCCTTCTCGTCCGAGGGAAGCCGGCCGTGCAGCAGCCCCACCCGCAGGTCGGGCAAGATGCTGTCGCTCAACTCCTCGAACACCTCGACGGCGGATTTCGTCTCGGGCGCCTTCTCGTCGAACGCCTCCTCACCGTCGCCCTTCTCGCCGTCGCCGATGCGCGAGCACACGACGTACGCCTGCCGCCCCTCGGCCACGTCCTCGCGGATCCGTTCCCACGCGCGCG
This sequence comes from Rhodococcus sp. NPDC127593, assembly GCF_042671975.1. NCBI lineage: Bacteria > Bacillati > Actinomycetota > Actinomycetes > Mycobacteriales > Nocardiaceae > Rhodococcus > Rhodococcus sp. NPDC127593. Next base: position 127,195 of record NZ_JBHXWI010000001.1, on the reverse strand, counting down.
CGACCCACTGCGGCTTCTGGGACGCGGGTACCACACTGCTCTTGATCGGTGACCGGCCCTTCGGCAGCTGGCGCAGCGTCGACACCTCGAGATCGCCGAGCACTGTCATCGCGATGGTGCGGGGAATCGGCGTCGCCGTCATCACCAGCAGATGCGGGCTCAGACCCTCCCGCGCCCTCGACCGCAGCCGGTCGCGCTGCTCGACACCGAACCGGTGCTGCTCGTCGACCACCACCATCCCGAGGTTGAAGAATTCGACGTTGTCCTGGATGAGGGCGTGCGTGCCGATGACGATCCCGGCGTCGCCGGTGATCGCCTCGTTCAGAGCCGCGCGTTTGGCGGCGACCGGCATCGACCCCGTCAGCAGCGCCACCCGCGTGGCCTTCTCGTGGGCACCGAGTTCCCCGGCGGTCGCGAGGGAGCCGAGCATCGCCCGCAGCGATCGGGCGTGCTGCGTCGCGAGCACCTCGGTCGGAGCGAGCAGGGCGCACTGGTAGCCGCCGTCGACCACCTGGAGCATGGCGCGCAGGGCCACGATCGTCTTGCCCGAACCCACCTCACCCTGCAGCAGCCTGCTCATCGGGTGCGGCTGCGCCAGATCGGCGGAGATCTCGTCGGCGACCGTGTGCTGACCATCGGTGAGCTGGAACGGAAGCATGCTCTCGAACACGTCGGCGATCCCGCCGGGCACAGGCGGGCACTCGGGCGCGAGCCGTTCGGCGTTGTCGTGGCGGCGACGGGCGAGAACCAGTTGCAGCGCGGTCGCCTCGTCGAACCGCAGACGGTCGTGGGCGTTCTCCACGTCCTCGCGGGTGTCGGGCAGGTGCACTGACCGCAGGGCTTCGTCGAGACCGATCAGGTCGCGTTCGGCCCGGATGTTCTCCGGCAGGGGGTCGTCGACGTGATCGAGCTGATCCAGGATCTGACGGACGCACTTCATGATCGTCCAGCTCTCGACGTCCCGCGTGGCGGGATACAGCGGGATCAGCGCCCGGTCGAACACGGACATGTCGACCCCCGCACCGGCTTCCTGCGACGCCCGGGCGATGCCCGCGAGATCCCCGGCACCGCGGATCCGGGCGACGTTCACCACGGGGTCCTCGCTGCCCGCGCGCGGCTCGGGGAGGATGAGGTAGCTCGGGTGGGTGAGGCTCCACTTCTGGCGGAAGTATTTGACCGTTCCCGAGAACATCGCGCGCACACCGGGCTTGATCACGTGCTTGACCTTCTGCGGGCTGAAGAAGGTGACGTCCACGTTCTGGGTGTCGGTCGACAGGACCACCTTGAGCATGCTGCCCGGCCGGTTCTTCATCTTCACGACGGCCGCAGACGTGACCCGGGCGATGATCGTGATGTGCTCGCCCTCCGGCGGGTCCTTCTCCGCGAGCTCACGGCCCTGCGAGGCGTACCGGTGCGGGTAGTGCCGCAGCAGGTCCTCGACCGTGCGGATGTCGAACGCCGCCTCGAGCGCGTCGGCGGTCTTCTTCCCCAGCAGATGATCGAGCCGGTCGGACAGTGTGGCCATCGAATTCCTCATTCCACCCCGAGTTGCAACAGATCTCCAGGTTGTCCACCGTGGTAGATCATCACCTCGACGCCGGGGTGCCGCTGCGAGATGTGATCGGCCAGTTCCGTGTCGAGCCCCTCCGGCGCCTCCGAGCCCATCAGGAGCGTCACCAGTTCGCCACCCGCGCCGAGGACGAGGTCCACGAGCCGCCGTCCGGCCGCGACCGCGTCCGGTTCGATGACGATCACCTCGTGACCCATCAGTCCGATGCCGTCCCCCGGTTCGCACGTACCCACGTAGGTGAGGGCCCGTTCCCGGGCGATACGCAGCGATCCCCAGCGGGTGGCGGCCGCGGCCTCCGACATCGCGAAGGCGTCGTCCACCGCCTCACGCTCGGGGTCGTGCACCGCCAGGGACGCGAGTCCCTGCACCATCGCGGACGTTGCGAGCAGCAGGACCTCGTGCCGGGCGTCCCTTGCCGCGGCACTGACCGCGACGAGTTCCTGGGCCGTCAGCGCGCCGTTGGGGAGGACGAGCACCTCGGTGCGTCCCATCTGCCTGATGATGCCGAGGAGCTGGGCGCGGGTGACGGGGGCGTCGTCGCATCGGAGGACTGTCGCGCCCTCGCTCGCGAACAGTTCGGCGGCGCCGTCTCCGGCCACGACGGCGACGATTCCCCGCTCCCCCTGATCCGGCCGGGTCCGGACCGGTGGCACCAGCCACCCCTGGTCCCGCGCGTCCACGAGGAAGCTGCTGACCCGGATTCCGTGGATGCGTCCCGCCGCGAGTCCGGCCTCCACGGCGGCGCCCGCGTCCGTGCAGTGCACGTGCACCGACCAGCCTCCGCCACCGTCGCCGACGATCACGATCGAGTCCCCGAGGGCGTTCAGCGTGGTGCGCAACTCCGCCATGCGGTCGTCGTCGGACTGCGCGACCAGGTACATCACCTCGAAGTCCTGATCCGAGCCGTCTTCGCAGTCGGGTCCGGGCCCCGGATGCGCGTGCGTGCCCTGCGACGCGGGCGGCGCGGAAACGGGGCCGGGCTGTGCGCGATGCGTGGACGGTGTGCGGCGCGGAACGTGGAGCGCGATTGGTGCGCGATCCGGCGGCGCGCCCGTCACGGCTGTGACGAGAGCGTCGAGGATCACCACGAGGCCGAGCCCTCCCGCATCGACGACGCCCGCGGTGCCGAGCACGTCGAGTTGCGACGGTGTCCTGGTCAGCGCGGACGCCGCCGCATCCGCGGCTGCGCGTGCCGTGATTGCGATCGGCGCCTCGTCCGGAAACTCCGCCGCCGCGTCGGCGGCGCAGCGCAGCACGGTGACGATGGTCCCCTCCACCAGGTAGCTCACCGCGTCCGTCACCAGATTGGTGGCCATCAGCAGGCCGGTTCGGACCGTCCGGGTGTCGACGGCGGAGGTGACCGCGGCTTCCGCGACCCCTCGCAGCACCTGCGACAGGATCACCCCGGAGTTCCCGCGCGCGCCGGCGACCGCGCCCCGCGCCAGGGCGATGGCCACCTGCCGGACGTCCTTGGTGCCGCCGTCGCTGCCCGCGTACTCGTCGATCGCACCCAGCGCCGCACGCATCGTGAACAGCAGATTGGTGCCCGTGTCGGAGTCCGGGATCGGAAAGACGTTGAGGCTGTTGATCTCCTCGCACCGCTTTTCCAGACCCGCGACGGCGGTCCGCGCCCACGATTCGAGGACTCGACCGTCCATCGGGAGCTCAGGGGCCACTGTCGTCCTCTCCGGCCAGGGGAATGGGAAGGTGCCGTCAGACTAGTCGGGGGACGATGATCGGGCCCGCGGTCCGAGCCCTTCGGGACCGGGTTTGGCCAATCCGCACGCGAGCGGCTACTCTTGCACAGTTGCCTCGTAAAGGGCGCGCTTGCTGTGTCCTGTCTCCACGAAACCAGCAAATTTCACAGTTCACTATCTTGAAGGAGTTCGCGACTATGGCTGCCGTCTGCGACGTATGCGCCAAGGGGCCCGGCTTCGGTAAGTCGGTCTCGCACTCGCACCGGCGTACCAACCGTCGCTGGAACCCGAACATTCAGACTGTTCGTGCCGAGGTTGCCCCCGGAAACACCCGGAAGGTCAACGTCTGCACCTCCTGCCTGAAGGCTGGAAAGGTTGCTCGGGGCTGACCCGACGCTGCGTGCGATGTCACTGCGCCCCCGACACTTCGGTGTCGGGGGCGCAGTTCTTTTTGTGTCGCCACACCTGTCCGATTCGGCATCGTCGCAGCGCATCGGGGCACGTCGGACACCGGCAGGGGCCCACGTAAGGTGCAACGGTGACTTCTCTCGATGGACTCAGCAAAGTACAGCTCGAAGACGGCGTCCTGCGCATCACGATCGCGACGGCGGAGAACGGCACCTCGCTGGACGGCGAGGGCATGGTGCAGGGTGCCCGAGCACTCGAAGCGGTCGGTGACCGCATCGGCAGCGTCCTTCTCGTCGGGGAGGGCCCGAACTTCTGCGCGGGCGGCAACGTCCACGCCTTCGCGTCCGCACCGGTGCGAAGCGAATACGTCGCCGAGGTAGCCCGCGTGTTCCACGAATTCGTTCGTGCGCTCGACGCCGTGACCGTTCCGGTGATCGCCGGTGTTCACGGGTGGGCGGCGGGCGCCGGTATGAGCCTCGTGTGCCTCACGGACGTCGCCATCGGCGGCCCGGGCACCAAGCTGCGTCCGGCCTACCCTTCCATCGGCTTCACCCCGGACGGCGGCATGTCCTGGACCCTCCCGCGCATCGTCGGCGACGCCCGCGCGCGCGAGATCCTGATCACCGACGCCGTTCTCAGCGGTGACGAAGCCGTCCGCCTGGGCATCCTCAGCCGCCTCGTCGGCGACGACGTCGTCCAGGACGAGGCGCTTCGGCTCGCCCGCACCCTCGCCGCCGGCCCGACGCCGTCCTTCTCGGGGATCAAGACGCTCATGCGCGACTCGCGATATCGCACGCTCGCCGAGCAACTCGACGCGGAGGCCGCGTCGATCGCCACCGCGGCCGACAGCCCGGTGGGACGCGAGGGCGTCGACGCCTTCGTCGAGAAGCGGCGTGCCGATTTCTCGTCTGTGCAGTGAAGCGGTGTGCCGATTTCTCGTCTGTGCGGTAGAGGAGCGTGCCGCCTTCTCGGGCCACCGATTACGGCAGCTGCCAGTTCACCGGCTCGGCGCCCAGGCTGTCGAGGAGTTCGTTCGCACGACTGAACGGCCGCGAACCGAAGAATCCGCGCGACGCGGACAACGGTGACGGGTGGGCCGACTCGATCGTCGGCACGTCGCCGAGCATCGGTTTCAACGTGGACGCGTCCCGGCCCCACAGAATTGCGACGAGGGGTTCGGGGCGCGCCACGAGAGCGCGAATCGCCTGCTCGGTTACCGCCTCCCAGCCCTTCTTCCGGTGCGAGGCCGGAAGTCCGGGCTGCACGGTGAGAACCCTGTTCAGCAGAAGCACTCCCTGACGTGACCACGGGGTGAGGTCGCCGGTGGTGGGCGTCTCGTAGCCGAGATCCTTGCTGTACTCGGTAAAGATGTTGCCGAGGCTGCGCGGCACCGGGCGCACGTCGGGAGCGACCGAGAAACTGAGACCGACCGCGTGACCGGGTGTGGGGTATGGGTCCTGACCCACGATCAGGACCTTGACCTCGGAGAACGGGTGGGTGAACGCCCTCAGGACGTTCTCCCCGGCGGGGAGGTACTCACGCCCGTCGGCGATTTCCGCGCGCAGGAACTCGCCCATCTCCGTGATCCGCCCGGACACCGGTTCGAGTGCGTCTGCCCAGCCGGCCTCGACGAGGTCCGACAGCGGCGCCGCCATCAGTCGAGCCTGCGCAGCGAGTCGCGGTAGTAGGCCGCGTTCGCGGCGTACATCTTCACGTTCATCTCGAGGTGCCCCTCGGGAACCTCGTAGCCCTGCCGGATCTTCGCGGGGACGCCGAGTGCCATGCTCCGCGGCGGAACCTCGAACTTGAACGGAACGACGGCGCCGGCTCCGACGACCGAACCGGCACCGATGACCGAACCGTTGAGCACGATCGAACCGGACGCGATCAGGCAGTGGTCGCCGATCGTGGATCCCTCGATGTGCGCCGCGTGACCGACGACGCACCCCGCGCCGATGACGGTGGGGTCGATCATCGTGCAATGGATCACGGTGCCGTCCTGGATGTTCGTGTCGGCGCCGACGGTGATGGTGCCGTAGTCGGCGCGGAGCACGGCCTGCGGCCACACCGAGGTGCCTGCCGCCAGGGTCACGTTCCCGATCACCACGGCGTCGGGATGGACGTAGGCGTCCGGATGGATGTCGGGTTCGCGGTCCCCGAGCGCGTAGATAGCCATGCGTGCAACCTATACCGCGAAACTCTGCCAGCCGCCGGCCCCCGGCCAGGTCTCGCCGTCGACCGAGATGCCGGACCCGTCGTGCACCGTGCCGATCCCGGTCCACCCCGCCGGGAGCGGGACGTCGGCAGGAAAGGTGGCGGCGAAACCGTGGTCCTCTCCCCCGGTGAGCACCCATTCCCAGTGGTCGGCGCCGAGAACCTTGGCCGCCGACACCAGTTCGGGTGAGACGGCCATTTCGGATCGGGTGAGGGACATTCCGACGCCGGAGGCGTCGCAGATGTGACCGATATCGGCGAGGAGCCCGTCGGAGATGTCGGTCATCGCATGGGCGCCCCCGTCCGCGGCGGCCCAGGCGGCGGAATACGGCGGAGTCGGGACACGATGCGCGGCGAGAAGGTCCGGGAACTCCGAGGAGCCGCCGAGCAGCAGCGCGAGACCGGCCGCCGACCGGCCGAGTTCCCCGGCCACCGCGACGACGTCGCCCGGCCGCGCGCCCGATCGCCGGATCGGGCTCCTGCCACCCAGATCACCGAGGACGGTGACGGAAATCACGACCTGCCCGGCCTGCACGAGATCACCGCCCACGACGCCGGCCCCGAGTTCCTCGGCGCTCTCCCCGATTGCCGCCGAGATGCCGTCCGCCACGTCGATCGACGTGTCCGGCGGCAGGCCGAGGGAGACCAGGAAGGCCGTGGGCCGCGCACCCATCGCCGCGACGTCGGCCGCATTCTGTGCCACCGCCTTGCGGCCCACGTCGCGCGGAGACGACCAGTCGAGCCGAAAGTGCCTGTCCTGCACCAGCATGTCGGCGGACACCGCCACCCGTCCGTCGTCCGCCCGGACGAGGGCGGCGTCGTCTCCGGGGCCGATCAGCGTGGACGGGGGCTGCACCCGGCCCTCCACCGCCCGGCCGATCACGGCGAACTCGCCGACGTCGGCGACGGTGAGGGGCGGGTTCGGGTCCGGGGAATCCGTCGGTGTGATGGTGTGCCTCCAGTGTCGGGTGGCCCGCGCAGCGGCTGTGCGTCCAGTCGACGGAATGTACGACTGCGGTACCTTCTAGCTGTTGCCGGGACTTCTCGGCACGTGACCGATCAGCGCGCCGAAGCACCCGCGACTCTACCGAGATCCATGCGGCGCGGAGCAGGGAAGGGCCGGAGCGAGAGTGCAAGCGTTCATCCTGATCCAGACCGAAGTCGGCAAGGCTGCGGCGATCGCGACCGAGATCGCGAAGATCACCGGAGTCCGGACCGCCGAGGACGTGGTCGGACCGTACGACGTCATCGTGCGGGTGTCCGCTGACGACGTCGCCCCCGTCGTCAAGGAGATCCGTCAGGTCTCCGGCATCACCCGAACCCTCACCTGTGACGTCCCCGAAAAGTCTGCGAACAAGAACTGAGCATGTCCGACCTCGAACCCGAACAGAGCACACCCGCCGGCACCTCCGACCCGGTTCCCGCGGAGCGACGGAATCCCGCACTCATCGCGACGGCCGTGGCGCTTCCCGTCGCCCTGGTCATCGGCATCGTCGTCGCGGCGGTGTTCGCCGGGCGGAACCCGGTGAAGGAACCCGTGTCGCTGGGCCCCGTGCCCGCGCCCGCATCCGGCTCCGCGGAGTGCGCCACCCTGATGGCGGGCCTCCCCGACGCGCTGGGCGACTACACGCGCGCCGAACTCACCGAACCCGCACCCGAGGCGACCGCCGCGTGGCAGCCGGCCGAGGGCGAACCACTCGTCCTGCGTTGCGGTCTGGACCGTCCCGCGGAGTTCGATCAGGCTTCGCCGTTGCAGGTGATCGACGGAGTTCAGTGGCTCGAGATCTCGGGTGCGAGCGCCGGAATCGACGCGAGCAGCTATTTCGCCGTCGACCGCGGCGTGTACATCGGACTCACGGTTCCCACCGGGGTGGGACCGACGCCGCTTCAGGACATTTCCGGCGCGGTGTCGCAGGCGTTGCCGCAGAAACCCCTCGATCCGGCGCCAGTGGCGAATCCCTGAGCGCCGGGCCGGCAGTTTCTCTAGCGCAGGCCGATGCCGCGCGCGAGGGCGGTGTCGACCAGGGTCGAGACGAGGGTGCCGTAGTCGACACCCACTGCACCCCACATGCGCGGGTACATCGAGATCGACGTGAATCCCGGCATCGTGTTGATCTCGTTGATCACTGGGCCGTCCTCGGTCACGAAGAAATCGACCCGCGCGAGGCCCTGGCAGTCGAGTGCGGAGAACGCGCGCACCGCGAGTTCGCGGATCTCTTCGCTGACCGAGTCGTCGAGTTTGGCGGGCACGTCGAACTCGCACACGTCGTCGAGGTATTTACTGTCGAAGTCGTAGAACGCCTCGTCGTCGCCTGCGCCTTCCGGCATCCGGATCTCGGCGATGACGCTGGCCCGCACGTCGCCGTCCGGGAACTCGAGGACACCGCACTCGACCTCGCGGCCGACGATCCCCGATTCGACGATCACCTTGGGGTCGTGCAGACGCGCGTGGGCGATGGCGTCGTCGAGCGCGGCCCACTCGGCCACCCGGGTGATACCGATCGACGATCCGCCGCGGGCCGGCTTCACGAACACCGGGAGGTGGAGGCGGGACTTCTGTTCGTCGGTCAGCGTGGCGGTGCCCGGACGCAGGACGACCTGGAACCCGATGGGCAAGCCTTCCGCGGCGAGCAGCTTCTTCGTGAATTCCTTGTCCATGCCGGCGGCGCTGGCGAGCACGCCCGGACCGACGTACGGGACACCCGCGAGTTCGAGCAGGCCCTGGATCGTGCCGTCCTCGCCGTAGGCGCCGTGCAGGACGGGGAAGACGACGTCGACCGAGGCCAGGATCTTGCCCGCTTCGCCGTCGTCGAGGGCGACGAGGTCGCCGGACCGGGTCGGGTCGGCGGTGAGGGCCAGTGCGGACCCGTCGGCATCGACGCTGGGGAGAGCCCGGCCGCGAATGGACAGCGTCTCGGGGTCGGTGGAGCCGAGGACCCACGAGCCCTCGGTGGTGATGCCGATCGGCACCACCTCGTACCGTTCCGGGTCGAGGTTCCTCAGGACGCTTCCGGCCGACACACAGGACACGGAATGCTCGTTGCTGCGGCCACCGAAGATGACGGCTACCCGGGTACGCGATTTACTCACGACACAAACCGTACCGTCGCCTCGACACGCTCACCGCACCCACCTCTCCTCATATTTCCTTCGCCGACCTCACGACACGTCGGGCCCCGCACTCACAATGCGGACAGGGCTCGCTCGAGATCGGCGACGAGGTCTTCGGTGTCCTCGATTCCACACGAAATCCGCACGAACCCGTCGGGCACGGGGTCACCCCACCTGGCCCGACGGTCGGCGCTGGTGTGGATGCCGCCGAAGCTCGTCGCAGGCACGAGGAGCTCGCTTCCGGCCACGAGTCGGTGGAACTGTTCGGCGGAGTCCACCTCGAAGCTCACCAGCCCGCCGAATCGACGCATCTGGCCGGCGGCGACGGCGTGCGCAGGATCACCGGGCAGACCCGGGTACCGGACGCGGTGGGCCGCCGGGTGCGACTCGAGCAGGACCGCGAGGGCCAGGGCGTTGGCGCATTGACGCTCGAATCGCAGACCGGCCGTCCCGAGGCTCCGGTGGGCGAGCCACGTCTCGAACGGGCCCAGCACCGTGCCCGACAGGGCCCTCTCGCGTTCCATCCCGGCCAGGAAGTCGGCGTCCGACGCGGCGATGTATCCCATGAGGAGATCGCTGTGACCGCTCAAAGTCTTTGTGCCGCTGGCGACTACCACGTCAGCACCGAGTTCGAGCGGTTGCTGGCCGAGTGGGGTGGCGGTCGTGTTGTCCACCACGAGAACGGCGCCCGCGTTCGCGCACTGCACGGACACGGCGCGCAGATCCACCACGTCGAGGGACGGATTGGCCGGAGTCTCGGCCACCACCACCGTCGTCCCCTCGGCGGAGGCCAGCAGCGCGGCGGCCGCCTCGCCGGCCATTTCGGCGGTCCTCAGCTCGTGCACGGTGATGCCCATCGGCTCCAGACGCTCCCGCGCGTATGCGCGCACCTGGTAGTAACCGTCGGACGGAACGATCACGGTGTCACCGGCGGTGAGCAGACTCCTCAGCACGACGGTGACCGCCGACATCCCGGAGCCGACGACGAGCGCGCCCGCGGCGCCCTCGAGCGTCGCCAGCGCCGATTCGAGATCACGCCAGCCGGGATTGGAAGCGCGCGCGTAGGTGTCGGACTCGGTTCCCTCGTCCGCGCTCAACTGATACGGCGCCGCGAAAACCGGGCCCCTCTGCATCGGCGAGCCGGGAACATTTTCTGCGGCAACGGCTTTGACGCAGCGGGTGGAATCACCACTCACGAGCTCACTCCGGCTTCGTGCGGCGGCCGAGCAGCTGGCCGATCGCGTCCTGCACCACGAGGCCCTCGTGGCACACCCGGTGCACGGCATCGGTCAGCGGCATCTCGACGTCGTAACTGGCAGCGAGAGCCCGCACGGAGGAGCACGATTTCACGCCCTCGGCGACCTGACCGTGAGTGGCCGCCTGGGCACTCTCGATCGAACCACCCTGCCCGAGGCGTTCACCGAAGGACCGATTGCGCGACAGGGGCGACGTGCACGTCGCAACCAGATCGCCCACTCCCGCGAGACCCGCGAGGGTGGCGGGTTTCGCACCGAGCGCTACTCCCAGCCGGATGATCTCGGCGAGACCGCGGGTGATGATGCTCGCAATCGTGTTCTCTCCCAAGCCGATTCCCGATGCCATACCGCAGGCGAGGGCGATGACATTCTTGCAGGCGCCGCCGATCTCACACCCGATGACGTCCGAATTCGTGTACGGACGGAAGTATCCGGTGGCCGAGGCCTTCTGCAGTGCCAGTGCCCGCGTCGAATCCGTGCACGCGACGACCGTCGCGGCCGGCTGACCGATCGCGATCTCCCGGGCCAGATTGGGCCCGGACAGGACGGCGACACGCCCCGGGTCTGCGCCGGTGACCTGGATGATCACCTGACTCATCCGCATCAGGGTGCCGGTCTCGATGCCCTTGGCGAGGCTCAGCATGGTGGCATCCTCGGGGATCATCGGACTCCAGACCTGCAAATTGTCGCGCAGAGACTGCGACGGCACCGCGAGGACGACGATGTCGGCGCCGTCGAGTGCGGCCCGCGCGTCGTCGGTGGCGGTCAACGACGGAGGCAGGGCGATGCCCGGCAGGTAGTCCGCGTTCTCGTGCCGCGACACGATCGATTCGGCGACCTCACCCCGTCGCGCCCACATGGTGACATCGGTCCCGGCGTCGGCCAGGACCTTCGCAAACGCAGTCCCCCATGAACCCGCTCCCAGTACCGCAGCCTTGCTCACACAGCCCCCTCGTCGTTCGTTACCCGATGCGTCGCCCACAGTATTGCCGATGCCGAGGTCGAGCGCCGCCCCGCTACCGAACTCGTTCGCTGCTCAGCCACGACCGGGCGTCCGGAGCACCACCCCGCGCGGACTGGCAAGATATCCGCATGAGCACAGCGACCCGATCCGTGGCGCCGCGCGCGCACGTACTCGTCGCGGTGAAGGAACTCCACGCGGCCAAGACCCGGCTGTCGGGTGTCTTCGACACGGCCGACCGCACCGGACTGGTCCTGTCGATGCTGCGCGACACCCTGGCCGTCGTCAGCGACGTCGCTACGGTCGTCGGTGTCACCGTGGTGACACCGGACCCCGCGGTGGCGCGGCTCGCACGCAGTGTCGGCGCCCACGTCTACGCCGACCCCGCACCCGTTTCGGCCGAGGATCGGCCGGACGAGGGCGGCACCGAGCACAGTCTCAATGCGGCGCTGTCGGCGGCAGCTGAGCACGTCCGCCGCAACGAGCGCGGAGTCGACGTCGTCGCACTGCAGGCCGACCTTCCGTCTCTTCGCGGAGGCGAATTCGGTGAAGCACTCGCCGCGGCGAGGACCGGCGGCAGGTCGGTGGTCGTCGATCATCACGGCACCGGAACCGCCGCACTGTTCTCCTGCGACCCGGAACTTCCGCTCGATCCCCGGTTCGGACCCGGATCGGCGAAGCGGCATCTCGAATCCGGGGCGCGTCCCCTCGACGGGCACTGGCCGGGTCTGCGAACCGACGTCGACACCGCCGACGATCTCGATGCCGCGCAGGCACTCGGCGTCGGACCTGCGACGCGTGCCGCACTCGATGCTCTCGAACACACCGTCCCCTCGCGCTGCGGAAACGAGTAGGCCGCGCACGCCGTGTGAATTTGCCCCATCGATTGTCCGCGGCCGAATTCTCGAGGGATGATCGTGGGGTGAGTAACCGAGAAGCACTCGACCAGCAGACCGACGTCGACGGAAAGAACGGAACCCGCGAAGACATCGTGACGGCGAATCCCACGAGCGTTCCGATGGCGCCACCCGCTGCGACGAGTGCCCTCACGAGCGCGCTGACCGACGGACTCCCCGAAGATCGTTACCTGAACCGCGAACTCAGTTGGCTCGATTTCAATGCCCGGGTCCTCGCCCTCGCCGAGGACACGTCGCTGCCGTTGCTCGAGCGCGCCAAGTTCCTCGCCATTTTCGCGTCCAATCTGGACGAGTTCTTCATGGTCCGCGTCGCCGGACTCAAGCGCCGTGACGAGACCGGGCTGTCCGTGCGGTCCGCCGACGGCCTCTCCCCCCGCGAACAGCTCTCGCTGATCGCGACCCGGACCCAGGAGATCTCGGAGAAGGCCGCGCGCGTCTTCCTCGACTCCGTTCGTCCTGCGCTTGCCGCCGAAGGGATCTCCATCATCGGATGGGACGATCTCACCGACGACGACCGCGAGCGACTGTCGGTGCATTTCCAGGACCAGATCTTCCCCGTGCTCACTCCGCTCGCCGTCGACCACGCCCACCCGTTCCCGTACATCAGCGGGCTGAGTCTCAACCTCGCGGTGACGGTGAAGGATGCGGTCACGGGTGGCGAACACTTTGCGAGGGTCAAGGTTCCGGACAACGTGGGCCGGTTCGTCCGCGTCCGCCGCAACGAGACACCCTCCTCCATCGACGCGTTCCTGCCCCTGGAAGATCTGATCTCCGCTCACCTCGACATGCTGTTCCCGGGCATGGAGATCGTGGAGCACCATGCATTCCGGATCACGCGCAACGCCGATTTCGAGGTCGAGGAAGACCGCGACGAAGATCTTCTGCAGGCGCTCGAGCGTGAGTTGGCCCGCCGCCGCTTCGGTTCACCGGTGCGGCTCGAGGTCGCGGACGACATGACCGAGCACATGCTCGAACTTCTCCTGCGCGAACTCGACGTCGATCCCGGCGACGTCATCCAGGTGCCCGGGCTGCTGGATCTGTCGTGCCTCTGGCAGGTGTACGCGGTCGACCGGCCCGCCCTCAAGGACGCACCGTTCGTGCCGGCAACGCATCCGGCATTCGGCGAGAGGGAAACGCCCAAGAGCGTCTTCTCCACCCTCCGCGACGGCGACGTCCTGGTCCACCACCCGTACGACTCGTTCTCCACGAGCGTCCAGCGCTTCATCGAACAGGCTGCGGCCGACCCCCAGGTTCTGGCGATCAAGCAGACGCTCTACCGCACTTCGGGCGACTCCCCCATCGTCGACGCGTTGATCACCGCCGCCGAGGCGGGCAAACAGGTTGTGGCACTGGTCGAGATCAAGGCGCGATTCGACGAGCAGGCGAACATCAAGTGGGCCCGCAAGCTCGAACACGCGGGTGTGCACGTGGTGTACGGGCTGGTCGGGCTCAAGACCCACTGCAAGACGTGCCTCGTCGTCCGTCGCGAAGGGTCCACCATCCGGCGTTACTGCCACATCGGTACCGGCAACTACAACCCGAAGACCGCTCGGCTGTACGAAGACATCGGCCTGCTCACCGCTGCACCTGAGATCGGCGCAGACCTCACCGACCTGTTCAATTCCCTCACCGGCTACTCGCGGAAGACGCAGTACCGCAACCTCCTCGTCGCGCCGTACGGTGTGCGCCGGGGAATCATCGAGCGGATCGACGGTGAGATCGCGCACAAGCTGCGGGGCGAGAACGCCGGAATTCTTCTGAAGGCCAACGCCTTGGTCGACGAACAGGTGATCGACTCGCTCTATCGCGCATCCAAGGCCGGTGTCCCCGTCGAGATCGTCGTGCGTGGCATCTGCGCCCTCAAGCCCGGAGTTCCCGGCTTGAGTGAGAACATCCACGTCCGGTCGATTCTCGGACGATTCCTCGAGCATTCCCGGCTCTTCCATTTTCGCGGGGCCGACGAGTTCTGGATCGGCAGCGCAGACATGATGCACCGCAACCTCGACCGACGTGTCGAGGTCATGGCGCAGGTGAAAGATCCTCGACTCACTGCTCAGATAGGCGAGATCGTCGATTCCGCGCTCGATCCCGTCACGCGGTGCTGGGTGCTCGGGCCTGACGGCCGGTGGGTTCCGTCGCCGGCCCACGGCGAGGAGGTTCGCGACCACCAGGAGGCGATGATGCGCAAACGAATGGGCACCGGATCCTGATCGCGGCGAGCGCGCGGCAAAAGGAAGGAAATCGGTGAGCAGTTCACCCGGCAAACCGGTCAAAGCCAATATCTTCGCTGCCGGGGCAGTGCTGTGGCGAAAGTCTCCCGGTAATCCCGACGAGATCGAGATCGCGCTCATTCACCGGCCCAAATATGAGGACTGGTCATTTCCCAAGGGAAAGCTCGACCCCGGTGAGACCGCCGTGGTGGCCGCACTGCGTGAGGTGGAAGAAGAGACGGGTATTCGCGGGCGCCTCGGCAGGCATCTCGGCGCGTTGACATATCCGATTCCGGGCCACCGCCGATTGAAACGAGTCGAATACTGGGCAGCGGAAGCCCGCGCCGGTGAATTCGTCTCCAACAGTGAAGTGGACGAGATGCGGTGGCTTCCCGTATCCGAGGTGGCCGACCAGCTGTCGTATCCCATGGATCGCAAGATGCTCCGTCGATTCACGGCCCAGCCGCCCGACACCGCGACCGTGCTGCTGGTCCGGCACGCCAAGGCTGGAAGCCGGAAACGCTACAAGGGCGACGACACCACCCGGCCCTTGGATGCGAACGGCCGACTTCAGGCCGAAGCGCTCGTCGCGCAGCTCGCGGCGTTCGGGGCCACCGACATCACGTCGGCCGACCGGACGCGCTGCACACAGACGGTCGAGCCGCTGGCACGCGCGGTGGACACGACCGTCCGGTTGGATCCGCTGCTGTCCGAGGAGAGTTACACCGCCGACCCGGTTGCCACCCGCACGCGGGTCCGCAAGATCGCCGCTCTCGGCGGAGTTCAGGTGATCTGCAGTCAGGGTGGCGTCATTCCCGATCTGCTCGACTGGTGGGCGGAGATCGACGGCATCACACTTCCACCGGCACGGAACAGGAAGGCGAGCACCTGGGTGCTCTCGCTGTCCGGTGGCAAACTCATCGCCGCGGACCACATCGACAGTCCGCTGCCTCCCACTCGGAAGGACTGAGCCCCACCGGCCGGAGTTCCCCGGGAGGCAGGAGAACACAGACAGGCGCCAACCCCCAGGGTCGGCGCCTGTCTGTGTTCGGGCAGTCCCGTGTGCGCTGTATTACTTGGCGCGCTTCGCGGGAGCCTTCTTTGCTGCGGTCTTCTTGGCGGCCGTGGTCTTGGCCGGAGCCTTCTTGGCTGCAGTCTTCTTGGCTGCAGTCTTGGCCGGAGCCACCTTCTTCGCCACGGTCTTCTTCGCGGCCGCGGTCTTGGCCGGAGCCACCTTCTTGGCTGCAGTCTTCTTGGCAGCCGCGGTCTTGGCGGGAGCTGCCTTCTTGGCTGCGGTCTTCTTGGCAGCCGTCTTCTTTGCAGCAGCCTTCTTGGCGGCAGCCTTGGTGGCGGGCGCCGCTGCGCCGCGCTTGACTGCCGGACCGGTGGCCGGAAGCTTCTGGCCGCCAGCGATAACCGCCTTGAACTGAGCGCCCGGACGGAACGCCGGCACCGACGTCGGCTTGACCTTGACGGTCTCACCCGTGCGCGGGTTACGTGCGACACGGGCCGCGCGACGACGCTGCTCGAAGACACCGAAACCGGTGATGGTCACGCTGTCGCCGCGGTGCACTGCCCGGACGATCGTGTCCACGACATGCTCGACAGCTTCCGTTGCCGTGCGCCTGTCGGTGCCCAGTTTCTCGGTCAGAACATCGATGAGCTCTGCCTTATTCATTGAAATTCCTCCGCGAACTAATGGTCCATCATCGGACCGACTACGAACTACGGTAAACCTGAATACCGCAGGAGTCTATGTGCCACGCCAATTCTCATACAACGCGGCACCATTCTCAGGAACTTATTATCTGGGAGACAGGGCTCCGATTCCGACTTTCAGTCGGCCGGAGTGGGCTCCGGAAGTGTCGCAGGTTTCCAAGAAGGCCTTGACTTTTCAAACTCGGAAATGGCTTCTACCTGCCGTAATGTCAATCCGATGTCATCCAGACCCTCGATCAGACGCCACCGCGTGTAGTCATCAATCGCAAAGGGCACCACGGTGGTTCCGGCCGTCACAGTCTTGTTCTCGAGGTCGACAATCAATTCGAGACCGGGTTGCTCGTCGAGCAACTTCCAGAGCAGTTCGACATCCGACTGGGCCACCTGAGCGGCCAGCAGACCGGCCTTGCCGGCGTTGCCCCGGAAGATGTCGGCGAAGCGAGACGCGATCACGACCCGAAATCCGAAGTCGGATAGCGCCCACACGGCGTGCTCCCGGGAGGAGCCCGTGCCGAAATCGGGCCCGGCCACCAGAACGCTGCCCTTGTCGTACGGAGCGACGTTCAGAACGAAGTCCGGATCGTTCCGCCACGCGGCGAACAGACCGTCCTCGAAACCGGTGCGGGTCACTCGTTTCAGGTACACCGCCGGAATGATCTGGTCCGTGTCCACGTTGGATCGCCGCAGCGGAACGCCGATACCTTTGTGTGTGCTAAAGGATTCCATCGAAAAATCTCCTAAATTCCTTGGGTCCTAGGCCAGATCTGTCGGCGCGGACAGTGTTCCCCGGACTGCGGTCGCGGCGGCGACCAGCGGCGAAACCAGGTGAGTCCGGCCGCCCTTGCCTTGACGGCCTTCGAAATTGCGGTTGGACGTGGAGGCCGAACGCTCGCCGGGCGCGAGCTGATCCGGGTTCATCCCGAGGCACATCGAGCACCCCGCCTGCCGCCATTCGGCGCCCGCGGCGGTGAAGATCTCGCCGAGACCCTCCTTTTCGGCCTGCGCGCGAACGCGCATCGAACCCGGCACGATCAGCATCCGGACCCCGTCTGCGACGTGGCGGCCGCGCAACACGTCGGCCACGGCCCGCAGATCCTCGATCCGGCCGTTGGTGCACGAACCCACGAAAACTGTGTCGATCGCCACCTCACGCAACGGAGTTCCGGCTTCGAGACCCATGTAGGTCAACGCCTTCTCCGCGGCCTGGCGTTCGCTCTCGTCCACGATCTCGGCCGGATTCGGAACGGCCTCGCCGAGCGGCAGCCCCTGCCCCGGGTTGGTGCCCCAGGTCACGAACGGCGTCAGGGAGCTCGCGTCGATGTGGACCTCGTTGTCGAAAACCGCACCCTCCTCGGTCTTCAACTGCTCCCAGGCCTCCACCGCGGCGTCCCAGTCGGCGCCCTTCGGCGCGTGGGAACGTCCCTTGATGTATTCGTAGGTGATCTCGTCGGGGGCGATCATGCCTGCCCGCGCACCCGCCTCGATGGACATGTTGCAGATGGTCATCCGCGCTTCCATCGACATCTTCCGGATCGCCTCGCCGCGGTACTCCAGGACGTAGCCCTGGCCACCGCCCGTTCCGATCTTCGCGATGACGGCCAAAATGAGATCTTTACTCGTCACGTCTTCGGGCAATTCGCCGTCGACGGTGATCGCCATCGTCCGGAAGGGACGCAACGACAACGTCTGCGTCGCCATGACGTGTTCGACCTCACTGGTGCCGATACCCATCGCGAGTGCGCCGAAGGCGCCGTGGGTGGACGTGTGGCTGTCGCCGCACACCACGGTCATGCCGGGCTGGGTGAGACCCAGCTGGGGGCCGACGACGTGGACGATGCCCTGGTCGATGTTCCCCATCGGGTGCAGCCGGACACCGAATTCCTCACAGTTACGCCGCAGCGTGTCCACCTGGGTCTTGGAAACGGGGTCGGCGATCGGCTTGTCGATGTCGACGGTGGGGACGTTGTGGTCCTCGGTGGCGATCGTCAAGTCGGGCCGGCGCAGTGGGCGCCCCGCCAGCCGAAGTCCGTCGAATGCCTGCGGACTCGTCACTTCGTGAACGAGATGCAGATCGATGTAGATGAGGTCGGGGTTGTCTCCCTCACCCCGGACCACGACGTGGTCGTCCCACACCTTCTCTGCCAGGGTGCGTGCTTTCTCCGCCATCTTCTCCACCTCTGTGTGTCTTCTCGCACCGCGGGCTTCGGGCCGGTCCGCAGTGCGCTTGATGTCGTTACCCTCTTCCCGGACACGCACTCGACGTGAGACGAAGGTGCGCTATGATCCCAGTATGCGAGAACGTGGTATCGACCTATGAGACAGCATAGCGGCATCGGAGTCCTTGACAAAGCGGTGGGCGTGCTGCATGCCGTGGCCGAGAAGCCCTGCAGCCTCACCGAACTGTGCTCGCGCACCGGACTCCCCCGCGCCACCGCCCACCGGCTGGCCGTCGGGCTCGAGGTCCACCGCCTGCTGACCCGCGACTCCGACGGGCTGTGGTGCCCCGGTCCCGGCCTCGCCGAACTCGCTGCAACGGCTAACGATCCGCTCGTCTCGGCGGCGGCGCTCGTCCTTCCGCGACTGCGCGAGATCACCGGTGAGAGCGTGCAGCTGTACCGCAGGGAAGGCACCCAGCGCATCTGTGTGGCGGCGATGGAGCCGCCCACGGGCCTCCGCGACACCGTTCTCGTCGGGGCACGACTGCCGATGAGCGCCGGCTCGGGCGCCAAGGTCCTTCTCGCCTGGGCCGACCCGCAGACCCAGCGCACAGTCCTTCCCGACGCGGCGTTCGGCGAACGCGTGCTGCTCGAGGTCCGCCGTCGCGGCTGGGCACAGAGCGCCGCCGAGCGTGAACCCGGTGTCGCCAGCGTCGCCGCACCCGTGCGGGATTCCGGCGGCGCTGTCATCGCAGCGATTTCGGTGTCCGGACCCATCGACAGAATGGGCAGGCGCCCCGGCGCCCGGTGGGCGGCCGACCTTCTCGCCGCCGCGGAGGCGTTGCACAAGAGACTCTGACCATTCACGACCGACGTTCACCGCGACAGGAGAAGCCGATGGGGAAGAACCAACGATCGCAGATCACGATGACGGATTCGGAGATCGCCGAATTCGTGGACCGGAGCCGGATCGCCACGCTCGCAACGGTGGCAGCGGACGGCAGACCTCATCTGGTCGCCATGTGGTACGCCGTGATCGACGGCGAGATCTGGTTCGAGACGAAGTCGAAATCGCAGAAGGCGGTCAACCTGCGCCGCGACGACCGGGTCACCGTTCTGATCGAGGACGGCCAGACGTACGACACCCTGCGCGGAATTTCCATCGAGGGCCGGGCGGAGATCGTGGAGGCCCCGGACGCGATGTTCGCGGTCGGAGTCAGCGTGTGGGAACGGTACACCGGGCCCTACACCGACGATCTGCGTCCCGCCATCGACCAGCTGCTGTACAAGCGGGTGGTCGTGCGGATCGTTCCCGAGCGCATCAGAAGCTGGGATCACGCCAAACTCGGCCTGCCCGCGATGCCGGTGGGCGGGACCACGGCCGCGTTCCTGGAGACGGCCGACCGCCGCGCCTGATCGCGGGCAGAAAAAACGGAAGCATTCTCGGTGCCCGCGGCGTAGCTTCACAGAGTGAACCGACTACCCGAGGGAGTTCACCATGACCGACGCCAGTAACGAGGACACGAAAAAGAAATTCCGCGAAGCACTCGAGCGGAAGAATCATCAGGCCGGGCTGTCCGCCGATCACAAGGACGGACATTCCAAGGCGCACGAGGCCCACGGGCCTGCCGACCACAAACGCGAATTCCGCCGCAAGACCGGATAAACGACACATCCGGGTAAAAAGAAACACCCTCCAATTTCTTGGAGGGTGTTTCTTATTTGTAGCCCCGACGGGATTCGAACCCGCGCTACCGCCTTGAGAGGGCGGCGTCCTAGGCCGCTAGACGACGGGGCCAGGAACTTTGTCTTGCTTTGGAAGCTCAGCAAGCATAGCTTCCAGAAGTTCGGAGTCAAAATCGGCCGAACTTCCGCTGGGGTACCAGGACTCGAACCTAGAATGGCGGTACCAGAAACCGCTGTGTTGCCAATTACACCATACCCCAATGGCCGTTCTCGAACCGCTGAGCTTCTGGGCTCTGCGGCCCGCCTCGGGCCGAAGAAGAGATTACCAGCCTACTGCCGGGATTTACCAAATCGTATGGTCAGAGGCTGTTTTTGCACCCTTTTCGGCCCGAGAGCGGCGTTCTAGCCGACGATGCCGGCCCGCGCCGTGCGCAGCCGGGACAGCGAAACGTCGCGGCCGAGCAGTTCCATCGATTCGTAGAGCGGCGGGCTGATGTGCGAGCCCGTGACGGCCACCCGCACCGGAGCGAACGCCTTACGTGGCTTGAGGCCCAGTTCGTCCACGAGAGCGGTCTTGAGGGCCTCTTCCAGTGAGGCCGCGTCCCACACCGCGACTGCGTCCAGCGACGCGAGGGCGGCCTCGAGAACCGGTGCGGAGTCGGCGCCCAGGTTCTTGGCAGCGGCGGCAGGATCGATCGCGAAGTCGGCCTCGTCGACGAACAGGAACTTCAGCAGATCCCAGGCGTCGGACAAGACAACGATGCGCGTCTGAACCAGTTCGGCAGCGGTCGCGAAGACGGACTCGTCCACGGTCTCCCCGAGATGGCCGTGGAGTGTCAGGAACCCGCGCAGGCGCGCGGCGAAATCAGCGGGCTCGAGCAGCCGGATGTGTTCGGCGTTGATCGCGTCGGCCTTTTTCTGGTCGAACCGGGCCGGATTGGAATTGACCTTGGAGATATCGAAGGCGGCGACCATCTCGTCCAGCGAGAACACGTCGTGGTCGTCGGAAATACCCCAGCCCAGCAGCGCCAGGTAATTCAACAATCCCTCGGGGACGAAACCGCGGTCGCGATGGATGAAGAGGTTCGACTCGGGGTCGCGCTTGGACAGTTTCTTGTTGCCCTGCCCCATGACGAACGGCAGATGCCCGAACTTCGGAGTGAAATCGGCCACGCCGATCCGCTGCATCGCCTCGTAGAGGGCGAGCTGCCGCGGCGTCGACGACAGCAGGTCCTCGCCGCGCAGGACGTGCGTGATCTTCATCAACGCATCGTCGACGGGGTTGACCAACGTGTACAGCGGAATCCCGTTGCCGCGGGTGAGGGCGAAGTCGGGAACGGTTCCGGCCTTGAACGTCGTCTCGCCGCGCACGAGGTCGTCCCACGTCAGGTCGTGGGCCGGCATCCGGAGCCGGACGACGGGCTTGCGGCCCTCGTCGAGGAACCCCTGCCGCTGCTCCGGCGTCAGATCACGATCGAAGTTGTCGTAGCCGAGCTTGGGATCGCGGCCGGCCGCCTTGTGCCGCTCCTCGACCTCCTCGGGCGTCGAGAACGACTCGTACGCCTCGCCCGCCGCGAGCAGTTTCGCGACGACGTCCAGATGCAGGTCCCGTCGCTGGGACTGGCGGTAGGGCTCGTACGGTCCCCCGACCTCCGGGCCCTCGTCCCAGTTCAATCCGAGCCAGCGCAGCGCGTCCAGGATCGCCTGGTACGACTCCTCGCTGTCACGGGCAGCATCGGTGTCCTCGATGCGGAACACGAACGACCCACCGTTGTGACGGGCGAACGCCCAGTTGAACAGGGCGGTTCGGACGAGCCCCACGTGCGGGGTTCCGGTGGGCGACGGGCAGAAACGGACGCGAACTTCGCTTGTGGTCATGGCTCACTTGGGTCGACGCTGGGAAAACGGACTCCTACAGGCTAGTCCGCTCCCGATTTCGACACGAGAGCCGTCAGCGCTTGGCAGTCACCGGGTTGGTAAGGGTGCCGATGCCACCGATGGTCACGCTCACGCTCTGTCCGTCGACGATCGGACCGACGCCCTCCGGGGTGCCCGTGAGGATGACGTCGCCCGGGAGCAGCGTCATGACGGCCGACACCCATTCGATGATCTTCGGAATGTCGTGCAGGAGAAGCGAAGTGTTGCTCCGCTGCTTCACCACTCCGTCCACCTCGGTGGTGATGTCGACGTCGGAGGCGTCGAGCTGGGTCTCGATCCACGGTCCCAGTGGGCAGAACGTGTCATGACCCTTCGCTCGCGTCCACTGCCCGTCGTGGCGCTGGTGGTCACGGGCCGACACGTCGTTGGCCGCCGTGTAACCGAGCACCACGTCGAGGGCCTTGGCTGCGGGGACGTCCTTGCAGGGGCGTCCGATGACGACGGCGAGTTCTCCTTCGTAATGAACTTCATTGGAGGACTTCGGCAGGACGATTGCGGCGTCGGGGCCCACGATCGAGGTGTTGGGCTTGAGGAAGATCACAGGATCGGCCGGCGCCACTCCCCCCATCTCGGCGGCGTGGGCGGCGTAGTTCTTTCCGATCGCCACGACCTTGCTGGCGAGGATCGGTGCCAGCAGTCGCACATCGGCGAGCGGCCAGCTCCGGCCGGTGAAAGTGGGACTGCCGAACGGGTGCTCGGCGATCTCCTTCGCGATCCGGGACTCCCCGTCCCCCTCGATACTGACGAACGCAACACCATCGGGACTTGCCACTCGACCAAGACGCATGGCGCCGAGTCTATCGGCCCGGGTTCACCGCCGTACCGGGACGCCGGGGGACGCGGGGTATAGACTCCGCATGTTCGCCAATATATGAGACTTCAATCCTAGATATTGAGATGACATGACAGCATCGATCGACACGCCGTCCGCCGTCGGAACCGCCCGCAGATGGTGGATGCTCGCACTCGGGATGTTCGCCCAGGCCGCACAGGCGGTCTTCGTGAACGGCGTCGCCTTCCTGATCCCCGAACTCCAGGAGAATCACGGGCTCAGCCTCGCCCGCACCGGACTCCTCGTCGCCGCACCCACCCTCGGGGTCATGCTGACGCTGATCGCGTGGGGTGCCCTGGCCGACCGCTACGGCGAACGCCGAGTGCTGGCCGCCGGAATGGCGTCCACGGCGGCCGCGGGAATGGGCGCGGCCCTGTCCGGATCACTCACGGCCACCGCAGCCTTCCTGCTGCTCGGCGGCATGGCGGCGGCCTCGGCGAATGCCGCGAGCGGGCGTGTCGTCGTCGGATGGTTCCCGCCGGAGCGGCGCGGACTGGCGATGGGCATCCGGCAGATGTCGCTGCCGCTGGGCATTGCCTGCGCTGCGCTGACGCTCCCCTCGGTCGCACACGACCACGGCATCGGATGGGCGCTCGCGCTGCCCGCCGCCCTGTGCGCGGCTGCCGCGCTGGCCTGTGCACTCTGGGTGGTCGATCCGCCCAGGCCGAGCCGAAGTGCCGCGGCGGATCTCGGCATGCTCGCGAATCCGTATCGCGACAGCGGGATCCTGTGGCGCATCCACGCCGTCTCGGTGCTGCTCGTCGTGCCCCAGTACACGGTGTGGACGTACGCGCTCGTGTGGCTGATCTCCGAAAGGCATTGGGAAGCAACGGCGGCAGGCCTGATCGTGACAGTCGCCCAGATCCTCGGCGCGTTCGGCCGGATGGGAGTCGGTTTCTGGTCCGACGTGGTCGGCAGTCGCATGCGTCCGCTTCGCTGGGTCGCCGTCGCCGGCGGGGTGTCGATGGCGGCGCTCGCCGTGACGGATGCGATGGACTCGCCGCTGGCGATCGTGGCGCTGCTGGCGGCGTCCGTCGCGACGGTGGCACCGAACGGCCTCGCCTTCACCGCCGTCGCCGAGCTCGCCGGTCCGTTCTGGGGCGGACGCGCACTCGGTGTCCAGAACACCGGTCAGTTCGTCGCAGCCTCGATCGTTCCCCCAGTGTTCGGCGCATTGATCGGAATCGTCGGCTTCCCGGTGACTTTCGCCATAGCCGCAGGGTTTCCGGCCGCCTCGATATCACTGATCCCCGTGGCCCGGTCCGAAGACCGGTCCACGGGGATCGAGGGAGACAAGATCGAATCGCGATCCTAGAGGGCGGCGGCGATCCGGTCGCCGACCTCCGACGTGACGACCTTCGAGTCACCACGGGACGCCAGATCCGCCTCGACGGCAGACTCGATGCGCGCGGCATCGCCGTCCCGGCCGAGGTGACGCAGCAGCAGCGCCGCCGACAGAATGGCCGCCGTGGGATCCGCGATCCCCTGGCCGGCGATGTCCGGGGCGCTGCCGTGCACCGGTTCGAACATCGACGGGTTGGTCCCCGACGCGTCGATGTTTCCCGACGCCGCCAGTCCTATGCCTCCCGTGACCGCACCCGCGAGGTCGGTGATGATGTCGCCGAACAGGTTGTCGGTGACGATCACGTCGAAGCGGGACGGGTCGGTGACCATGTAGATGGTGGCCGCGTCGATGTGGCAGTACGCCGTCTCTACGTCCGGGTATTCGGCGGACACCGTCTCCACGGCACGCGTCCAGATCGCACCGGCGTTGGAGAGGACGTTCGTCTTGTGGATCAGGGTGACGTGCTTACGCCGGGTCTGCGCGAGCGCGAACGCGTAGCGCACCACCCGCTCGGCACCGAACCACGTGTTGATCGACACCTCGGTCGCGATCTCGTGCGGGGTGCCGACGCGGATCGCGCCACCGTTGCCGGTGTACGGACCCTCGGTGCCCTCGCGCACGACCACGAAGTCGATGTCCGGCTGCGCCGCGAGCGGCGACTTCGATCCCGGATAGAGCTGCGACGGACGCAGATTCACGTGATGATCCAACGCGAATCGCATGTTCAGCAGCAGACCCCGCTCGAGCACGCCTGGCGTGACCGACGGGTCGCCGATGGCGCCCAGCAGGATCGCGTCGTGCTCGCGGATCGCCGCGAGATCGGCGTCCGGGAGCAGCTCCCCGGTGGCGTTGTATCGACGGGCACCGAGGTCGTACTCGGTGGTCTCGAGATCGGGTACGAGCTTCCGCAGCACCTTCAGCGCCTCGGCAGTGACCTCGACACCGATGCCGTCACCCGGAATGACCGCAAGCTTCATGAACGCCTCACTTCACATAGAGCTGTGCGCGCGCCACGACAACGGAGGTCGCGACACGCGCACAGTGGGGATTAAGCCAGGTTGACGAGCTCGATCTTGGTGGCGCCGACGGCGGTGGAGATCGCGTCCCGCACCTCGCTCGGCACCTCCCGGTCGACGCGGAGGAGGATGGTCGCACCCTCGCCCTCGGCGTCCTGGCTGAGCTGGGCAGCCTGGATGTCGATGCCTGCGTTGCCGAGCTGCGTACCGATCTTGCCCAGCGCGCCGGGCTGATCGGTGTAGTTGACCACCAGGTTGAGACCCTCGGCGCGCAATTCGAAGTTGCGGCCGTTGATGTTGACGATCTTCTCGACCTGCTGCGGTCCGGTCAGCGTGCCCGAGACGTTGATGACGTTGCCGTCGCCGAACACGGCGCGCAGGTCCACGACGCTGCGGTGGTTGGGGCTTTCGGCGGCCTTGGTGACCTCCGCCGTGACGCCGCGCTCCTCCGCGAGTGCGGGGGCGTTGACGAACGTGACCGCGTCCTCGATGACGGCGGAGAACACACCGCGCAGAGCCGAGAGCGCGAGCACCTCGACGTCCTCGGAGGCGAGCTCGCCGCGCACGTCGACGGAAAGGTTGACGGGCAGTTCACCCGACAGGGCGCCGATGAGCACACCCTGCTTGCGGACGATCTCGAGCCACGGGGCAACTTCCTCGCCCACGGCGCCACCGGACACGTTCACGGCGTCGGGAACGAAATCGCCTGCGAGAGCTAGCAGTACGGACTTCGCGACGTCGGTTCCGGCGCGGTCCTGAGCCTCGGTCGTGGAGGCACCGAGGTGCGGCGTCACGACAACCTCGGGCAGGTCGAACAACGGGCTGTCGGTGCAGGGCTCGGTTTCGAACACATCCAGGCCCGCGGCGCGCACGTGACCCGACTTGATGGCCTCGGCCAGCGCTGCCTCGTCGATCAGGCCGCCACGGGCAGCGTTGACGATGACGACGCCCTTCTTGGTCTTCGCCAGGTTCTCCGTGCCGAGCAGTCCCTTGGTCTCGGGAGTCTTGGGGAGGTGCACGGAGATGAGATCGGCGCGCTCGAGAAGTTCGTCGAGGGTGACGAGCTCGATGCCGAGCTGCGCGGCACGGGCAGCCGACACGTAGGGGTCGTACGCGATGACGTGCGTCTCGAACGCGGCGAGACGCTGCGCGAACAGCTGGCCGATGCGGCCGAGGCCGACGACGCCGACGGTCTTGCCGAAGATCTCGACACCGTTGAACTTGCTGCGCTTCCATTCGCGGTCACGCAGGGTGGCGTCGGCCGCGGGGATCTGGCGGGCGGTGGCGAGCATCAGCGCGACGGCGTGCTCGGCGGCCGTGTGGATGTTGGACGTCGGGGCGTTGACGACCATGACACCACGCTCGGTGGCGGCGGGCACGTCGACATTGTCGAGGCCGACACCGGCACGGGCGACGATCTTGAGCTTGGTACCGGCCGCCAGAACCTCGGCGTCCACGGTGGTGGCGGAACGGACGAGGATCGCGTCGGCCTCGGGCACCGCCGCGAGCAGGGCCGGGCGATCAGGTCCGTCGACCCATCGCACCTCCACACCGTCGCCCAATGCCTCGACGGTGGACGGCGCGAGCTTGTCGGCGATCAGAACTACAGGACGGCCTGGCTGGCTCACGTGCAAACTCCCTGAATAGGTGGGTGTGGGGGTGTTTTAACCACACACAGCTTAGTCCGCCCTCACAGGAAAACCGCATCCCGGTCTGCGATACCACATAGTGGACGCCTGTAACAACGGAATCGGACACGAAACAACACCGGCCCGATGTCACATCGGGGGCCTCTGACGAGACCGATGCGACATCGGGCCGGTGGTTCGGTGGAACTGTAAATCAGTGAAACCTAGGCGGTTTCGGTGATCGGGCGGTCGACCCAGCTCATCAGGTCGCGCAGCTTCTTGCCGGTGACCTCGATGGGGTGCTCGGCGTTCGCCTTGCGCAGGCCCTCGAGCTCGGTGTTGCCGTTCTCGACGTTGGCGACGAGGCGGCGGGTGAACTCACCCGACTGGATGTCGGCCAGGATCGCCTTCATGCGCTCCTTGGTGCCGGCGTCGATGACGCGCGGGCCGGAGAGGTAGCCACCGAACTCCGCGGTGTCGGACACCGAGTAGTTCATGCGGGCGATGCCACCCTCGTACATGAGGTCGACGATGAGCTTGAGCTCGTGCAGCACCTCGAAGTACGCCATCTCGGGCGCGTAGCCGGCCTCGACCATGACCTCGAAACCGGTCTTGACCAGTTCCTCGGTGCCGCCGCAGAGCACGGCCTGCTCGCCGAAGAGGTCCGTCTCGGTCTCTTCCTTGAACGTGGTCTTGATGACGCCGGCGCGGGTGCCGCCGATGCCCTTGGCGTAGGACAGCGCGAGAGCCTGGCCCTCACCCTTGGGGTCCTGGTCGATCGCGATGAGCGCGGGAACACCCTTGCCGTCGACGAACTGACGACGCACCAGGTGGCCGGGACCCTTGGGGGCGACCATGCCGACGGTGACGAACTCCGGAGCCTTGATCAGGTCGAAGTGGATGTTGAGGCCGTGTCCGAAGAACAGCGCGTCGCCGTCCTTCAGGTTGGGCTCGATGTCATTGGTGAAGATCGACGCCTGCGCGGTGTCGGGTGCGAGCACCATGATCACGTCGGCCCACTCGGAGACCTCGGCGGGGGTACCGACGGTCAGGCCCTGCTCCTCGGCCTTCGCGCGGGACTTCGAGCCTTCCTTGAGGCCGATACGCACATCGACGCCCGAGTCGCGCAGGCTCAGCGAGTGCGCGTGGCCCTGGCTTCCGTAACCGATCACAGCGACCTTACGGCCCTGGATGATCGACAGATCGGCATCGTCGTCGTAGAACATCTCGACTGCCACAGTTCAACCTCTTTCTTGGATTTGCGTATCTAAAGTACTAGCGAGTGGCCGTGATGGACTTCGGCCCCCGTCCCACGGCCACGACCCCGGACTGCACGATCTCCCGGATACCGTACGGATCGAGCATCCGTAGCAGTGCATCCAGCTTGGATCGCGTTCCAGTCGCCTCGATCGTGACCGACTCCGGGGAGACGTCGATCACCTTGGCGCGGAACAGATTCACGGTCTCGATCACCTGCGTGCGCACGCTGGCGTCGGCTCGCACCTTGATGAGCACCAGCTCGCGGGCGACGGAGGCCTCACCGTCCTGCTCGACGATCTTGATGACGTTGATGAGCTTGTTGAGCTGCTTGGTCACCTGCTCGAGCGGGAACTCGTCGACGGTCACGACGATGGTCATGCGTGAGATCTCGGGAAGCTCGGTACCACCGACGGCGAGCGACTCGATGTTGAACCCACGACGGGAGAACAGCGCGGCCACCCTGGCCAGCACGCCCGGCTTGTCCTCGACGAGAACACTGAGGGTGTGGCTGGTGCTCACTGATCTTCCTCCCCGGCCGCTGCGGCCGTGCCCGAACGCTGCTCGCGCTCCATGGCTTCGTGAATGACGGCCGGCTCGGCAGCCGCTTCGTCGTCGTCGAACAGCGGACGGATGCCCCGTGCCGCCATGATCTCGTCGTTGCTCGTGCCCGCTGCGACCATCGGCCACACCTGGGCGTCGGCACCGACGATGAAGTCGATCACCACCGGCTTGTCGTTGATGGCCTGCGCCTCACGGATCGCCGCCTCGACGTCCTCTTCGCGCTCGACGCGAATGCCGTGGCAGCCCAACGCCTCCGCGAGCTTGACGAAGTCGGGGATGCGAATCGCACCGTGCGTGCCGAGGTTGGTGTTGGAGTAGCGCTGGTCGTAGAACAGCGTCTGCCACTGGCGCACCATGCCGAGGTTTCCGTTGTTGATGAGCGCAACCTTGATCGGGATGCCCTCGAGCGCGCAGGTGGCGAGTTCCTGATTGGTCATCTGGAAGCAGCCGTCACCGTCGATGGCCCACACCTCGGTGTCGGGCATGCCCATCTTGGCGCCCATCGCGGCGGGCACGGCGTATCCCATCGTGCCGAGACCGCCGGAGTTCAGCCAGGTGCGCGGCTTCTCGTAGTTGACGAACTGCGCGGCCCACATCTGGTGCTGTCCGACGCCGGCGCAGTAGATCGCGTCGGGACCGGCAAGCTTGCCGACCGCCTGGATCACGTACTCCGGGGACAGCGCGCCGTCGGACGGACGGTCGTAGCTGAGCGGGTACGTGCGACGGATTCCGTCGAGGTACGCCCACCACTCGGTGAGGTCCAGCGTGGTTCCGGTGGCCAGGTCGGCCTTGATCGCCTCGATCAGTTCGACGATGACCTCTTTGCAGTCACCCACGATCGGGACGTCCGCGTACCGGTTCTTGCCGATCTCCGCCGGATCGATGTCGGCGTGGATGACCTTGGCATCGGGGGCGAACGAATCGAGCTGACCGGTGACGCGGTCGTCGAAGCGTGCGCCGAGCGTGATCAGCAGGTCGCTGCGCTGCAGTGCCGCCACCGCCGCGACCGTGCCGTGCATGCCGGGCATGCCGCAGTTCAGCGTGTGACTGTCCGGGAACGCGCCGCGCGCCATGAGGGTGGTGACCACGGGAATGCCGGTGAGCTCGGCCAGTTCGAGCAGTTCCGGAGACGATTCCGACTTGATGACGCCACCACCGATGTACAGCACCGGGTGCTTCGCGTCGGCGATCAGGCGGGCCGCCTCGCGGACCTGCTTGCCGTGCGGCTTGGTGACGGGACGGTATCCGGGCAGCCGCATCTCCGGCGGCCACGAGAACGTGGTCTGCGCCTGGAGAACGTCCTTCGGGATGTCGACGAGCACCGCGCCGGGACGCCCGCTGGAGGCGAGGTAGAAGGCCTCCGCGATGATCCGGGGGATGTCGACGCCGTCGGTGATGAGGAAGTTGTGCTTGGTGATCGGCATCGTGATGCCGGAAATGTCGGCTTCCTGGAACGCGTCCGTGCCGATGAGCGCACGGCCGACCTGGCCGGTGATGGCCACGACCGGAACGGAGTCCATCTGCGCGTCGGCGAGCGGCGTCACGAGGTTGGTCGCACCGGGACCGGACGTCGCCATGCAGACTCCGACCTTGCCGGTCGCCTGGGCGTACCCGGTGGCGGCGTGGCCTGCACCCTGCTCGTGACGGACGAGCACGTGCCGGACCTTCGTCGAGTCGAAGAGCGGGTCGTAGACAGGCAGAACGGCACCACCCGGAATGCCGAATACCGTGTCGACCTCGAGCTCCTCGAGGGCTCGGACCACGGACTGGGCGCCACTGACCCGCTCGGGGGCGAGTTGGCGGCGGCTACCGGTCTGAGTCGCGGCGGCCGCGGTCGTCGGGCTTGCTGCCCCCGACTTGCGCGGCGTGGGTTGAGGCCGTGCGGTTGGTGCGCTCACTGGGAAATCCTCTGATTCTGGCTCCGGGCAACAAAAAACCCCCGTCAGCTGATGCTGTACGAGGGTGGCGCGTCGTTATCTGGCGAGTTGAAGGAATCGACTCAGGCGACGACGCGCCGGCCGATTACGAGCAACTCATTCTGTTTCACGCGCTCGACGGTAGGCGCGCTAATAGTGAACAGTCAACTTGGTGAGTCGGCCGTCCCAGAATATGAGATACATCGGCTGCGGTGCGAAGATGTAGAGGTGTCAACTCCGCAGCAGCCCGTGCCACCAGAATCATCATCCCACACGACGAACCCACCCAAGCAGGTCATCCGGATTTCTCCCCTGGCCTACCTGGGATGCGCCTTCCTCCTGTTCGCCGTGTCGTTCCCCATCTTCGGCTGGCCCGCCGCCTTCGGCTGGCTCGTGATCGCCCCGATCGTCGCGGTGGCCTGGGTCGCGCGGGTGCGCACCACGGTCACGTCCGAAGGACTCGAGGTGCGCAGGCTGTTCGGCGGCCGGTCGCTGGCATGGTCCGAGATCACGGGATTCCGCTTCCCCAAGCGCGGCTGGGCCCGGGCGACGCTGACCGACGGGGGCGAGGTGACCCTTCCCGTCGTCACGTTCGATCGGCTCCCCGAGATCGCCGACGCCAGCGGCGGCCGCATCACCGACCCCTACGCGGCAGCCGCCGCGGCGGACGAAGCGGCACACCACGCCGGCGCCGAGTCGAACGGCGAACAGCCGGTGAAGAACCGGCCGGACACAGACGGGGAATAGTGCGCGAGTAGCGTTTGTCAGTACTTCCGTACGCTGACTAAGGAATACGCTCATGCCCCCGCTGAGGTCCCGAACCACCACCGCAGGACGAAATGCCGCAGGCGCCCGCGCACTGTGGCGCGCCACCGGAATGACCGACTCCGACTTCGGGAAGCCGATCGTCGCGATCGCGAACTCGTACACGCAGTTCGTTCCCGGGCACGTCCACCTGAAGAACGTCGGCGACATCGTCGCCGACGCCGTCCGCGCCGCCGGTGGTGTACCTCGCGAGTTCCACACGATTGCTGTCGACGACGGCATCGCGATGGGTCACGGCGGGATGCTGTACTCCCTTCCCAGCCGCGAAATCATCGCCGACTCCGTCGAGTACATGGTCAACGCGCACACCGCCGACGCACTGGTGTGCATCTCCAACTGCGACAAGATCACCCCCGGAATGCTCAATGCGGCACTGCGTTTGAACGTCCCGACCGTGTTCGTGTCCGGCGGTCCCATGGAGGCCGGCAAGGCGGTGGTGGTGAACGGTGTCGCCCAGGCACCGACCGACCTCATCACGGCGATCTCGGCGAGCGCCAACGACGAGGTCGACGAGGAAGGACTGTCCGAGGTCGAGCGCAGCGCCTGCCCGACGTGCGGGTCGTGCTCGGGCATGTTCACCGCGAACTCCATGAACTGCCTCACCGAGGCGCTCGGTCTGGCGTTGCCGGGCAACGGTTCCACGCTGGCCACCCACGAGGCCCGTCGCGCGCTGTTCACCCGCGCGGGAACAACCGTCGTCGAAGCCGCGCTGCGGTACTACCGGGACGAGGACGACTCCGTCCTCCCCCGCAACATCGCGACGCCTGCCGCGTTCCGCAACGCGATGGCGCTGGACGTCGCGATGGGCGGTTCCACGAACACGGTGCTGCACACGCTCGCGGCCGCGCAGGAGGGTGAGGTCTACGACTTCGATCTCGACAAGATCGACGAGATCAGCCGCAAGGTGCCGTGCCTGTCGAAGGTCTCGCCCAACTCGGACTACCACATGGAGGACGTGCACCGGGCGGGCGGAATCCCCGCCATCCTCGGCGAACTCCGCCGGGCCGGACTGCTCGAGAGCGACGTCTCGACCGTGCACACGGAGAGCTTCGACGAGTGGCTCGACACGTGGGACATCCGGTCCGGCAAGGCATCCGACGAAGCCGTCGAACTCTTCCACGCCGCGCCCGGCGGTGTCCGCACCACCGAGCCGTTCTCGACGAACAACCGCTGGTCGTCGCTCGACACGGACGCCGCCAACGGCTGCATCCGCGACTTCGAGCACAAGCACACGGTCGAGGGCGGCCTGGCCGTGCTGCGCGGCAACATCGCCCTCGACGGCGCGGTCATCAAGACGGCGGGCATCGACGAAGACCTGTTCCACTTCCAGGGACCCGCGCGCGTCGTGGAGTCGCAGGAAGAGGCGGTGTCGGTGATCCTAGGCAAGAAGATCCAGCCCGGTGAGGTCCTTGTCGTGCGCTACGAGGGTCCCGCAGGCGGCCCGGGCATGCAGGAGATGCTGCACCCCACCGCATTCCTCAAGGGCTCCGGCCTCGGGAAGAAGTGCGCGCTGATCACCGACGGCCGCTTCTCCGGCGGTTCCTCGGGACTGTCCATCGGCCACATCTCCCCCGAGGCCGCCAGTGGCGGCGCCATCGGCCTGGTGGAGGACGGCGACCAGATCCTCATCGACATCGCGACCCGCACGCTGAAGCTCCTCGTCGACGACGCGGTGCTCGCCGAGCGCCGGGCGAAGATGGACTCGTCCGAGCGTCCGTGGCAGCCGGTGAACCGCGAACGCACCGTCACCACAGCCCTGCGCGCGTACGCCGCGCTGGCCACGTCCGCCGACAAGGGCGCGGTCCGTCAGGTCCCCTGACGCACCCGCACCGGGCGCACCGAGCAACACGAAGCCGGGTGCCGCAGCAGGAGCTTCCTGCCGCGGCACCCGGCTTCCGTCGTCGGTGCGCCCACGGATTCCGCCTCGAATGTGACCGCGCTCACGGGTGATCAACTCGCTCAAACGGCAACACCCCAGAACAGGTTCTACTGATCGATTTGATTAGTTGAGACCGCGCTTCTTGCACACGGCGCTCAGTAGTGGTTCCCTCAGTTGGCCGTTGAGACCTACATCACAACCGGCAGCACCACCGGAACATCTCCGGCCCACGAGGCCATCGGGAACACAACCTAGGAGCGACACATGCCAGGAGTCGGCATTTGGCGAACGAAATCCGTTGAGCAATCGATAGCGGACACCGACGAACCCGACACCCGGCTGCGGAGGGAACTCACCGCGAAGGACCTCACCGTCTTCGGTGTCGCCGTCGTGATCGGCGCCGGCATCTTCACGCTCACCGCCCGGACTGCAGGCAACGTCGCCGGGCCGTCCATCTCGCTCGCCTTCGTCCTCGCCGCCATCGCGTGCGGCCTGGCCGCCCTCTGCTACGCCGAGTTCGCCTCCACCGTCCCCGTCGCGGGCAGTGCGTACACGTTCTCCTACGCCACCTTCGGCGAGTTCGTCGCCTGGATCATCGGCTGGGACCTCATCCTCGAATTCGCCCTCGCGGCGGCCGTCGTCTCCAAGGGCTGGTCGCTGTATCTGGGTAACGTCCTCGGGTTCAGCGGATCCACCACCGCCCACCTCGGTCCCATCGACTTCGACTGGGGCTCGCTCATCATCGTCGGCGGCATCACGATCGTGCTCGCCATCGGGACCAAGGTGTCCTCGCGCGTGTCCGCCGTCATCACGGCCATCAAGATCGCCGTCGTCCTCCTCGTCATCGCCGTGGGCGTCTTCTACATCAAGAAGGAGAACTACGCCCCCTACATCCCGCCCGCCGAGGGCAACGAGAGCGCCGCGCACGGTGTGCACCAGACCCTCTTCTCCTTCCTCTCCGGAGCCGACGGCAGCAGCTACGGCTGGTACGGCCTGCTCGCCGCCGCAAGCCTCGTCTTCTTCGCCTTCATCGGATTCGACGTCGTAGCCACCACCGCCGAAGAGACCAAGAACCCGCAGAAGGCGCTCCCCCGCGGCATTCTCGGCTCGCTGGCCATCGTCACCGTGCTCTACGTCGCCGTCACCCTCGTGATCACCGGCATGGTGAAATACACCGACCTCAAGACCGGCAGCCCGCTCGTCGGCGACAGCAGCGCCACCCTCGCCACCGCCTTCGAGGCACACGGCATCACCTGGGCTCAGACCGCCATCAACTTCGGCGGACTCGCCGGCCTCACCACCGTCGTGATGGTGATGATGCTCGGCCAGACCCGCGTCCTGTTCGCCATGTCCCGCGACGGACTCGTCCCGCGCAGTCTCGCCAAGACCGGCAAGAACGGCACCCCGGTCCGCATCACGCTGTTCGTCGGCGCCGTCGTGGCACTCCTCGCCGCCTTCTTCCCGATGGGCACGCTCGAGGAGATGGTGAACATCGGCACCCTCTTCGCGTTCGTGCTCGTCTGCATCGGCGTCATCATCCTCCGCCGCACGCGCCCCGATCTGCCCCGCGGATTCCGCGTTCCGCTGGTCCCGCTGGTCCCCATCCTCGCCGTCCTGGCCTGCGGCTGGCTGATGCTGAACCTCTCGGTCGAGACCTGGATCCGATTCCTCGTGTGGATGGCCATCGGCGTCGTCGTGTACCTCGCCTACGGCCGCCGCAAGTCGGTCCTCGGACAGAAGCTCGCCGCACAGGCCGGCCCGCCCGAGGAGGAGACCATCCCGGAACTCGTCCAGCGCTGATTTCGAACGAAAACGACTGCGCCGCACTCCCGATCCGGGGGTGCGGCGCAGTCGTGGATATACGAGACGTTCAGATGAGGGGGTTGGCGCCGTTCAGGAAGATCCACACGCAGACACCGGCGGCAACGCCAAGGATCAGTGCCGCGAAGGACCCGATGAACGGGCGTGTCGCCCAGCCCCGTCGGCCGTCGAGCGAGATACGTCCCGGCCCGGTGAGAATGATCACGCCGGCGCACACACCCAGCAGCGTCTCGTATTCGGTGCCTGCAGGCGCGAAGTACTCGAGCCCCGGTTCCGCGATCTGCCGGAACGCCCACGCATTGATCATCACGGCCAGCACCGAGGCTGCAGCGAGCGGGGTGACGAGACCGAGGATCAGCAGCGCACCACCCGCGACCTCACCGATGGCGCCCAGGATCGCAAGCAGTTTCGCCTGCTGGAACCCCGAGTTCACCAGCACCTCCTCGAACCCGTCGAGTCCCGGACCGTTCCACATCCCCGTCAGCTTCTGCAGACCGTGCACGAGTGCCGTACCGCCGACCGCGAGTCGCAGGGCCAGGAGGCCGAGGTCCAGGGTGCCGCGGCCGATCTTCACGTCGCCTTCGCCGATCCGGTCGATCGACGGATCACCCGCCGTGGCACCGAGGGACGCGCCGGAACCCGCGCTGATCACCTGTGTCGGCTGGTCCGGCATGCCGGACGCCCCCGCCTGCCGGTACGCGGGGATCTGCTCGGTGGGAAGGCCCGCGCCGCGCGCATCGCCGTAGTCGAGTTCGTCGTCGGTGTGCGGGAGACCCTGCCCCGCGGAACCGGACGTCGGCGTGGCCGACTGGAAGCGCTCGGTGGGAAGGTCGTAAGGGCTCGAGACCTTGCCGTAGCCGGGGGAGGCGCCCTGGTCCACAGCACCCTGGTCCGACGACTCGCTGGGGTCTTTCCGCATGTCAGTCACACCGTCAAGCCTAGGTCGACCGGCCGGACATCGCTGGTAGGCGGAACCGGCGTGGCGGCGACCTCGCACTCTTCCGTAACGTCTCCATCATGATGGTGGGTGGGCGGCGCCGTACGGCGTCCCGCAAGATGGCGATGTCCGCATTGTGCGTCACGGCGGTCCTCGCCGCCGGGTGCGCGAAATTCGACGACTCCGCGTCCTCACCCTTCACACCCGAGCCGACGGGTGCATCGGGCGCCGAGGTGGAACCGGAGAACCCGCCGCCGTCCACGACCACCACCCCACCGCCGAGCGGGCCGCTGGGACCGTGCCAGGATCCGGACCCCAGCGTCATCGCCACCTGCCTCGACACCACCGGCGGACTCGTCGTCCTCCCCGACGGGGCCACCGCCCTGGTCGCGGAGCGGCGGACCGGACGCATCCTGCAGGTCGCCCAGGGGCAGACCCCCAAGGAGATCGCGCACGTCGACGTCGACGGCACCACCGACGGCGGACTACTCGACATCGCGCTGTCGCCGAGTTTCGTCGAGGACAACCTCATCTACGCCTACGTCACGACCCCGACCGACAACCGGGTGGTGCGGATCGCACCGGGAGACTCCGCGAAGGAGGTTCTCGGCGGGATTCCACGCGGCGACGCGGGCAATGCGGGGTCGCTCGAATTCTCCGGCGACGAACTGATGGTCCTGACCGGCAATGCGGGCAATGTCGCCGCGGCTGCCGATCCGGCGTCCCTCGCCGGGAAACTGCTGAAGGTCACCGCCCTCTCGCCCGCACCGGCACCGGCGCAGCCCCGCCCTCAGGTGGTGTTGTCGGGCATCGGGACCGCGGGAGGGGTGTGCGTCGACCCGGGTGTGGCCGTGTGGGTCACCGACCGCACCCCGTTGGAGGATCGGCTGTTGCGGGTCAGCG
Source organism: Rhodococcus sp. NPDC127593 (assembly GCF_042671975.1). NCBI lineage: Bacteria > Bacillati > Actinomycetota > Actinomycetes > Mycobacteriales > Nocardiaceae > Rhodococcus > Rhodococcus sp. NPDC127593. The sequence goes on along the minus strand of NZ_JBHXWI010000001.1, from coordinate 90,429 downwards.
CCGACGGGGCGGTGTCGTCTCCGGTGTGGACGTGGCCGGAGCGGCCCGGCGTCGGCGGCTGCGTCGCCGCCGGTGACGTCGTGGCGGTGTCACTGAGCACCGCGAAGGCCATGTCCGCACTCGCTGCCGACCCCGGCACGGGAGCCGTGACCACAGCCCCCGGTGTCATCGTCCAGGACCGGTACGGCCAACTCGGCGGCGCCGCACTCGGACCCGACGGTCTCATCTGGGTGAGCACCGTCAACAAGACCGGCGGTCAGCCCGGACCCAACGACGACCGCGTGATCAAGATGCCCCTGCCCTCCGGTGGCGGCGGATTCGACTGACGGCCCGCCCCCGTCGAAACGAACGGGACGCTCGTTCGGTTGATCCGAACGAGCGTCCCGTTGGTGCAGAAGGGGGCTCAGCCGCAGGCCTCGATGACCAGTTCCTTGACGCGGGCCGGGTCGGCCTGACCACGGGTGGCCTTCATCACGTCGCCGACGATCTTGCCCGCGGCCGCGACCTTGCCGCCGCGAATCTTCTCGGCGATGTCGGGGTTCGCGGCCAGAGCCTCGTCGACGGCCGCCTTCAGCTTCGTGTCGTCGCGTTCGACGACCAGCTCGGGGTGGTTCGCGACGACCTGCTCGGGGTCGCCCTCACCCTCGAGGACGTGGTCGACCACCTGGCGGGCCACCTTGTTGTTGAGCTTCCCGCTGTCGATCAGCGCGACCACCTGCGCGACCTGAGCCGGCGTGATCGGCAGCTCGGCGAGTTCCACCCCGCGGGTGTTCGCCTGCTGCGCCAGGTACGACACCCACCAGGACCGTGCGGCCTCCGGGGAGGCGCCGGCCTCGACTGTGGCGATGACGAGGTCGAGGGCGCCCGCGTTGACGAGGTCACGCATGACCTCGTCCGAGACACCCCAGTCGGCCTGGATCCGGCCGCGGCGGACCCACGGCAGCTCCGGCAGGGTGCCACGCAGTTCCTCGACCCATTCCGCGCTGGGCGCGACCGGCTCGAGATCGGGCTCCGGGAAGTAGCGGTAGTCCTCGGCGGTCTCCTTGCGGCGGCCCGGCGACGTCGTCCCGTCGGCCTCCTGGAAGTGCCGGGTCTCCTGGATCACCTCACCGCCGGCCTCCAGCACCGCGGCCTGGCGGCGCATCTCGTACCGGACCGCCACCTCGACGCTTTTGAGGGAGTTGACGTTCTTCGTCTCGGTGCGGGTACCGAGTTCGGTCGCCCCGATCGGCATGAGGGACGCGTTGGCGTCGCAGCGCATCGAACCCTGGTCCATACGGACGTCGGACACGTTCAGCGACTTCAGCAGGTCGCGCAGGGCGGTGACGTACGCGCGGGCCACCTCGGGGGCGCGGGCACCGGCGCCGCTGATGGTCTTGGTGACGATCTCGACCAGCGGGACGCCGGCGCGGTTGTAGTCGAGCAGCGAGTGGCTGGCACCGTGGATGCGCCCGGTCGCGCCGCCGACGTGCAGCGACTTTCCGGTGTCCTCTTCCATGTGCGCGCGCTCGATCTCCACGCGCCACGTGGTGCCGTCGTCGAGGATGACGTCGAGGTAGCCGTCGGTGGCAATCGGCTCGTCGTACTGGGAGATCTGGTAGTTCTTCGGCTGATCCGGGTAGAAGTAGTTCTTCCGTGCGAACCGGCCCCACGGCGTGATGGAACAGTTCAGTGCGAGTCCGATCCGGATCGCGGACTCGACCGCCGCCTCGTTCACGACGGGCAACGAGCCGGGCAGACCGAGGCACACCGGGCAGACCTGCGTGTTCGGCTCGGCGCCGAACTCGGTGGGGCACGGGCAGAACATCTTCGTGTTGGTGCCGAGCTCTACGTGCACCTCCATGCCGAGAACAGGCTCGTACTTGGCGAGCACTTCGTCGTAGTCGAGGAGGTCCGGAGTGTCGACAGCAGTCATGCCACAGAGTTTATGCGTCCGGCGGTTCGCCGGAAAACGCGGTCAGCCGAAAAATGCGGCCGCCTCGTCGTACCGCTCCCTCGGCACCGTCTTGAGGCGCCGGGTCGCCTCCTGCAGGGGCACGAGGTCGATCGACGTGCCGTGCAGGGCCACCATGTTGCCGAAGTCGCCGCGGTGGACGGCGTCGGTGGCGTGCACCCCGAAGCGGGTGGCGAGCACCCGGTCGTACGGCGTCGGGGTTCCGCCCCGCTGCACGTGCCCGAGTACCGTCGTCCGCACTTCCTTGCCGATGCGGCGGACGATCTCGTCGCCGAGCTGCTGCGCGACGCCGGTGAAGCGTTTGTGACCGAACTCGTCGATGCCGCCCTCGCGCAGACTCATCGACTCCGGGGTCGGAGTGGCGCCCTCGGCGACGACGCAGATGAAATGCGAATCGCCGCGCTGGAATCGCTTCTTCACGAGGGAGCAGACTTCGCCGACGTCGAACGGAACCTCGGGAACGAGAGTGAGATGCGCACCGGTCGCGAGCCCGGAGTGCAACGCGATCCAGCCCGCGTGCCGGCCCATCACCTCGACGAGCATCACCCGCTGGTGGGATTCGGCGGTGGTGTGCAGGCGGTCGATCGCATCGGTCGCGATGGACAGAGCGGTGTCGAAACCGAACGTCACGTCGGTGCAGTCGATGTCGTTGTCGATCGTCTTCGGAACCCCGATCACGGGCACCCCACTCTCGGCGAGCCAGCTCGCGGCGGTGAGTGTGCCCTCCCCGCCGATCGGGATGAGCGCGTCGATCCCGTTGTCGTCGAGAGTCTGCCGGATCTGATCGAGGCCGGCCTTCAACTTGTCGGGGTTGACCCGCGCGGTGCCGAGGATGGTGCCGCCCCGGGTGAGGATTCGATCGATCCGGTCGTCGTTGGACAGCACCACCTTGCGATCCTCGAGCAGGCCGCGCCAGCCGTCACGGAATCCCACCACCGAGCTGCCGTATCGGCCGGCGGCGGTCCGAACCACCGCCCTGATCACCGCATTCAGTCCGGGGCAGTCTCCGCCTCCGGTGAGCATTCCGATCCGCATCCAAGCACCCCTCGTCGTCTCGTGTGGTGATGGTGGTTCTCATTACACATCTTGCCGCTCGAACCGTGTTCGAGCACCTCGGACCGGCCGGTTCGCTCAGCCGGGTGTGACGAGACCGCTCTCGTACGCCAGGACCACTGCCTGTGCGCGGTCGCGCAGATCCAGTTTGGACAGCACCTTGCCGACGTGCGTCTTGACGGTCTGCTCGGCGACGAACAGGCGCTCCGCGATCTCGGTGTTGGACATGCCGCGGGCGATGAGTTCGAGCACCTCGCGTTCGCGGGGCGTCAGCGCCGACAGCGCGGCCGGTTTGCGGCGCGCCGTGCTGCGGCGGCTGGTCACGTCGGCGATGAGACGCCGGGTGACGGTCGGCGCGAGAAGCGCCTCGCCGTCCGCGACCACCCGCACGGCACGGATGAGTTCCTCCGCGGGCGCGTCCTTGAGCATGAAGCCGCTGGCCCCGATGCTCAGCGCCTCGTACACGTAGTCGTCGACGTCGAACGTGGTGAGCATGAGCACGCGCACCGGCGGATCGAAACCGGCCGACAGGATGACGCGGGCCGCGTCGAGTCCGTTCATCTCCGGCATGCGGACGTCCATCAGGACCACGTCGGGTCGCAGCCGGCGGACCTCGCTCACCGCCACGGCCCCGTCCGGAGCGTCACCGATGACACTGATGTCGGGCTGTGAGGCGAGCAGGGCTCCGAAGCCCTGCCGGACCATAGCCTGGTCGTCGGCGATGAATACGGTGATGGCCACCCAGCCAGCCTAGGCGGAGGCCACCGGGAACTCGGCGTGGACCTCGAATCCGCCGTTGTCGTGCAGGTGGGTGGTGAGTACGCCCCCGACTGCCTGCGCACGCTCGCGCATACCGATGATGCCGTTGCCGCCGGTCGACTCGTGTCTGGTCAGCGCCGAGACGAGGCTCCGCCTCGGCTGGCCGTTCACGATCGACACGGACGCGATCGGCGACTCGTACGCGATCTTCACCTCGACCGCGGCGCCCGCCGCGTGGCGGGCCGTGTTGGCGAGGGATTCCTGCAGGATGCGGTACATCACGAGCCCGACCGACTCCGACACGAGCGTCGGGTCGCCGTCGACGTGCCAGGAGACGGGAATGCCGGCTCTGCGGCTGCCCTCGAGCAGCTCGCTGATCTGCTGAACCCCGGGCTGCGGCGCGTGCTCGGCCAGCTGGCCGTCGCTGCGCAGCACTCCGAGCAGTCCGCGCACCTCGTTCAACGCGGCGCGGCCGGCGGCTCCGATCGATTCGAACTCGGCCCGCGTCTCGTCCGACATGTCGGCGATGCGGTACGGCGCGCTCTGCGCCTGCACCACGACCATCGACATGTGGTGCGCGACGACGTCGTGCAGGTCCCGGGCGATGCGCGCCTTCTCCTCGAGGATCGTCCGGCGAGTGCGCTCGAGCTCGCTCAGCTCCTCCTGCTGTGCGAGCTGCCGGCGGGACAGCACCAGCCAGCGGATCAGCAGGCCGAAGACGACGATCGCGGTCAGGCCCACCGCCCACCCGCGGCCGTTGGTGCCCGGGGTGTCGGCGAGGAACAGCAGGACGGTGGAGATCCATGCCACACCCACGACCGGAATTGCGGCGCGCATGCTGACGGCGGCCAGCAGGGCGAGCATCACCAGGATGTGGACCACCTGCCAGGGGTAGTCGTAGCCGTCCTGCAGTGCGAAGACGCGCGGAATCACCAGCGCCGAGACCGCGGAGACGGCCCAGGCCAGCGCCGGATTCGACCGGATGAGCAGGAACGGGAACGTCGCGAGCGCTGCCACGAACGGTTGAATTGGAGGACTGACCTGGTGGGTCAGCTGCAGGGTCGGCCACGCCACGGCGAACAGAATCGCCGTGACCACGACGATTGCCACGTTCAGCCACTGACCTTCGGCGGCTCTCCGGATGCGCGTCTTCGTCTTCACATCGTCGACATTAGAAACCCTGGTCACGGAGTGTCCTCATACCCCGGGTCCAGGTCGGCGTAGCCCCGCAGTATGAGATCGGTGCCCCCTCGCACCACGAAGCCAGAGATCGAACCGGACTCCGGGGTGATGTGGCTGCGCAACACGAATTCATAACGTTCTCGTCATGCGAACGACGGGGACACGGAGAACGACTTGGGCCGCGGTGGCGTGCGCCGCAACCGCACTACTGACCACGACAGGATTCGCAGGCACCGGCGCGGCGAGCACACCCCGGCACGAGAACGTCGCCGCCTCCGCCGCGGTGCACACCCTCACCGCACCGGCAGAGCTCTCCGGGGACTCCATTCCCGCGGACTTCGCTTCCGTGATGGGGTACACGCCGGTGCCGATCGACGGGATGCTCGCCAATCCCGGCGGAGACTGCTCGTCCCCCGTGCCGCTGCCCCTCGAGTTCGACACCTCGTGCAAGGCACACGACCTCGGGTACGACCTTCTGCGGTACGCATCACGGTCCGGCGAGGACCTGGGTCCCTGGGCGCGGCAGAGCCTCGACGCGCAGCTGGATCAGCGCATGCACGCGGCGTGCGACACCCGCGCCGACGAGCAGGCACGGGCGCAGTGCTTCGTGATGGCGAATGTCGCGACCACCTTCGTCACCGGAAACAGCTGGCGACAGGGCTATTCGGCACCGGTCACCGAATCCGGGCTCCCGTATGTACTGGCAGGCGGTGTCGGTGTCGCGCTCCTCGCCGGCGCGGCCTGGTCGATCCGCCGCCGCCCGCATCCGGTCGGAGCCGTCGCATGACCACCGCCGCTCTGTCCGATCCCGGACGGAGCACGGTGCACGGTCGCTCGCGAACGAAGCCGAATGCCCTGCGCCGGACACTGGTCACGACGATTCCGGTCTCTGCTCTCCCCCGCGCCTCGTCCACGATCGTCGTCACCGCCGTCACACTCGCGTCTCTCGCTCCTTCACTGCTCCCCCGGAGTGCGCTGACGCAGGCCTTGTTCACCGGGGTCCTCGCCGCATTCGGTTTCGGGTTCGTCGTCCTCATCCGTCGGGTGAGGTACCTCGTCACCCGTTCGCGCAGCCATCACCCTCCGCGGGACTCGGTGCGTCTGCTGGTCCTGATCGGCGCCATGATCGTGGTGGCCTGGGCGATCGTGCTCGCCGACCACTGGCAGGATTCGCTGCGCGCTGCCATGGGCATGCCGGGCATCGGGCCGGATCACTGGATGCAGGCGATCATCGGGGCGGCGCTGACGTTCCTGCTGTTCGTCGGCATCGGCAGCTTCGTCGGCACGGTCGCCCGCCGTCTCGGCTGGATCGGCAGCGCCACCACCGCCGTCGTTCTCGCGACCGGACTGCAACTGGTCGCCGGTCCCGCGTTGTGGGGAATGATGTCGCGTTCCTACAGCGACTCCAACGCGCTCGTCGACGTGTCCCTGCACCGGCCGATGTCCGCCGAATTCTCCGGCAGCCCGGACTCCGCGATCAGCTGGGAGTCGCTCGGGCGCCAGGGACGACGGTTCGTAGCAGCGGGCGAGCAGTCGGCCGGCATCCGCACCTATGTGGGAATGGACTCGGCGCCGAACATCGAATCGCGTGCGGCACTGGCAGTCTCGGAGCTCGAGCGGGCCGGCGGATTCACCCGGTCCGCCATCGTCGTCACCGTACCCACCGGCTCGGGGTGGATCGACGAGAACGCCGCCGAGGGATTCGAGGAACGCTTCGCTGACGACGTCGCCATCGTCGGCATGCAGTACTCGTACCTGCCGAGCTGGATCACGTTCATGTTCGGACGTTCCGCTGCAGACGAATCGGCCGCAGCATTGTTCGATGCCGTCGCCGAGCGGATCGCCGACCTCCCCGACCTCCTGCGCCCGGCACTCTACGTCTACGGCCAGAGCCTCGGATCCGTCGGCGGCAGTTCAATTTTCACCGACGCCGACCAACTCCGCGAGCGAGTCTGCGGCGCACTGTGGGCAGGCCCGCCCGCCGGCTCCGTGCTGACGGACGGAGCGAAAGTGCTCGCGAACACATCCGACCCGGTGGTGTGGTGGTCCCCCGACCTGATCGTGCACCGACCCGACCTCTCGCTCGCAGAACGCGATGCGCCGGTACCCCAATGGATTCCGGGCATCACGTTTCTGCAGACGAGCGTCGATCTGGTGTCCGCGCTGAACTTCGCGGCCGGGCACGGACACCGCTACGGCAGCGAGCAGGGCACCGCCCTGCCCGACTGCTCCCAGCTCGGCGAGACCGGGCCCTAGTTCGGCGAGCCGATCGGACCGCGTGCAGCCTCGTAGGCGGCACCGACGCGGTACAGCCGCTCGTCGGCCAGCGCGGGAGCCATGATCTGCAGGCCCACCGGCAGACCGTCGTCCGCGGACAGTCCCGACGGCACCGACATCGCGCAGTGCCCGGCCAGGTTGGTGGGCAGCGTGCACAGGTCCGAGAGGTACATCGCGAGCGGGTCGCCGACCTTCTCTCCCAGCTTCCACGGGGTGAACGGGCTGGTGGGCGACACCAGGACGTCCACCTTCTCGTAGGCCTTCTCGAAGTCCCTGGCGATGAGCGTCCGCACCTTGAGCGCCTGACCGTAGTAGGCGTCGTAGTAGCCCGACGACAGCGCGTACGTGCCGATCATGATGCGGCGCTTGACCTCCGGGCCGAAGCCGGCGGCACGCGTCGCGGCCATCACCTGGTCGGCGCTCATGTCGCCCTCGTCGATGCGCAGTCCGTACCGCATCGCGTCGAAGCGCGCGAGGTTCGACGACACCTCGCTCGGCAGGATCAGGTAGTACGACGCGAGCGCGTACTCGAAGTTGGGGCACGACACCTCGACGACCTCGGCACCGAGTTCGGTGAGTTGCGCGACGGCGGCGTCGAACGAGGAGATGACCCCGGGCTGGTAGCTGTCGGAGTGCAGTTCCTTGACGACACCGACCTTGACGCCCTTGAGATTGCCGCCGGCACCCTCACGCGCAGCCGCCACCACGGGTCGCACGGGCGCGTCGATCGACGTCGAGTCGCGCGGGTCGTGCCCGGCGATGACCTCGTGCAACAGTGCCGTGTCGAGGACCGTGCGGCCGCACGGGCCACCCTGGTCGAGCGAGGACGCGCAGGCCACCAGGCCGAACCGGGAGACCGTGCCGTACGTCGGCTTGGTGCCGACCGTCGCCGTGACGGCGGCGGGCTGACGGATCGAGCCGCCGGTGTCGGTGCCGATCGCGAGGGGAGCCTGCCGGGACGCGAGGGCCGCGGCACTGCCGCCGCCCGAGCCGCCCGGGATGCGCGTGGTGTCCCACGGGTTGCGGGTGGGGCCGTAGGCGGAGTTCTCGGTGGACGAACCCATCGCGAACTCGTCGAGGTTGGTCTTTCCCAGGATCGGGATGCCGGCCTCGCGCAGTTTCGTCGTGAGCGTCGCGTCGTACGGTGCGATCCAGCCTTCGAGAATCTTCGACGCGCACGTGGTGGGCATGTCGGTGGTGGTGAAGATGTCCTTGAGCGCCAACGGAACTCCCGCGAGCGGGGAGGCGGGCGCATTGCCTGCGGCGAGGCTGCTGTCCACTTCCTTCGCCGACACGAGGGCCTGCTCGCCTGCCACGTGCAGGAAGGCGTTCAGTTCGCCGTCGACTGCGGCGATCCGGTCGAGATGTGCCTGGGTGACCTCGACGGACGACACCTCACGGCGGTGGATCTTCGACGCGAGATCTGCGGCGTCGAGTGTGGTCAGTTCGGCGCTCATTCGCCCTCTCCAAGGATCTGCGGGACGGCGAAGCGATCCTGCTCGACAGCCGGGGCGCCGGACAGCGCCTGCTCGGGAGTCAGGCCGGGGACGATCACGTCGGGACGGGTCACGTTGGTGACCGAGTTCGGGTTCGCCATCGGCGGAACATCCTCGGCGGGTACCTCGGTGACCACCTTCACGTGGCTGAGAATCGAGTCCAGCTGACCGGCGAACTCGTCGAGCTCGGCGTCGGTCAGGGCGAGTCGAGACAGCCGCGCGAGGTGCGCGACCTCGTCACGGGAGATGGCAGGCACCGCGGGGCCCCTTTCGGTTCGGACGTACACAAGTGGGTCCCAGCCTAGAGCCTGGCTCGATCAGCCGTGCAGCCAGCGCCGCAACCTGCCCGTCAGGAACGGCAGAACCACGAAGACCATCACCGGAGTCGTCACCACCGACGCCACCACGGTGCGGGTCACCACGTCCAGTGCCGCGAGCCGGGGGGTGACGAACAACGCGATGAGGAGTGATATCGGGAAGAAGCCGAGCCAGATGGTGACCGCCTGCTTCCATCGCGGCGGTGGCGGCGTGACCCGAACGGCGTGCGTGAGCGTCGACTGCGGTTCGAACCAGCCCTCCACCCCGGTCAGCCGGTGCGTGACCGTGTCCTGCGCGAGACCAGTCCCCCTGCCTACCCACACCTTCCTGGCGGGCGACGTCGTCCACGCCTCGAGAGTGTCCTCGTCCGCGAACCGGTACACCACGTGGTACTGCTCGGGATCGGACGCCGCACGCAGCCAGCCCCCGCCGAGGAACCCCGGGAATGTGCCCGCCATCGCCATCCCGGCGTCCGTCCAGCGCAGGAATTCCTGTTCCCGGCCGGCCGCCACCCGCCTCGAGACGGACGTCGTCACTCCCGTTGCCGTGGTGTTCATGCACCCATGTTTGGGCTGTCGTGTTTCGCGGACGAGGCGAATCCGTATCGGCGGTGTCACGAATCGAGCGCGACCTGCGAGTCCCCGTCCCGTCCCCGGCGAAGCCGCAGGGGGGACCGCATACTCGGGAACGAAAGTGCAAGGATGGTGAGCGACGGGGGTCGCAGGTACTCCCGCGTCTATCTCGTGGTGAAAGGGACGCACGTGTCGTATCTGCTTCGCGTCCAGCTCCCCGACCGTCCCGGTAGCCTCGGCTCTCTCGCCGTCGCCCTGGGCTCGGTGGGTGCTGACATTCTGTCGCTCGACGTGGTGGAACGGGGTGCCGGATTCGCCATCGACGACCTCGTGGTCGATGTCGAGCCGGGATCGCTCCCCGACACCCTCATCACGGCCGCCGAGAACCTGCCCGGCGTCACCGTCGACTCCATCCGGCCGTACGCCGGAATCCTCGACACCCACCGCGAGCTCGAGCTCATCGACCAGGTCGCCACCGCGGCGGACGATCGGCTGCAGGTCCTCGTCGACGGGGCGCCGCGCGTGCTCCGGGTCGGCTGGTCCGTGGTCGCCGACCTCGGACCGCACGGCGCATACCGTGTGGTCGGCAGCTCGGGAGCTCCCGAGACCCACGCCACCGAGATCCCGTGGATGCCGCTGGAGAAGCCCACTGCGCTCGACGGCGAGGGCGACTGGGTGCCGCAGGTGTGGCGCGACATGAACACCACACTCGCGGCGGCTCCCCTCGGGACCACCGGCCGTGTGCTGATGCTCGGCCGCCCCGGCGGCCCGGAATTCCGTCCGTCCGAGATCGCCCGGCTGGGTTACCTCGCCGGCATCATCGCGACGGTCCTGAGCTGACCGCCGTCCCGGGCCGAGAGGTCCGGCGGTGGTCGCCTCAGACCAGTTCGCGAACCAGGACCGTCAGCTCGACACCCGGCACGGGCACCCAATTGCGTTCGGGCACAGGCACGAAACCGTTGCGGTCGTAGATGCGGCGGGCATCTTCCATGTCCGGCTGGGTGGACATCACGACCGCGCGGTCCCCGCGGTCGTAGGCCGTGTCCAGCACGTGCCGCACGAGCGCCGACCCGACCCCGGACCCGCGGGCGTCGGGTGTCACGGCGAGCATCCGGAATTCGAGTTCACCCGGCTGCGCGACATCGGCGTACGGTGACGCCGGTTCTGCGATCGTGACGGAACCCACGATCTGGCCCTCCATCACGGCCACCCGGACATCCGCCTTCTCCGCGCGCTCGGCCGTGTCGCGCAACCGGTTCGTGTACGGATCGTGCGCCTCGACGAATCCGCCGCCCACGTAGGCGATCACCGTCAGGTCACCGACGGCCTCGTAGTCGTCCGGCGTCGCATTCCGAATCTCGATCATGTCCAGAACTATGACAGGACGGCTCACGCCGCCCAAAATGCGAGCGTGAGGTTCCGATCACACTCCGGAATCCGCGACCGCGTCCGGTCCGCCCTCCAGCAGTCGGCGGAACCCGTCCTCGTCGAGGACCGGCACTCCGAGTTCAACGGCTTTGTCGTGCTTCGTTCCCGGCGATTCGCCGACCACCACGAATGCCGTCTTCTTCGACACCGAACCCGCGGCCTTACCGCCTCGGACGAGGATCGCCTCCTTCGCCTGGTCGCGCGAGAACGTCTCGAGCGAACCCGTGACGACGATCGACAGTCCCTCGAGATTGCGCGGAATCGATTCGTCGCGTTCGTCTTCCATGCGAACCCCGGCCGCGGACCACTTCTCCACGATCTGCTGGTGCCAGTCGACGCCGAACCACTCGGCGACGGCAGCGGCGATGGTGCCGCCGACCCCGTCCACTGCCGCGAGTTCCTCGACGGAGCTCTCCCGGATCCGCTGGAGCGACCCGAATTCACCGGCCAACGCGCGCGCCGCCGTGGGACCGACATGACGGATGGACAGCGCGACCAGCACCCGCCACAGCGGCTTGTCCTTGGCGGAATCGAGATTGTCGAGCAGCCGGCGGCCGTTGGCCGACAGCCCGCCGGCCTTGGTCCGGAAGAGCGACGTCTTGAGCAGATCGTCCTCGGTGAGCGAGAACAGGTCGCCCTCGTCACCGATCGCCTTCGCTTCGAGCAGGCTCGTGGCGGCCTCGTAGCCGAGGACCTCGATGTCGAATGCGCCGCGTCCCGCGACGTGGAACACGCGTTCCCGGAGCTGCGCGGGGCAGTACTGCTGGTTGGGGCAGCGAATGTCCGCGTCACCCTCCTTGGCGGGGGCCAGCGGCGTGTCGCACTCCGGGCAGTGGGTGGGCATCACGAACTCGTACTCGTCGCCCGTCCGGGCGTCGACCACCGGCCCGAGAACCTCGGGAATGACGTCACCGGCCTTGCGCAGCACGACCGTGTCGCCGATGAGCACGCCCTTGCGTTTGACCTCCGAGCCGTTGTGCAGGGTGGCCAGGGAAACGGTGGAGCCGGCGACCGTGACCGGTTCCATGTAGGCGAACGGGGTGACCCGGCCGGTACGACCGACGTTGACCCGGATGTCGAGGAGCTTGGTGGTGGCCTCTTCCGGCGGGTACTTGTAGGCGATCGCCCAGCGCGGCGCCCGCGACGTGGACCCCAGCCGGCGTTGCAGCGACGTCTCGTCGACCTTCACCACCAGACCGTCGATCTCGTGCTCGACGTCGTGCCGATGCTCGCCCCAGTACTGCACCCTGTCCACGACGGCGTCCGCGCCCGTGACGCGGGCGGTGTGGGTCGACACCGGCAGGCCCCACGCCGCCAGTGCCGTGTACGCGTCGTACTGGGAGACCGGCTCGAATCCTTCGCTCCGGCCGAGGCCGTGGCAGATCATCCCGAGGCGCCTGCGGGCCGTCACGGCCGGATTCTTCTGCCGCAGCGATCCGGCCGCGGAGTTCCGGGGATTCGCGAACGGCGCCTTGCCTTCCTCGACGAGCGCCGCGTTGAGTGCCGCGAAGTCCTCGAGCCGGAAGAACACCTCGCCGCGCACCTCGAGGAGCGCCGGGACCGGGTATTCGTCTGTGCCGGTGAGCTTTTCCGGGATATCGTCGATGGTCCGCGCGTTGAGCGTCACTTCTTCGCCGGTCCGGCCGTCGCCGCGCGTGGCGGCCCGGACGAGCCGACCGTTCTCGTAAACCAGGTTCAGCGCCACCCCGTCGATCTTCACCTCGCACAGGTAGTGCAGGTCGGGGCCGGTCTCCTGCTCCACCCGGCTGATCCAGGTGCGCAGTTCGTCGGTGGCGAAGACGTTGTCGAGGCTGAGCATCCGCTCGAGATGGTCGGCGGAGGCGAAGTCGGTGGCGAAACCGCCGCCGACGAGTTGTGTCGGCGAATCGGGCGTCCGCAGGTCGGGGTACTGGTTCTCGAGGTCGTTCAGCTCGCCCAGCAGCACATCGAACTCTCCGTCGGAGATGATGGGCGCGTCGCGGACGTAGTAGCGGAACTGGTGCTGCCGCACATCCTCGGCCAGCTCGTTCCAGTGCTCCCGGACGTGTCCGGGAGCCGGTGTCGGGGCTTCGGTCGATTCACTCACTACCGAAGATTAACCGGTCCGGCCGACACCGAACGCCGGACTCAGAGTGATTCGGGGTCGTCGGTGAACGCGCTGCTCACCTCGGCGCACAACTTCAGCGCCTCCCGGCTCCAGGACGCATCGGCGCCCGCGAGCCCGCAAGCGGGAGTCACAGCGACCTGGGTCCGCAGCATCGTGCGCGCAAATCCGAGCCGGTCGATCAGCGTCACCGCAGGTCGGGCCAGGTCGCGCCACGTGGCAGGCACGGCGGGAGCGTCGGTCGGGACGAGGCCCAGTGCGAGCTCCTTGCCCGCGTCGAGCAACTCGCCGATGCCGTCCAGGTCCGCGGACGCCAGCTGTGACACGTCCAGACCCACCGCGCGGGCACTGCTGCGCCGCAGGAGGTCGGTGGGCAGACCCGCAGAACAGCAATGCACCATGGTCACCGCGCCGCAGCCCGCGAGCGCGGCCTCGAGCACGGCGAGAGCCTCCGGTTCCGGCATCGCCCGCACGGTCTCGAGCCGCGATCGACCGGACAGTGTGCCCGCCAGCACGGCGGGCAGTCGCGGCTCGTCGAACTGGACCAACACCTGCGCGCCGAGACGTCGGGTGACTTCCGCGGCGTGCCGCGCGAGTCCCTCGCCCAGCGATTCGGCGAAGTCGCGCACCGCACCCGGGTCGGTGAGCACGCGCCGGCCGGTGCCGAGTTCAACCTCGGCCGCCAGCGTGAGAGGGCCGACCGACTGCACCTTCACCACGTGGTCGGCGCCGACGAGGCCCGCACTCTCCCACGCCTCCTCGAGGGCGTCGAGATCCTGGTTCAGGAGGTCGGTCGCCCGCTTGGCGACCGAGCCGCGACGCTGCACCACGCGGTAGGCCGTCGTGGACACGTCCAGTTGCAGATCCACGAGCAGAGCGCTGGCGCGTCCGATCATGTCGGCGCCGAGCCCGCGGGCGGGCAGTTCGACCAGGTGCGGGAGCCGGCCGAGTTCGCCGAGGACGACCGTGGCGGCTTCACGCGGATCGGTGCCCGGCCACGAGCCGACGCCGGTGACGGCTCCGGCCAGTGAGATACCTTGCGTCACTGCGTGTTCGGACGCGCGTCGGTACCCGAGATGGTTCCGCTGCCCAGCACGATGTCGCCTGCCGCGTCGGTCCGGTACAGGACGACGGCCTGCCCCTTCGCGACGCCGGTGAGCGGCTCGCGAAGGGAGATGGCGATGCCGCCGTCGACCGCTTCGGCGACGGCCTCGGCGAGACCGCCGTGGGCCCGCACCTGGACGGTGCATTCGACCGGTCCGGCCGGCGTGCTCCCGGATGTCCACACGGCGCGGTCCGCCGTGATGGCGTGCACCTCGAGGTTGCGCGCGGAACCCACACGGACGGTGCCGGTGTCGGGCTCGATCGACGTCACGTACCGCGGTTGCCCGTCGACTGCGGGACCCTGGACGCCGAGGCCCTTCCGCTGGCCGATCGTGAAACCGTGCACGCCTTCGTGTTCCGCGAGCACCTCACCCGATTCGGCGTCGACGACACTGCCCGGACGGACACCGATGCGGGCGCCCAGGAATGCGCGGGTGTCACCGGACGGGATGAAGCAGATGTCGTGGCTGTCGGGCTTGTTCGCCACGGCGAGGCCACGTTCGGCGGCCTCCTCCCGGATCCGGTCCTTCGGGGTGTCACCCACCGGGAACATCGCCCGCGACAGCTGCTCGGCGGTGAGCACACCGAGCACGTACGACTGATCCTTGCCCGCGTCGACGGCACGGCGCAGCACGCCGTTCTCGAGCTGCGCGTAGTGGCCGGTGGCCACCGCGTCGAACCCGAGGGCGATCGCACGGTCCGCGAGGGCCGCGAACTTGATCTTCTCGTTGCACCGCAGGCACGGGTTGGGGGTCTCCCCCGCGGCGTACGACGCCACGAAGTCGTCGATCACGTCTTCCTTGAAGCGGTCGGCGAAATCCCAGACGTAGAACGGGATTCCGAGCACGTCCGCGGCACGCCGGGCATCACCGGCGTCCTCCTTGGAGCAGCAGCCCCGGGATCCGGTCCGCAGCGTGCCCGGCTCGGCGGACAGTGCGAGATGCACTCCCACCACGTCGTGTCCGGCAGCGACCGCCCGTGCCGCCGCCACAGCGGAATCCACGCCGCCACTCATGGCCGCCAGTACTCGCATCAACGATCCCCTCCACGCGCTCCGACACCTGCGAGCCCGGCGGCGCGGGCCCGCTCCACAACTTGCGGCAGTGCCGCGATGACTGCATCCACGTCCGCGACCGTCGACGTGTGCCCGAACGAGAAGCGCAACGATCCCCGCGCGGTCGCGGAATCCACGCCCATCGCGGTCAGGACGTGGCTCGGGCGAGCGACTCCGGCGGTACACGCCGAGCCGGTCGAACACTCGATCCCGGCGGCGTCGAGCAGCATCAGCAGCGAATCGCCCTCGCAGCCGGGGAACGTGAAGTGCGCGTTGCCCGGCAGTCGCGCGCTGCCCACCGGCCCGTTCAGCACGGCGCCGGGAACGATCTCGCCGACGCGCTCGATCAGGCGGTCGCGCAGGACGGTCAGTTCCGCCGCGCGGGAGTCGAGGTCGGCGGTCGCGGCGTGCAGCGCCGCCGCCATGCCGACGACACCCGCCGTGTCCGGGGTGCCCGAACGCAGGTCGCGTTCGTGTCCCCCGCCGTGCAGCAGCGGCACACACGGCACCTGCCGTCCCAGCAGTAGTGCACCGACGCCCTGCGGTCCGCCGACCTTGTGCGCGGCGATGCTCAGCGCGGACAGCCCGCTCGCAGCGAAGTCCACGGGGATGTGCGTGACGGCCTGAACGGCGTCACTGTGCATCGGCACACCGAACTCGGCCGCGACCGCGGCGAGTTCGGTGATCGGCATGATCGTGCCGACCTCGTTGTTGGCCCACATGATCGTGACCAGGGCCGTCTCGTCCGCATGGACGGCGAGTTCGTCGCGCAGCGTCTGCGGGGACACCCGGCCCAGTTCGTCGACGGGCAGCCACGTGACCTGAGCACCCTCGTGCTTCTCGAGCCACTCCACCGCGTCGAGAACCGCATGGTGCTCGACGGAACTGGCGAGAAGCCGCACCCGGCCGGGGTCGGCGTCGCGCCGGGCCCAGAAGATGCCCTTGACGGCGAGGTTGTCGCTCTCGGTGCCACCGGAGGTGAAGATGACCTCGGACGGCCTGGCGCCGAGGTCGGCGGCGATGGACTCGCGGGCCTCCTCGATGCGACGGCGGGCGGCGCGCCCGGAACCGTGCAGCGAGGACGCATTGCCTACGGTCCTGAAGATGTCGGTCATCGCCCGGACGGCTGCGTGCACCATGGGAGTGGTGGCTGCGTGGTCCAGGTAGACGGGGTGATCGGCACTGCGGGCAGAGGTCATGACGTGACCAGGATAGCTCAGGCGACGAGACGCTCCGCCGCCTCGATGCCCGCGGCCGCCGTCCCGACCGCACCCTGCAGCGGATCGACGATGTCGTGCGCTGCGAGATCGATCCGTTCGTCGCCTCGTGCGGCGCGCTCACACCGGGCCGCCAGATCGCGACGGCACTCCCCCGGATACTCGATCGGCGCCAGCCGGACCTCCGCGGTGACACCCTTCTGACGGATGATGCGCCGGATCGACTGACCGATCGTCTCCTCGCCCACGAAGCACGGCCCGGTCGTCAGCTCCCCGCCCCGGCCGGTGTACCGCAGCGAGATCGGCTGGACGGGGCATTCCGCGTCGATCGCCGCCTGAAACAGCGCGGGCCGGAAGCCGCCGTACGCCCGTCCGCACCACGTGGTGCCCTCCGGGAACGCCACGACTCGTTCGCCGCAGCGCAGCCTGCCCGCCGTCGTCGCCACCGTGTCCGGGAGCGCCCGCAGGCTCTGCCGCTCGATCGGGACGACCCTCATCCGCCGCGCGAGCGACCCCAGAACCGGCCAGTCCAGCAGATCCCCGCGGGCGACGAAGTTCGCCGGTGCGATCGCGCTGAGCACCAGCACGTCGGTCCACGACACGTGGCCGGCCACCACCAGGATCCCGCCGGTGTGGCGGCGCTTTCCGCGATGATCGACGATGACGAGTCGAATTCCCATGCAACGCAACAGGATCGCCGCGTACCGCCGCTGCAGGCCGGTCCGCCACGACCGGGGCAGCAGCCATCCCGCGGTCAGGAGCGGCGCCGTCGCCAGGGCCGACACCACGAGGCACCACCGAACGACCACGGTCGGGGTCGACACACGGTTCGACTCGGCGGGCAGACATCCAGCGCCGCACGGACTCGACGGCATCCACGAGTGCACGGTCACCTCGGTCGACTCGGACACGGCCGTGCTCATGCCCGTGCCCCCGCCTCGAGAGTGGCCGACGCCGACCGCAGCCGTTCGAGGTACCGCTCGTTGGCGCCGTGCAGTCCCTGCAGGGCGACGAAGTCGGCGACACCGAACTCCGGATCGTGCGCGGGCTCACCACACACCTTGGCCCCGAGGCGCAGGTAGCCCCGGAGCAGCGGCGGCAGGGTCGGCCGGGCGGGCGGCTCGATCTCGTCGAGCGACCGCCCGTCGACGCGCACCGGGTTCCTGGGCACGGCCCGCGCGGCCGGGTCGTTGCCGTACTTGCGGAGCAGCAGATCACGGACCCCGCGGACGTTGGAACCGGCGACGGCGTCCGGATGCTCCCGCATCGGCACGGAGACGCACCCCATGACCCATTCGTATCCGGTGAGTTGCAGGTAGTGGAGGATGCCGGCCCACATCAGGCTCAGGACCGAACCGGAGCGGTGGTCGGGGTCGACGCACGCCCGGCCCATCTCGACGATGCGGTTGCCGACGGGGTCCAGAGCGGAGATGTCGAATTCGGTTGCGGTGTAGTAGCCGCCGGCCTGGGCAGCGGCGTCGGGTGGGAGCATGCGGTAGCACCCGACGAACTCGCCCGACTCCTCGTGGCGGACGAGGAGGTGGTCGCAGAAGTCGTCGAACCGGTCGGCGTCGAGGGCATCCGCGTGTGCGGGGACGGAGAATCCGGGTTCGGAGGCGAACACGCGGTAGCGCAGCCGCTGGGCGGCCACGCGGTGTTCGCGGTCGGACGAAACGACCAGGGAGTATCGGGGCGTGGTTACAACAGAATCGGCGGTCTCACTCGGTGCGCGGAGAACTGACGAAGTTGTCATGGCGCAGGTTTACCGAGCAGGGGCGGCGTGGGGGCATCGCCCGGGTGTCGTGTCGATGCAGCCCGGATGAACGACGGAAGATACGACGGCGGCCCCGCTCCCCTCGAAGGGAACGGGGCCGCCGTCGGTCCGGAATCAGCCCTTGTGGGCCTTGACAGCCTCGGTGAGCTGCGGAGCGACCTTGAACAGGTCGCCGACGATGCCGTAGTCCGCGATCTCGAAGATCGGGGCTTCCTCGTCCTTGTTCACGGCGACGATGGTCTTCGACGTCTGCATACCTGCGCGGTGCTGGATGGCACCGGAGATGCCGAGCGCGATGTACAGCTGCGGGGAGACCGTCTTACCGGTCTGACCGACCTGGAACTGGCCCGGGTAGTAGCCCGAGTCGACCGCGGCACGCGAGGCACCGACAGCGGCACCCAGCGAGTCGGCGAGTTCCTCGACGACGGAGAACTTGTCGGCGCTGCCGACCCCGCGGCCACCGGAGACGACGACGGTAGCCTCGGTCAGCTCGGGGCGGTCGCCACCGACGATCGGATTACGCGAGGTGATCTTGACGGCGCCCTCGTCCTGGGCCGGAACCTCGACGGAGACCTGCTCGCCTGCGCCTGCTTCGGGCTTCGCCTCGATGGCACCCGGGCGGACCGAGATGACCGGGACGTCGCCGTTGGCCTTGGCCTCGACGGTGAACGCGCCACCGAAGATGGAGTGCACGGCGCTGCCGTCGGACTTCACGTCGACGACGTCGACGAGCAGGCCGGAGCCGATGCGGGCAGCAAGACGTCCGGAGACCTCCTTGCCCTCGACGCTGGCGGCGGTGATGACCGCAGCCGGGGCTGCCGACTCGACGAGCGACGCGAGCACGTCGACCTTCGGGGTGACCAGGTAGCCGTCGATGTCGTCGGACTCGGCGACGTAGATCTTGGCCGCGCCTGCGGCGGCGAGGCCCTCGGCCAGCTTGTCGGCGGTACCGGCGGGACCGGTGACCACTGCGGCCGGCTCACCGAGCGCGCGAGCGGCGGTGATGAGTTCGGTGCTGACCTTCTTCAGCGCACCCTCTGCGTGCTCGACGAGCACCAGTACTTCTGCCATGTCTAACTCTCCCTGTATGTGTCTGCTGGTCTGTAGAGGGGCGCGATCAGATGATCTTCTGGCCCACGAGGTAGGCAGCGATCTTGCTGCCGCCGTCGCCCTCGTCGACGATGCGCTCACCAGCGGTACGCGGGGGCTTGGGGGTGGAAGCGGTGACGGTGGTGCCCGCGTTGGCGACACCCACGGTCTCCGGGTCGACACCGAGGTCGGCCAGCGTGTAGACGAGAACTTCCTTCTTCTTCGCGGCCATGATGCCCTTGAAGGAGGGGAAGCGGGGCTCGTTGATCTTCTCGGTGACGCTGACGATGACCGGCAGGCTCGCCTCGAGGCCGAAGAGGCCCTCGTCGGTCTCGCGCTCGCCGGTGGCGGTGCCGTCGGCGACCGTGAGCTTGCGCAGCTGCGTGAGCTGCGGGATGCCCAGGTACTCGGCGATGATGGCCGGAACGGCGCCGACGCGGCCGTCGGTGGCCTCGTTACCGGCGATGATCAGGTCGGCAGGCTCTTCGTTCTCGAACGTGATCTGCCCGAGTGCCGCGGCCAGGGTCCACGCGGTCTGCACCGCGTCGGAGCCGTGGAGGGCCGGGTCGTTGATGTGCACTGCCTTGTCGGCACCCATGGACAGGGCCTTGCGGATGGCGTCGGTGGCGCGGTCCGGACCTGCGGAGAGGACGGTCACCTCGCCGCCCTGAGCCTCCTTGATCAGGAGCGCTTCTTCGACGGCGCGCTCGTTGATCTCGTCGAGCACTGCATCGGCGGCCTCGCGGTCAAGCGTGTAGTCACCGTCAGTCAGCTTGCGCTCGGACCACGTGTCGGGGACCTGCTTGATCAAAACAACGATGTTCGTCATGGGTCTTCGTCGACCTCCTGTGTGTTCTTGCGTGGTTATCGTGAGTTGCTCCGCGTGGGCCGAGCTCCCGTTTTCGATATTTCGTCGCACGATTGCTCTGCGACAGATTACCCCACGTTAAGTTACCCGTCGGTAACTTACGTGAAAGTCTCGTTCACCATAACGGCCGAAAGCGCATTTCATCCCTGTGATGTAGACCACCTGGACGAGCGACCTTGCCGGTGGCACTAACCTCGCACCGGTGAGCGAATCATTTGTCGGCGACCGCGAGGACGCACCGCTGCCCCCGCTCGGTCACGAGCAATTGCCAACGACCGGAGACGAGCAACTGCCCCTCACGGGCGAGCGGACCGTGCCCGGGATCCCCGAGGAGAACTACTGGTTCCGGCGTCACGAGGTGGTCTACCGCGACCTCCTCCCCCGCTGCGCGGGACGCCGGGTGCTCGAGGCCGGATCCGGAGAAGGCTACGGCGCCAACATGATTGCTGATGTGGCACAGAGCGTCACCGGACTCGACTACGACATCTCCGCGGTCGAACACGTGCGTGCGCGGTACCCCCGCGTCGAGATGCTGCACGGCAACCTCGCGGAACTTCCCCTCGACGACGAATCCGTCGACACGGTCGTCAATTTCCAGGTGATCGAACACCTATGGGACCAGGCCCAATTCCTGCGCGAGTGCTTCCGGGTGCTGACGCCCGGAGGGGAACTGCTCGTCAGCACACCCAACCGGATCACGTTCTCGCCGGGCCGCGACACACCCCTCAATCCGTTCCACACCCGCGAACTCGACGCGGCCGAGCTGACCGAACTGCTCGAGGAGGCCGGGTTCACGGTCGCCCTCATGACCGGCGTCCATCACGGCGATCGGCTGAGGTCCCTCGACGCCAAGCACGGCGGCTCGTTCATCGGCGCGCAGATCGACCGCGCACTCGCCGGTGAACCGTGGCCCGACGAACTGACCCGCGACGTCGAGGGCATCACCGTCGACGATTTCGCCCTGCACGAGGGCGACATCGACGACAGCCTCGACCTGGTGGCCGTCGCGGTGAAGGATCCTGTTCGGTGACCGAAACCGACAACCGCACCGGAGCGGGCGACGCGACGGAACCGGGCATGTTCTGCCTGGTTCTGCACTCTCACCTGCCCTGGCTCGCCAACCACGGTCGGTGGCCGGTGGGCGAGGAGTGGCTGTACCAGTCGTGGGCGGCGTCGTACCTCCCCCTCACCGCGATGCTGCGGCGGCTGTCCGACGAGGGTCGCTCGCATCTGCTGACCCTCGGCATCACCCCCGTTCTCGCAGCTCAGCTCGATGATCCGCACTGTCTCGCGGGAATGCATCACTGGCTCGGGAACTGGCAGATCCGCGCGCACGAGGCGGCAGGCCTGCCCGACGAGGCGCACCGCGATCTCGGTGCCCGCGAGCACCGCGCCTCCGCCGCCGCACTCGCCGACTTCGAGCTGCGCTGGCTGCACGGCGGCTCACCGGTACTGCGCGACCTTCTCGACCGCGAGGCGTTCGAACTGCTCGGCGGGCCGCTGGCCCACCCGTTCCAGCCGCTGCTCGACCCGCGGTTGCGCGCCTTCTCCCTTCGCGAGGGGCTCGCCGACGCCACCGCGCGGTGGAACTGCACACCGACAGGTATCTGGGGGCCCGAATGCGGGTACACCCCCGGCATGGAGACCGGATACGCCGAGGCGGGCGTCACTCATTTCATGGTCGACGGTCCCGCCCTGCGCGGCGACACGTCGCTCGGCAGGCCGGTCCGTGAGTCCGACGTCGTCGCGTTCGGACGCGACCTGCAGGTGAGCTACCGGGTGTGGTCGCCGAAATCGGGCTATCCCGGGCACGGCGCCTACCGCGACTTCCACACGTACGACCACGACACGGGTCTCAAACCGGCCCGGGTCACCGGCCGCACGGTCGACTCGGCCGACAAGGCGCCGTACGACCCCGCCCTCGCGACGGCCGCGGTCGATCGGCACGTGGCCGACTTCGTCGCCACCGTCCGCAAGCGGCTGCGCGCCGAGTCCGAGCGCATCAGGCGGCCCGCTCTCGTCGTCGCGGCGTTCGACACGGAACTGTTCGGGCACTGGTGGCACGAGGGCCCCGAGTGGCTCGAGAAGGTGCTGCGCGCGCTGCCCGAGGCCGGAATTCGGGTCGGCACCCTCGACGACGCCCGCAGTCAGGGCTACGTGGGCGAACCCGTCCAGCTCGAGAACTCGTCGTGGGGATCCGGCAAGGATTGGCGGGTATGGGCCGGCGATCAGGTCTCGGACCTGGTGCAACTCAACTCCGAGGTGGTCGCGACCGCCCTCGACACCGTCGACAAGACTCGCGACGCCGACACCGCCCCCGGACGTCCCGCGCTCCGGAGCCGCGTGAACGATCAGATACTGCGGGAGGCACTCATGACGGTGTCGAGCGACTGGGCGTTCATGGTCAGCAAGGATTCGGCGGCCGGGTATGCCCGCGACCGGGCACACAAGCACGCGCACGCCACCCGCGAGATCGCCGCCGCGGTCTCGGCGGGCAAGGACGTGGCCGCGAACCGGCTCGCAGAGGGATGGAACCGCGCCGACGGCCTGTTCCCCGGGCTCGACGCGCGGCGTCTGCCCGGCAGGGACCACCGGCTGACGGGCACCGAGGGAGGGGCGTCGTGAAGATCCTGATTGTGTCGTGGGAGTACCCACCCGTCGTGGTCGGCGGTCTCGGCCGCCACGTCCACCACCTGGCCACCGAACTCGCAGCGGCCGGACACGAAGTGGTGGTGCTGTCGCGACGACCGTCGGGCACCGACGCCTCCACCCATCCCACCGTCACCCACATCGAGGACGGCGTCCTCGTGGTCGCCGTCGCCGAGGACCCCGCGCACTTCGTCTTCGGCGAGGACATGCTGGCGTGGACACTCGCGATGGGGCACGCGATGGTGCGGGCCGGTGTCGCCCTGCACAAGCCGGGTGTCGGGGAGGGCTGGCAGCCGGACGTGGTGCACGCGCACGACTGGCTCGTGGCGCACCCGGCCATCGCGTTGGCCGAATTCTACGACGTCCCTTTGGTTTCCACGCTCCACGCCACTGAGGCCGGGCGGCACAGCGGTTGGGTCTCCGGCCGGATCAACCGGCAGGTGCATTCGGTGGAATGGTGGCTGGCCAACGAATCCGATGCGCTCATCACCTGTTCCGCGTCGATGCAGGACGAAGTGACCACACTCTACGGTCCGCAGCTCCCGCCGATCACGGTGATCCGCAACGGAATCGACCTCACCACCTGGAGCTTCCGCGAGCGCGCGCCGCGGTCCGGACCGCCGAAACTTCTGTTCGTCGGCCGCCTCGAATACGAGAAGGGTGTGCAGGACGCCATCGCCGCGCTTCCCCGCATCCGCCGCAGCCACCCCGGGACGACCCTGTCGATCGCCGGTGAGGGCACCCAGTTCACCTGGCTCTACCAGCAGGCCCGCACCCATCGCGTCGCCCGTGCCGTGAACTTCCTCGGCAACCTCGACCACATCGAGCTGCACGGGTGGCTGCACGGCGCCGACGCGATCGTCCTGCCCAGCCGGTACGAGCCGTTCGGCATCATCGCACTCGAGGCCGCCGCCTCCGGAACCCCGCTCGTGGCGTCCACCGCCGGCGGCCTCGGTGAAGCGGTCGTCGACGGGGAGACCGGCATGTCGTTCCAGCCGGGCGACGTCACCGGGCTCACGTCCGCGGTCCGGGAGGTCCTCGACGACCCGGCCGGGGCCCAGCAGCGCGCGGTGGCCGCGCGCGACCGTCTCACCGCCGATTTCGACTGGCACACGGTGGCCGAGGACACCGTCCACGTCTACGCGGGCGCCAAGCGTCGCGTGCGGCACCCGTTGGCGAGGCCGGAGATTCCCGAGCGTCCGCTGCCCGGTCGCTGACGAGGCCCTCAGTCCGTGCGTGCCCGCCGGATCCGGATCGGACCCCGTGCCGATCCCGGTTCCACCACGGCGCCCTTCTGAGTGACCTCGACCTCCCCGGCGTCGGCCAGACGCCGGGCGGCCTCCCGAACCGGTTCCATGAGGGGTCGCCAGTCATCGGGTGCGACGGCGCGCGCGACATCCGACGGGCAGATGCTCGCACTCTCGGAACGGGCGTCGAGGAGCGCCCGGATGCGCTCCTCCAGTTCGCTGTCCGACACCGTCATGATGCCGACTATGCCACCGCGTCGGTCAGTTCTCCTGCGCCGCCTTCTTCCGGGCGATGTCTTCGAGGGCCGCGATGTACTTCGCGCGTTCGGACGCGCCTGCGTCCCACTCGGCCTTGCGGTTCTTCACGGGCTTGGCGGGCGACCCGACTGCGATGCTGAAGTCCGGGATGTCGCCCTTCACCACGGCATGCGCGCCGAGGACACAGCCTCGCCCCACCCGCGTGTTGCGGAGAACCGTGACCTTGGCCGCCACCCACGTGTCGGGTCCGATGCGGACCGGGCCCTTCACGATGCCCTGATCCTTGATCGGGACGTTCACGTCGTCCATGCGGTGATCGAAATCCGTGATGTAGCACCAGTCGGCCACGAGCGTCGACGCACCGATCTCGATGTCGAGGTACGCGTTGACGACGTTGTCCTTGCCGAAGACCACCTTGTCGCCGATGCGCAGCGAACCCTCGTGGCAGCGGATCGCATTGCCGTCGCCGATGTGTACCCAGCGGCCGATCTCGAGCCGCGACAGGTCGGGGGTCGAATGGATCTCCACCCGCTTGCCGAGGAACACCATGCCGCGCAGGATCACGTGCGGATTGGCCAGCTTGAACTTCGCGAGCCGGTAGTACCGCACGAGGTACCACGGCGTGTACGCCTTGTTCGCCAGCACCCATCGCAGCGAGTCGCGTGTCAGGAAGCGGGCCTGCTCGCTGTCGCTCCGCCGGGATCCTCGCCACCTCGTACGCAACGGTGCGCCCCACATGCTCGTCATAGCCTGTCAGCCTACGTTCACGGCTCGCGCCTCCGTTCGGGTGTGTCCGGACTCCGACACCCGCATCGGGGTGTGCCGATCGGCGCAGCCTCGGCGGGATAGTCTCTGGGCCGAGCGTTATCGAAGACGAGGAGATGTAATGCGGCGGGTCCTACGTTCGTCAGTACTGGCGCTGGCGACGATCTCGGCTGTCGTCCTCAGCGGCTGCAGCAGCGGGCCGCAGGTCGACTACATCTTCTCCGCAGGCGGGTGGCCCGGCATGCACGCCGACGCCCGCAACAGCGACACCAGCCCCGTCACCGGTTCCCGCGACCTCTCCTTCGCCTGGTCGCGCCCACTCGGCGGCCCGGTGGCGAACTACGCGTCGGTGGCCGCCAGCGGCCAGATCTTCATCACGGCCCGCACCGAGAAGGGCTGCAACCTCTTCTCCTACCAGATGGACACCGGCCGCAAACGCTGGTGCCGTCAACTCGCGCCGGGTGTCGTGGCGTCCACGCCCGTCGTCGACGGCGCCGCCAACGTGTACGTGGGCGAGAACGGCGCCATCAACTCGTTCAACGAGTACGGCCAGCTGCGTTGGCGCACACCGGTGGTCGGGACACCGCTGTCGGCGCAGTTCACCGGCGACGGCAATCTCCTCTTCATCACCCAGCTCGGCCAGATCAACGTCGTGAACACGCAGACCGGTCAGAAGGTCGTGGCACCGTACGATCTCGTCCCGCCGCCGTCCGTCGCCGAAGGCGCGAACGTCGACATCCTGCCCGACGACAAGGGCCTCAGCGGCTGCTTCTTCGGCTCCCCCGACTGCCCGGTGGCCAACATGCCGGCCATCGACCTCGAGTCCGGCAAGTTCTATTTCACGTTCTTCGCGCCCGGTGCTCCCGAGGCGGAACTCGTCGCGATGAAGTACTCCGGCGGCGACAACCCCGCGATCACCCAGGAATGGTCCAGCGACACTCTGCCGGGCGGCAGCGCGTCCAGCCCCGATCTGTCGGCCGACGGCTCCGTCGTCTACACCAACGACAACTGGGGCACGTTGTGGGCGATCGATTCTGCGACCGGCGATCCGAAGTGGAGTTACGACATCGGGTACGCCGCCGCCGGCAGCCCCTCGACGTCCGCGGACGGTCTGATCATCCCCGCGGGCGGACTCGACGGCCACCTCCTGGCGTTGCAGGACAAGGGCGATCACGCCGAACTGGTCTGGGAGCGAAAGGATCTGCTGCAGCTGGGCGTCCCGGCACAGACAGCCGGGTCCACCGGTTACGCGGTGGTCCGCGAGGGTACGGACGGACTGGCGATGCTCACGTTCGACACCGGGACCGGCGAAACCCTCGACCAGGACACCCTGCCCGGGGCGAAGGGCTTCACGGTCGGCACGTCCGTCGGACCGAAGGGCGAAGTCCTCACGCCGACACTGCTCGGGGAGCTGTTCGTCCTCCGCTGACCCGTGAGTACTTATTAACGTCCGGCGGTTGACAAGTACTCACGGGCGCGAAGCGCAGATGAAGGCGACGCCCGCTCTGCCGATCCGCGTGATCACCACACTGAGCGAACGACTTCCGCGCAACTTCAGTTTCGGACGCAGGACCGCGGGATCGACGTCGACGCCGCGCACGAGGATCTCGGCCACCCCGCAGTCGTGACGCGCCAGGTCCTGCCGCAGCGACTTCTCCGAATACTTCACCTGTTCGAGAATGCGGAAGCCCCGCACGCCCTCGGGAACCGAATCGCCGGTGAGATAGGCGATCCGGGGATCCAGCTGCCACAGTCCGTGCCGGGCGGCGTAGTGCCGCACCAGGCCCGCACGCACGACGGCCCCGTCCGGGTCGACGATCCATTCCCCCGGCGCGCGTTCGGGGATGTCGTCGTCCTCGGCGTCCGTCACCGTCCACGCGGTTCCGCCCGAGCCGAGGACGCTCGCCCGCCGGGTGACACCGCCTCCGGACAGTCCCGGCGACCACAGGCACGCTTCGCGCACGCCGCCGTCGAGCGACACCACCTCCACCTCGCCGTCCCAGCCGAGCCGGTCGAAGTCGAGTCCGGGTGCGCACTTCACCGCGAGGTCCCGTCCGCGGTACGCGTCGATCAGATCCGGCAGCGGCGGTTCCAGCGCGGCGGGGTCGTGCGTGCGCCTGCCACCGGACCGTCGCGCCGGATCCGCGAGCACGACGGTGCCGCGCGTGCACGGGACGAGCGCGTCGGCGCGGAGAACGGCCGCCCCGGGAACGTTGTGCTGCGCCATCAGGAGCCGGATCGGGTCGAGGTCGCTGCCGATCACGGTCGCCGCCGTCCCGACCACCGCGTCCAGTTCGGCACCGATGGAACATGTGACGTCGTGGACGTCCCGGCCCTTCAGCCGCATCGCACGATGTGCGGCGACCGCACGCGGCGTCGCCTGTTGCAGGGCGTCGTCCGTGAAGAACCAGGTTTCGGTGCCGGGAAGTTTGGCGGCCGCCTTCCGCCGCAACAGCACGGTCTCCACCAGCAACGCCACGTGTGAGCCGAAACGCGTACGCGCCCGGCCGATGTCGGCAAGGCGCGTAGACGTGGTCAGTGCGAAGCCGTCCACTTCCGCGAGAGCGGCTTCCCCGTCCGGGCTCTGCAGGAACTCCACGTCCCCGGCAGTGAACGCATAGCCCAATTCAGTTGCCGGGCTTCACGCCGGTGATCATGACGTTGTAGAAGAATCCCCGCGGCACCACGTGCCGGAGAACCTTCTCGTCGACCCAGCTGAGCGTCTTCCATCCGGTGAACGCGAAACGCCCCCAGCCCCAGCCCAGCTTCTCCGGGGGCACAGCGGCCTCGAACGTGCGGACGGGCCACCCGAGCAGAGCGGCGGCGAATTCCTCGGTGGCCGCGTGAACCTGCTCGGCGCCTGCCGATTTCGCGATATTCTCGAGGTCGCTCGGATCGAACGTGTGAAGGTCGACGACGGCCTCGAGCGCGGCCGCGCGGGAGGACTCGTCCAATTCCGCCTGCGGGCGCCGCCAGTCGGCGAGGAACGGCAACTTGGTGACCCGGGTGGTGACCTCCCACGTCGCGCGACCCAGCCAGCGGGCGTAGAAGTTGCCGATCGTGGTCGGCTCACCGGCGAACACGAAACGCCCGCCCGGCTTCAGGACGCGGAGAACCTCGCGCAGCGACTGCTCCACGTCCGGGATGTGATGCAGGACCGCGTGTCCCACGACGAGGTCGAACGTGTCGTCCTCGTACGGGATGGTTTCCGCGTCGGCGACGCGGCCGTCGACGGACAATCCCAGGCCCTCGGCGTTGCGGAGGGCCACCTTCACCATGCCGGGCGACAGATCGGTGACCGAACCGGTCTTCGCGACTCCACCCTGCATCAGGTTGAGGAGGAAGAACCCGGTGCCGCAGCCCAGCTCGAGTGCCCGCTCGTAGGGCAGCGGCTGATCGCCCGCGACGGCGTCGAAACGCCCGCGCGCGTAGTCGATGCACCGCTCGTCGTACGAGATCGACCACTTCTCGTCGTACGTCTCGGCTTCCCAGTCGTGGTAGAGCACCTGGGCGAGTTTCGTGTCCTTCAGCGCTGCCTCTACCTCTTCGGCGGTGGCGTGCGGATGAGGAGCTGGGTCGTCATGGGCGCTTGCAGTCATGCGGCAAATCCTACTCGCTGGTAAGAGTGAACAGGTTCTAGTTTCGGGCTCCAGACTACTCGCCCGTGAACCGAGCCTTACCTGGGCCGTTCTCGATGAACGATTCCATCCCGATCTTGCGGTCCTGGGTGGCGAACAGCGAGGTGAACAGCTGACGCTCCACCGCGAGCCCCGTACCCAGATCGACGTCCAGCCCACGGTCGACGGCGGCCTTCGCCGCGGCAAGGGCGCGGCCCGCTCCCTTCGTGAACTGCGACGCCCACGTGTGGGCCGCCTCGTACACGTCGTCCGGCGCCACCACCTCGTCGACCAGACCGATCGCAAGAGCCTCCTCGGCGTCGACGAACCGGCCGGTGAACAGCAGGTCCTTGGCCTTGGAGGGTCCGATCAGCCGGGCGAGACGCTGGGTGCCGCCCCCACCGGGGATGATGCCGAGCAGGATCTCCGGCACGCCGAGCTTGGCGTTGTCGCCCGCGATCCGCCGGTCCGCCGACAGCGCGACCTCCAGGCCGCCGCCGAGCGCGTACCCCGTGATGGCGGCGACGGTGGGCTTCGGGATCTCGGAGACCGCCGCGAGGTCCGACTGCAGGTCGCCGATCACGTCGGCCATCTGCCCGAAGTTCATCTCGGACATTTCCTTCACGTCCGCGCCCGCGGCGAAGACCTTCTCGCCGCCGTAGACGATGACGGCCTTCACGTCGGAATTGACGGTCGCCTCCCGCGCCGCCGCCCGCAACTCCTGCTGAACCTGACGGTTCAGGGCGTTCATCGGGGGGCGCGCGAGCCGGATCGTGCCGATGCCTTCGGATACCTCGAGAGTGACAAACTCAGCCATGAGGCAAAAGGCTACTTGTCTGCCTCCGACCCGGTTTCGCGGCCCGCCGCATCGCGATCAGTCGCGGGACGCCCACGGATGCGGACCGGCTTCGTAGTAGCCGTCCTGTCCCGGGAACTCCACGCGGAGCTGCTCCTCGTCCGTGATGAGCGTCGGCAGGATCACCGGGATCTCCGGCTCCGCGGCCAGCACCTCCGCGACCGAGCCGAACGCGCTGAGCGCCGTGAGCTGACTCCACGTCGGGGGCAGCAGGATGCTGCCGCCGCCCTGCCAGTGCGCGAGCGCCGCGGCCGGACTCTGCCATTGCACGTCCTCGGCCTCGGACGTCGCGCCGTCCGCGATCTGGCCGTGCGGTGCGGCGGCGACGAAGAAACGGGTGTCGTAGCGGCGGCCCTCGCCGACCGGGGTGATCCAGTTCGCCCAGGGCCTCAGCAGGTCGGCCCGCAGGACGAGGTCCTCACGCTTCAGGAAGTCGCTGAACGACAGTTCGCGCTTCTCGAGCTGTGTGCGGGACTGCGCGTAACGGGACGTGTCCGCCACGACCGTGTCCGCGCTCGGTCCCGCGAGAAGCACGCCGCATTCCTCGAACGTCTCGCGCACCGCCGCGCACACCAGGGCCTTCGCGCGTGCCGCGTCGGTCGAGAACCGCCCGGCCCACCAGTCGACGGACGGTCCCGCCCAGTCGACCTCTGCGTCGGCGTCCGACGGGTCGACGCCGCCGCCGGGGAACACGGTCATGCCGCCGGCGAACGCCATCCCCTTCACCCGGCGGAGGAGGAACACCTCGATACCCGGCGCCGCGACGTCTGCCGCGGCGTCGACGTCTGCCGCGGCGTCACGGATGAGGATGACGGTGGACGCGTCCTTGGGTGCCACGTCGGTACTGTCGCGGGGCGCCTGCTCTTGCTTCGAGACCATGTCTCGGAACCTACGCCGCCGGGTGACGCGGGTCGCAGTCGGTCCCCCGGTGTGACCGCCGGTCCTCAGCCCCGCCGGTGCGCGCCGGGGACGCGTGTCCGCCGCGCGAAGAACCGGCCGTCGACCTTGTCCAGGCTGATGGACTGACTGAACGCCTCGCTGAGGTTCTCGGCCGTGATGACCTGATCCAGGAGCCCCTGCGAGACCACCTCCCCCTCCTTGAGGAGCAGTGCATGAGTGAATCCCGGCGGGATCTCCTCGACGTGGTGGGTGATGAGGACCGTCGCGGGGGCGTCGGGGTCGGCGGCGAGGTCGGTGAGGCGCGCGACGAGTTCCTCGCGCCCACCGAGGTCGAGACCGGCGGCGGGCTCGTCGAGCAGCAGCAGTTCCGGGTCGGTCATCAGCGCACGGGCGATGAGGACGCGTTTGCGCTCGCCCTCGGACAGGGTGCCGTACGTGCGCTTGGCGAGGTGCTCGGCGCCGAGGCTCTCGAGCATCTCGACGGCACGGTCGGTGTCCATATCGTCGTAGCGCTCACGCCAGCGTCCGAGTACCGCGTAGCCGGCGGAGACGACGAGATCGGTCACGACCTCCTCGGACGGCACCCGGTTGGCGAGTGCCGAGGAGGACAGTCCGATCCGCGGTCTCAGTTCGTTGATGTCGACGCGGCCGAGCCTTTCGCCGAGGAGGTAGGCGCTTCCGCTCGTGGGATGCAGTTCGGCGGCCGCGATCCGGAGCAACGACGTCTTCCCTGCCCCGTTCGGTCCGAGGACGACCCATCGTTCGTCGAGTTCCACCTTCCAGGTGACCGGGCCCACCAGAGTGTTGCCCCCGCGGCGGAGGAGAACGTCGTCGAATTCGATGAGGAGATCAGGATCAGGTTCATGCACGCACCCATCTTCCCGCACATCTTTCGAGCATTCACGGCAGGATCAGTTGCGTGTCGCCTCACATCGATTCGCACCCCGGCGAGATGTCGTCGCTCCCGCCGAGTCTGCGGCTGCCCGGATCACCGTTTCCCCTGGGAGCGAAAGTGCGTGGCACCGAAACGCAGTTCGCGGTTCACGCCCCCGACGCCGAACTGGTACAGGTGTGCCTGATTTCCGAGGACGGCGACGAGACCCGGATCGATCTGGTCCAGCGGACGTACGGCATCTGGCACGGCATCGTCGAGGGGGTCGGTGCGGGGCAGCGCTACGGTTACCGTGCGCACGGACGTTGGGACCCCGCACGCGGCGTGCGCCTCAATCCGGCCAAGATGCTTCTGGATCCGTGGGCGACCCGCATCACGGGCAAACTCGGCGACCACGACGCGCTCGTCTCCCACGACGGCAACCCGTTCGGCGGCCCGTCGAGCGTCGACAGCCTGGGCCACACACCGCTGTCGGTGGTGACGGCCGACCACGCCCGCACGAGCGGACCGCGTATCGAAAGGCCGTGGGAGGAAACCGTTGTCTACGAACTTCACGTGGGGTCGTTCACCGCACGGCACCCCGACGTGCCGCCGCAGTACCGCGGAACGTATCTGGGTCTCGCCGAACCCGCCGTCGTCGGCCATCTCGTCCGTCTCGGGGTGACCGCGGTCGAACTGCTTCCCGTCCAGGCGTATGTCTCCGAGGCCACCGTGCGCTCGCGGGGCATGCGCAACCACTGGGGATACTCCACCGCAGCGTTCTTCGCCCCCCACCCGGGCTATGCGGTGGAGCCCGGTGAGGAGATCACCGAGTTCCACACGATGGTCGACGCGCTGCACGCCGCGGGGATCGAGGTCATCCTCGACGTGGTGTACAACCACACCTGCGAGCAGAGCGTCGACGGCATCAGCCTCAGCTGGCGCGGCCTCGACGCCCCCGGCTACTACCTCCTCGACTCCGACGGCCAGGACATCGATCTCACCGGTTGCGGAAACACCGTCGACGCACAGTCGCCCGTCGTCGTCCGGATGATCGGCGACAGCCTGCGCTACTGGGCGCACGAGATGGGGGTCGACGGCTTCCGGTTCGACCTCGCGTCCGCTCTCGGCCGGCCCGGTGGCGGCCGATTCGATTCCCGCGCTTCGATCTTCTCTGCGATCACGGCGGATCCCGTTCTCTCCCGGTGCAAACTGATCGCCGAACCGTGGGACGCCACTTCGGACGGATATCGGGTCGGGCACTTCGGCGTTCAGTGGTCGGAATGGAACGACAAGTACCGCAACACAGTTCGGCGGTTCTGGAACGGCGGCACCGGGGTACGCGATCTCGCCTCCCGGGTGGCGGGTTCCGAGGACGTGTTCGGAAACCGACGGCCGTGGGCGTCCGTCAATTTCGTGACCGCTCACGACGGGTTCACCGCAGCGGACCTCGTGTCGTACGTCCGCAAACACAACGAGGCCAACGGCGAGGACAACCGGGACGGCGCCGATCACAACGACTCCGTCGACCACGGCGTCGAAGGCCCCACCGACGATCCGTCGATCACCGAGGCGCGGTCCCGGCACGTCCGCGCGCTCCTGGCCTCGCTCGCACTGTCGACCGGCACGCCGATGTTCACCGCCGGCGACGAATTCGGTCACACCCTCGGCGGCAACAACAACGCGTACTGCGTCCCCGAGGACACCCCGCGTGAAGATTCCTGGCCGCTCGACTGGAGCACCGGGGACACGACACTCACCGCGTTCGTCACGCGCGCCCTCGACCTCCGGCGCGCCTCCCCCGCCCTGCGCCAGCCGGAATTCTTCGAAGGCAGGCGCACACCCACCGGCCATCCCGACCTCGTGTGGTTCGGAGCCGACGGCGCTGAGATGGACGACCGGGCGTGGTACGACGACTACAGGCGCACCCTCCAGGCGTGGATCGACGGATCCGACATCCGATCCCACACCGAGGACGGGCACCAGCTCACCGACGACAGCTGGCTTCTCGTCTTCCACTCCGGCGGACCCACCGTGATCACCCTGGGCTGTCCCGAATGGTTCTACGGGACGGTACTCGCCGAATTCGACTCGGCGTCCCCCGACGGCGCACCGGCACCAGGCGGCCCGATCTCCGGAGACTCCACGATCGCACTGTCCGGTCCGACGCTGCTCGTCTTCCGTGCGGTCGGGTAGATGCCGCCGAAGCGCATCATCAGCTGGATGAGCGGGCCGATGCCCAGCGCGTAGACGACGGTGCCCACCCCCACGGTGCCGCCGAGCAACCAGCCCGTGGCCAGCACCGCCACCTCGATCGACGTGCGGATCACACGCACCGACAGCCCGGTGCGCGCGACCAGACCGGTCATGAGACCGTCCCTCGGTCCGGGACCCATCCCCGCACCGATGTACAGCACGGTGGCGAGCGCGTTGAGGACCACGCCACCGAGCATCACCACGATCCGCACGACAAGGGAGTCGGACGGCTCGAGGAACGCCAGCGACGTGTCCACCGAGACGGCGATGACCACGACGTTGGCGATCGTCCCGAATCCCGGTTTCTGACGGATCGGGATCCAGAGCGCGAGCACCACGACGCCGGTCAGTGCGGTCACCACACCGAAACTGAGCGGCGTGCGACCGGCGATCCCCTGATGGAACACGTCCCACGGGTCGAGGCCGAGACCGGCGGTGATCATCATGGCCATCGAGAAGCCGTACAGCCACAGTCCGGCGAACAGAGCGATCAGGCGTCGAGCGAGCATGACCGTCAGTGTTCCGGGAAATCCTGCCGCACCCCATAGCCAGGACGCACGCACTGGACTGTCGATGCGTCGACGCTCAGGGGCAGGCGATCACGGTCATCGATCCGGGAGCCACCTCGGTGAAGCCGGCATCGCGCACCGCGATCGCCCTGCCCCGCACCACCTCGATGGTCAGCTCTTCCCACAGTCCGACGTCGGCGTCCCGCACGGCGCAGCGGTAGCCGATGGCCGCCCATCCGCGTGCCTGCTCGGTGGTCATCGCACCGGCGAGAAGCATCGACGCGTGCCCGACCTGCGCCGCAGCCTTGCCCACCGTCATGTCCAGGGTGGAGTTGATCCACAGCACCGGAATCCCGTCCGGGATCTCCCCGGGGTCGTCGTGGTCGAGATCCGTCCCGCCGATCTGCAACTTCCTGATGCGGGGATCGAGCGCGCCCACGGCGACGGGCACGAGTGCGCGGGCCTGCGCACCGCCGACGTCGACGGTGATCCCGTCGACCTCCTGCGCCGCACGCCACCCCGCTCCCCGCGCACGCCGCGACACCTTGCGGATCCGGGACCCGATCCAGGCGAGGTAATCCTCCTGCCACGGTCCGGGCGTGCCCGTCTCGTCGGGGCCGACGCGGGGGTCGAGGCACAACGCCACTGCCGCGGTCGCGGCAGCCTCGAGCAGCGCACTCCGCGGCGGGGGGTCCGCCTTCGGAATGTGCAGCACGATCGGCATGGCGAGGACCTGCGCCGGGTCGTCCGGATCCGGCCGGCCGCCGTATCCGGCCGCGAGGACGGCGTGACGCGCCGCCCACAGGGTGTCGTCACCGGTCTGCCCGGTGACCGCGTCGCGGCACGATTCCGTCACGACAGCGGGACTCGTCGCACCACGCCGTCCACCGCGTCGGCGGCCTCGACCTCGTCGCGGGTGACCCCGAGAATGAACAGCACCGCATCGAGGAAAGGGTGCGACAGTGCGGTGTCCGCGACCTCCCGCAGAGCCGGCTTGGCGTTGAACGCGATTCCCAGCCCGGCCGCGTTGAGCATGTCGATGTCGTTGGCGCCGTCGCCGACCGCCACCGTCTGTTCCATCGGGACGCCGACCTGAGCGGCGAACTTGCGCAGTGCGGTCGCCTTCGCGGCGCGGTCGACGATGTCGCCGATCACCCGGCCGGTGAGCTTGCCGTCCACGATCTCGAGCGTGTTGGCCTGCACGAAGTCCAGTTCCAATTCGTGGGCCAGCCCCTCGATGACCTGCCGGAAACCACCGGACACCACACCGCAGTGGAAGCCGAGCCTGCGCAGCGTCCGGATGGTGGTGCGGGCGCCGGGAGTCAGTTCCAGATTCTCCGCGACGTCGTCGATTACGGACGCGTCGAGACCGGCGAGGGTCGCGACCCGCTGGTGCAGGGATTCGGTGAAGTCGATCTCGCCGCGCATCGCCGATTCGGTGACGGCGCGCACCTCGTCCTCGACGCCCGCGCGGGCGGCGAGCATCTCGATGACCTCGCCCTGGACGAGGGTCGAGTCGACGTCGAACACGATGAGCCGCTTGGCGCGCCGGGCCAGTCCCCCTCGCTCGACCGCGATGTCGACGTTCTCGCGCACGGCCACTTCCGCCAGCACGGTGCGCAGACTTTTGTCCGCCTCCGCCGTGCCGGGAGCGCTCACGAGGAGTTCGAGGCCCGTCACCGGGTAGTCGGCGACACCGCGAATCGAGTCGATGTTGACCCCGAGGGTTGCCATCTCCCGCGCCACCGAACGCAGTGCGCGAGCCGACACCGGACTACCGAGGACGACCACGGCGTGGGTGGACAGCGACTGCCTGCCGGGATCGGCACCGATCTCGACGTCCACCGACATCCCGACGGTGGCCATCGCCTCTTCGAGTTCCTCCTGCAGCGCTTCCCCGTTCTCGGGGCAGGCCACCAGGACACCGAGGGTCAGTCGCCCACGAATCACCACCTGCTCCACGTCGAGAAGGCTCACATCGTGGCGGGAGAGCGACCCGAAGAGCACCGAGGTGACGCCGGGTCGGTCGGGTCCCGTCACGGTCACCAGGACAGTGGTGTCAGCTGCACCCACCGATGTACTCCGATCATGTTGCTCGCGCGGCTTGTCCGGCACCCATTGTGCCAAGTCAAAGGCCCCGCCCGTTGCTGGGGCGGGGCCTTTCTCAAACTGATGTGTCAGCGGCCGGTGTCGGTTCCGGGGTCGCCTTCTTCGCCGACGGTCAGCGGCTCGTGGCGTTCCTTCTCGAGCACGGTGCTGGCGTGCTTGCCACCGTGGCCCGGTCCGACGTGCGCCTCGGCCTTCATCCGCTCGACCATGTGCGGGTAGTGCAGCTCGAAC
The DNA here is from genome assembly GCF_042671975.1 of Rhodococcus sp. NPDC127593. Taxonomy (NCBI): domain Bacteria; kingdom Bacillati; phylum Actinomycetota; class Actinomycetes; order Mycobacteriales; family Nocardiaceae; genus Rhodococcus; species Rhodococcus sp. NPDC127593. The sequence goes on along the minus strand of NZ_JBHXWI010000001.1, from coordinate 53,912 downwards.
GCGGGACGCTCGGAGCGGATACGCGGCAGCTCGGTGAAGTTGTGCCGCGGCGGCGGGCAGCTGGTGGCCCACTCGAGCGAGTTGCCGTAACCCCACGGATCGTCGACGGTCACCACCTCGCCGTACCGGTAGCTCTTGAATACGTTCCAGATGAACGGCAGCGTCGACGCACCGAGAACGAAAGCGAAGATCGTCGAGAACGAGTTCAGGAACGTGAAGCCGTCCGAGGGCAGGTAGTCGGCGTAGCGACGCGGCATGCCTTCGTTACCCAGCCAGTGCTGGACGAGGAACGTGCCGTGGAAGCCGATGAACGTGGTCCAGAAGTGCCACTTGCCGAGACGCTCGTCCATCATGCGACCGGTCATCTTCGGGAACCAGAAATAGATGCCGGCGTACGTGGCGAACACGACGGTGCCGAAGACCACGTAGTGGAAGTGGGCGACCACGAAGTAGGTGTCCGTGACGTGGAAGTCGAGGGGCGGGCTCGCGAGGATGACGCCGGACAGACCACCGAAGAGGAACGTGATGAGGAATCCGATGGAGAACAGCATCGGCGACTCGAACGTCAACTGTCCCTTCCACATGGTGCCGATCCAGTTGAAGATCTTCACACCCGTCGGGACGGCGATCAGGAACGTCATGAACGAGAAGTACGGGAGCAGCACGGCGCCGGTGGCGTACATGTGGTGTGCCCACACCGCGATGGAGAGGGCGGCGATCGCCAGGGTCGCGTAGACCAGGCCGCTGTAACCGAACACCGGCTTACGGCTGAAGACCGGGAAGATCTCCGAGACGATGCCGAAGAACGGCAGCGCGATGATGTACACCTCGGGGTGACCGAAGAACCAGAACAGGTGCTGCCACAGCAGCACACCGCCGGTGGCCGGGTCGAAGATGTGGCCACCGAGGTGACGGTCCACGAACAGACCCATGAATGCAGCGGTCAGCAGCGGGAACGCCAGCAGAATCAGGATGCTGGTGATGAAGATGTTCCACGTGAAGATCGGCATACGGAACATGGTCATGCCGGGGGCACGCAGGCAGATGACGGTGGTGATCATGTTGACACCACCGAGGATGGTGCCGAGGCCGGCGACCGCGAGGCCCATGACCCAGAGGTCGGCGCCGACGCCCGGGGAGTGCAGCGCACTCGTCAGGGGCGTGTAAGCGGTCCAGCCGAAGTCCGCGGCACCGCCGGGGGTGATGAAGCCGGCGGTCGTGATGATCGCGCCGAACACGTACAGCCAGTAGCTGAACGCGTTGAGTCGCGGGAACGCCACGTCGGGGGCACCGATCTGCAGCGGCAGGATGTAGTTGGCGAACCCGAACACGATCGGCGTCGCGTACAGCAGCAGCATGATCGTGCCGTGCATCGTGAACAGCTGGTTGAACTGCTCGTTCGACAAGAACTGCATACCGGGCACAGCGAGCTCGGCGCGCATCATCAGGGCCATGAGACCACCGATGAGGAAGAACGCGATCGAGGTCGTCAAGTACATGATTCCGAGCACCTTGGGGTCGGTGGTCGTAATCATTTTGAAGATGAACGAGCCCTTGGGTCCCTGCCGCGGCGGGTAAGGCCTGGCTGCAGCTATCGCGGGGACTGGCTGGGGCGCTACGGCAGTCACTGATCCTCCTGAATGCGCGTCCGTCCCCGGGCTGCGAGGCGAACGGTCTCTGGCTTGCGCTCATCGAATCGTAGACCGTGCCCTGAGCGGCCTCCGACTGGGTCCTACCCACTGTCGTACTTACCCGGACTCAGAGCAAATTGTGGCGCATGCGACCTGCGGTTTGTCGCGCCGGGGAGTGCTCACTGTCACGCGGTCCGGCGTGTCGGACGTGACCGGTCGACACGGACTCACGAGGCTCCGAGACACCACAACCCCGGTGCTAAGGTTTCGCTCACCTAACTTCTAACAGGAGCTCCATGTGAACGTTCTCTCCCGACGCCGGGTAGTCGCCGGCGCGGTCGCACTAGCCGCTGCAGCCACCTTCTCGATCACGTCCTGCTCCAGCAGCGCCGACTCCGCTGCCGCGTCCGGCACCACCTCGTCGACCGGGCAGTTCCCCCGCACCGTCGACCACTTCCGCGGCAGCACCGAGATCCCGGCCGCACCGCAGCGCATCGTGGCACTCGACAACAGCTTCACCGACGCCGTCCTCCTCCTCGAGGCGCCACTCGTCGGATACGTCGACTACCGCGAACCCGGCCTGCCCGACTACCTCGGCTCCTCGCGGGACCGGTTCGCGGCGGAAGCCGAGTCGGTGGGCAAGGTCAGCACCGCGAGCCTCGAGCAGATCGCCGCGCTGCAACCCGATCTGATCATCTCCGCGGAGGTGCGCGACGGAAAGAACTACGAGCAACTGTCCGCGATCGCACCGACCATCTTCACCGAGACGACCGGGCCCACGTGGAAGGACAACATCCGGCTCGTCGGCAAGGCACTGGGCAAGGAAGCACTCGCGGAGCAGAAGATCGCCGCCTACGAGGAGCGGGCCGCCGCCGTCGGCGCGGAGATCAACGACACGGCGTCGAATCCGGTGATCTCGGTCGTCCGGTTCGCGGGCGAGCCGACGGCACGCCTCTACCGCACCACCTCGTTCAGCGGGATCGTCCTCTCGGACGCCGGGCTCGCTCGTCCGCAGAGCCAGGGCCCCGATCCGGCCGATCCCGACAACATCATGCAAGCCATCAGCCCCGAGCTGATCAGCGAAGCGGAGGGCGACGCCATCTTCGTCAGCACCTGGCAGGACCCGGCCGGCAAGAGCGCCGAAGCGGCGAAGCCGTTCCTGGAGAGCCCGCTGTGGCAGACGCTGAAGGGACACAAGGTCGACGTCGACGACGCCCGCTGGATGTCGCCGGTCAGCATCCAGGGCGCGCACCTCATCCTCGACGACCTGTCGGACACGTTCGGGGTGGACAAGCACAGCGGCTAACCTGAACGCGCCCGCACACACAGGAAGTCGCCGAATTGTCCCCTCGTAGGTTTTCCGCCCGCCGCGCGTCCACCGGTCTCGTCGCCGCCGTCGCTGCGCTCGCAGTCGCCGGCTGCTCTCAACCGGCCGACGACGATCCCGCAGCGTCCATCGTCCGGACCACCACGCAGATCGCCGGAGCCGGTGTGGTCGGCATCGAGCGGGACACCACGACCGCCTGCGCCGAGCCGGCTCCGGTCGACGCCGCCCTCGCGGCCGGCTCGACGCACCGGGTGGTCCACACGAAGGGCGAGAGCGACGTTCCGTCCGATCCGCAGCGGATCGTGGTACTCGACAGTGCCGCGCTGGACGCGGTGTGCGCACTCGGTCTGTGGGCGAACGTGGTCGGCGCGGCGACCGTCGACGGGGACTCACCTCAGCCCGGCTACCTCGGCACGGGCATCTCCGAGATCCCGAGCGTCGGATCCGTCGACGCCCCGGACGTGAACAAGATCGCGCAGGCGGACCCGGACCTGATCCTCGGATCGAGTCCGGCGTCCGACCAGCTGTACGGCGCACTCTCCCCCATCGCGCCCACCGTGTTCGTCGGCTCCGACCCCGTGTACTGGAAGGCGCAGTTCGTCCTCGCCGGCAACGCGCTGGGCCGGGCCGACGCGGCGACGGCGGCGCTCGAGCAGTACCAGCAGGACGCGAAGCAACTCGGCGTCGACATCGATGCCGCGCAGACGCAGGCGTCCGTCGTCCGCTTCGGCGCCGACAGCATGGAAGTCGAGGGTCCGGCCACGTTCGCCGGCCAGGTCCTCACCGACGCCGGAGTGCGGCGTCCCGCGTATCAGAACCTCGACGGCGTCGTCACCGAACCGATCTCCGAATCCGACATCGACCAGGCCGAGGGCGACCTCATCTACGCCGTCCTGGACGGCGAGGAGGGCACCGCGCACGCGGAGGATGTCATGTCCGGTGAGGCATGGGAAGACCTCGAGGCGGCCTCCGACAAGCGGGTCTTCGCCGTGGAGGGTGACGTGTGGGGCGGAAACGGTGTCGTCGCCGCGCGCGCGATGCTCACCGACCTGCGGAACACCCTGAACGGCTATGTCGGCTAGGAGGCCCGGTGCCCGTCCCCGAGTTCGTCACCGCCCTGCGCGGCCACGTCGGCACTGCGCCGCTGTGGCTGTCGGGGGTGAGCGTCGTGGTGCGCGACGCCGACGGCCGGGTGCTGCTGACCCGGCGCGTCGACAACGGCAAATGGGCCGTCGTGTCCGGCATCCTCGAACCCGGGGAGGAACCCGGGCCCGCGGCGCTGCGTGAGGTACGCGAGGAAACCGGCGTGGACGCGGAACTGGTCCGGATCACGAGCGTCGACGTCACCGACCCGATCACCTACCCCAACGGCGACGTCGCGCAGTATCTCGACGTGTGCTTCCTCGCGCGCTACGTGAGCGGTGACGCGGCCGTGTCGGACGACGAGAACCACGACGTGGCCTGGTTCTCCCCCGACGCGCTGCCGCCGGACCTCACCCCGTCGTCGCGGCTCCGGCTCGACAAGGCGCTGCAGGACGAGCCCGAGGCGTGGTTCCGCCGCTGAACGCAGTTCGCCCAATGTCACACCGGTGCAGTCGAACTGAACCGGTGTGACATTGGGCGACGCGAAGGGGTGGAGCGGGTCGCTCTAGAAGTCGCGAGCGGGTCGCTCTAGAAGTCCCAGTCCTCGTCTTCGGTGTTGACGGCCTTGCCGATGACGTAGGAGCTACCCGAGCCGGAGAAGAAGTCGTGGTTCTCGTCCGCGTTGGGTGAGAGCGCCGACAGGATCGCCGGGTTGACGTCCGTCTCGTCCTTCGGGAACAAACCCTCGTAGCCTAGGTTCATCAGCGCCTTGTTGGCGTTGTACCGCAGGAACTTCTTGACGTCCTCGGTGAGGCCCACCTCGTCGTAGAGGTCCTGGGTGTAGTCGACCTCGTTGTCGTAGAGCTCGAAGAGCAACTCGAACGTGTAGTTCTTGAGGTCGTCGCGCTCGGCCTCGGTGAGCTGCTCGAGACCCTTCTGGTACTTGTAGCCGATGTAGTACCCGTGCACGGCCTCGTCACGGATGATGAGGCGGATGAGGTCGGCGGTGTTGGTGAGCTTCGCCCGCGACGACCAGTACATCGGCAGGTAGAAGCCCGAGTAGAACAGGAAGCTCTCCAGCAGGGTGGATGCCACCTTGCGCTTGAGCGGCTCGTCGCCCTGGTAGTAGTCCATGACGATCTCGGCCTTGCGCTGCAGGTTCGGGTTCTCCTCGGACCAGCGGAAGGCGTCGTCGATGTCGCGGGTGGAGCACAGCGTCGAGAAGATCGAGCTGTAGCTCTTGGCGTGCACCGACTCCATGAACGCGATGTTGGTGTACACCGCCTCTTCGTGCGGGGTGATGGCGTCGGGGATGAGGCTGACGGCGCCCACGGTGCCCTGAATGGTGTCGAGGAGCGTCAGCCCCGTGAACACCCGCATCGTGAGCTGCTTCTCCTGCGGCGTGAGCGTCCCCCACGACGGGATGTCGTTGGACACCGGCACCTTTTCGGGCAGCCAGAAGTTGCCGACGAGACGGTCCCACACCTCGGCGTCCTTCTCGTCCTGGACGCGGTTCCAGTTGATCGCGGATACGCGACTCACCAGCTTGACCATTGATTCCTCACTTCGTTCGGCTGTGAGTACTTGTTAACCGCCGGCGGTTAAGAAGTACTCACGGGCGGCGGAGCCGCCTACAGCATGCAGGAAACGCAACCTTCGACCTCGGTACCCTCGAGTGCCATCTGACGCAGCCGGATGTAGTACAGCGTCTTGATGCCCTTGCGCCACGCGTAGATCTGCGCCTTGTTGATGTCGCGGGTGGTGGCGGTGTCCTTGAAGAACAGCGTTAGCGACAGCCCCTGGTCGACGTGCTGCGTCGCGGCAGCATAGGTGTCGACGATCTTCTCGTACCCGATCTCGTAGGCATCCTGGTAGTACTCCAGGTTGTCGTTGGTCAGGTAGGGCGCCGGGTAGTAGACGCGGCCGATCTTGCCTTCCTTACGAATCTCGATCTTCGACGCCACCGGGTGGATGGAGCTGGTGGAGTAGTTGATGTACGAGATCGACCCGGTGGGCGGGACGGCCTGCAGGTTCTGGTTGTAGATGCCGTACTTCTGCACGGACGCCTTCAGCTCGCGCCAGTCGTCCTGCGTCGGGATGTGCACACCGGATTCGGCGAACAGCTGACGCACCCGTTCCGTCTTCGGCTCCCACACCTGATCGGTGTACTTGTCGAAGTACTCGCCGGACGCGTACTGGGACTGCGGGAAGCCCTTGAAGTGGGTGCCCCGTTCGATGGCGATCCGGTTGGACGCCCGCACCGCGTGGAACACGACGGTGTAGAAGTAGATGTTCGTGAAGTCGATGCCCTCGTCGGAGCCGTAGAAGATCCGCTCACGGGCCAGGTACCCGTGCAGGTTCATCTGTCCGAGGCCGATGGCGTGAGAATCGTTGTTGCCCTGCTCGATCGACGGCACCGAGTAGATGTGCGTCTGATCGGACACCGCGGTGAGGGCGCGGATCGACACCTCGATGGTGCGGGCGAAGTCCGGCGAGTCCATGGCCTTCGCGATGTTCAGCGAGCCGAGGTTGCAGGAGATGTCCTTGCCGACCTCGCTGTAGGAGAGGTCGTCATTGAACAGCGACGGCGTCGAGACCTGCAGGATCTCCGAGCACAGGTTCGAGTGGGTGATCTTGCCCTCGATGGGGTTGGCCCGGTTCACCGTGTCCTCGAACATGATGTACGGGTAGCCCGACTCGAACTGCAGCTCGGCGATGGTCTGGAAGAACTCGCGCGCCTTGATCTTCGACTTGCGGATCCGCTTGTCGTCGACCATCTCGTAGTACTTCTCGGTGACGTTGACGTCCGCGAACGGGACACCGTAGATGCGCTCGACATCGTACGGCGAGAACAGGTACATGTCCTCGTTCTTCTTCGCCAGCTCGAACGTGATGTCCGGGATGACCACACCCAGCGACAGCGTCTTGATGCGGATCTTCTCGTCGGCGTTCTCCCGCTTGGTGTCGAGGAAGCGGTAGATGTCCGGGTGGTGTGCGTGCAGGTACACCGCGCCCGCGCCCTGACGCGCGCCGAGCTGGTTGGCGTACGAGAAGGAGTCCTCGAGCAGCTTCATGATCGGGATGACACCGGAGCTCTGGTTCTCGATCTTCTTGATCGGGGCACCGTGCTCGCGAACATTGCTGAGCAGCAACGCAACTCCACCGCCGCGCTTGGACAGCTGCAGGGCGGAGTTGATGGAGCGGCCGATCGACTCCATGTTGTCCTCGATGCGCAGCAGGAAGCAGGACACGGGCTCGCCGCGCTGCTTCTTGCCGGAGTTGAGGAACGTGGGGGTGGCGGGCTGGAACCGGCCGGCGATGATCTCGTCGACGAGCTTGGTCGCCAGCTCTTCGTCTCCGGCGGCGAGCGTGAGCGCGACCATGCAGACCCGGTCCTCGAACCGCTCCAGGTAACGCTTGCCGTCGAACGTCTTGAGCGTGTACGACGTGTAGTACTTGAACGCGCCCAGGAACGTCGGAAAGCGGAACTTCTTGGCGTAGGCGTGATCGATCAGCGACTTCACGAACGCGCGCGAGTACTGGTCGAGGACCTCGGGCTCGTAGTAGTTCTCCTCCACGAGGTAGTCGAGCTTCTCGTCCAGGTTGTGGAAGAAGACGGTGTTCTGGTTGACGTGCTGCAGGAAGTACTGGCGGGCGGCGGCGACGTCCTTGTCGAACTGGATCTCACCGTTGGGTCCGTACAGGTTGAGCATTGCGTTGAGTGCGTGGTAATCGAGACCGTTCGTCGAGTCTCCACCGCGCGCGTCGCGCTCTACGCTCCCCGCGTCGATGGTGTCTGTGATGGTCGGCGCCACTTCTCGTGCTCCTCGTCGTCTAAGTGATCCCAGAATTCACCCAGACCGGCCCTGACCCGCTCGACGTCCTCGGCTGTGCCCATGAGTTCGAAGCGGTAGAGGTAGGGAACGTGGCATTTCTGAGAAATGATGTTTCCTGCAAAGCAATAGGATTCACCGAAATTGGTGTTTCCTGCCGCGATCACTGCTCGGATCAGCGACCTGTTGTGTGTGTTGTTGAGAAATCGGATGACCGGCTTCGGGACATAACTGGTGTCGCGGCCCATGGCCGTCGTTCCCCCGCCATAGGTGGGGACGATCAGCACGTAGGGTTCGCGAACCTCGAAGGTGCCCTCGCGGTCATGAATGGGTATGCGCGTCGCAGGCAGCCCGAGCCGCTGGACGAATCGGTGCGTGTTCTCCGAGGCGCTGGAGAAGTACACCAGCGATGTCATCGGTTTCCACCATCTGGACTATTACTACCGTTTACTGCCGTCCGGGAATCGGATCGATCTCCGCCTCGGGCGGTGCGATCGTCTCGCTTCAAGCAGCGTTTGCCGAGAGGGTCTTGATGCGGTCGGGGCGGAAGCCCGACCAGTGCTCGTCACCGGCCACGATCACGGGCGCCTGCAGGTATCCCAGTGCCATGACGTAGTCCCGGGCTTCGGGGTCTTCGGTGATGTCGACGACGGAGTAATCGATACCCGCCTTGTCGAGGGCCCGGTAGGTGGCATTGCACTGAACGCAAGCGGGCTTGGTGTAGACGGTGATGCTCATGAAGTCCCTCTTTCCACTGCCGAATGGAGCTGACGAAGTGTGTGTTCAGCGCACTGAGACTTCCCCTGATCGAGATGGCGGTGACCCCCGATGGAGATGCTCACCGAGTCGATTCTCGTTGTGGTCTCTCAGTGCTCAAGACACTACACCTAGTGGCCGACAGAAACACTTAACCCGAGATGTTGTGAGTCACATTGATGAAATTCCCAGGTCGTCATCCCACGGACCATAAATTTCGTGCTCGCTCCGGCGTGTCGCACATCACATTTTCGGCGTGACGCGGAACACCCCTCGCATCGCGCTCGTGCACTGGAGGCTCCGGGAGCTTACGTCACCTCCGGAGACACGCCCGCATCCGCGGCGCGGGCTTCGGGAGAGCACCGTCCGGACCGGCCGGAGACGACTCCGCGGGACGACGTCGGTGCCTCCGAGGCCCGTACTCGCCATACCCTGCACCGCTCCCCGGCCGCCCGCGGCCGAGCACAGTGGGGCGTCGCGCACGACGCGCACCCCACGCTTGCCGACCGGTAACTACCGGCCCGGCCCGGTACCTTGAGCGCATGTCCGACGACTCCCTGGACCACCTCGACTGGTCGGCGCCTGTGGCGCGTACGACGCGGGTGACACCGAACATGCAGCGGATCACCCTCGCGGGCGGAGATCTCGGTCGATTCGAGTCCAGCGGGCGGCCGGACGAGCGCCTGCTCCTCGCCTTCCCCCCGGACGGCGCGGAGAAGCGCAGCTATACCGTGCGCCGGTGGGATCCGGACGCCCTGCAGATGGACATCGATTTCGCCGTTCACGCGGGCGGGACCGCGGCGCACTGGGCCGCGCGGGCGCGCCTGGGTGAGACGCTCGGCTTCTCGACCGCGTCGGGGTGGTACGCGCCGCCCGCCGACGCCGAGTGGCAGCTCCTCGTCGCCGACATGACGGCACTGCCCGCGGTCGGCCGGATCGTCGAGGAACTACCGGATTCGGCGCGGGTGCACTTGATCGCGGAGGTCACGACCCCCGAGGACCGGCAGCAGTTCGCCACCGATGCCGCGCTGACCGTGACATGGCTGACCGGGAGCGGCAACGGCGCCGGGGACAGCCTGCTCGCCGAGGCGGCCCGCGACTGGTCGCGACCGGGTCTACCGGGATACGTGTGGTTCGCGGGCGAGGCGACGGTGTCGCGGGTGGTGCGGCGCTGGTTGCGCCACGACCTGGGCTGGCATGCGGACCGGTACGACGTCATCGGTTATTGGCGGGACAACAAGGAGGAGTGGGTCGCGCGGTACGAGACGGTGCGCGAACAGATAGAAGCCGCCAGGGACTCTGCCCTGGCGGCCGGTGAAGACTTCGACTCGGTGCGCGACGCCGTCGACGCAGCCCTGGATCGGACCGGGCTGTAGCGGCGGCGCCGCGCGCGAGCGGATCGTCAGGCGTCGACGAGCTGCTTCGTGGCGTCGACGAGGCTGGCGACGACGTCGGCAACCTGCTGCGCGACCTCGGCGTTCTCGCGCGGGTGCCGGTCACCGAACTTGTCGATGGTGCCGCCGATGGCGAGGGTGACATCCTCGAGGACCTTGCCGCCTGCGATGCGGACGGCCTTGCGGGTGTCCTCGTGCGCCCACTGTGCGCCGTTGCCGCTGGGCGAGGCGCTGATGACGGCGACGGGCTTGTCCTTGACGGCGCCGGTGCCGTACGGCCGGGAGATCCAGTCGATGGCGTTCTTGAGGACGGCGGGGATGGTGCCGTTGTACTCGGGGGTGAGGAGCAGGAGCGCGTCGGCGCGGCCGGCGGCCTCACGCAGCGCCTCGACAGCGGGGATGGAACCGGCGACGTCGATGTCCTCGTTGTAGAAGGGGACGTCTCCGAGGCCGTCGAACACGGTCACCTCGGCACCCTCGGGCGCCACGGCGATCGCGGTCTCGGCGAGCTGACGGTTGACCGAGGCGGCGCGCAGGCTGCCGACGAGAACGAGAACGTTGGTCTGTGACATGTCAATAATCCTTCGATGGTGCGTAGGGCGACTCGTGAACATGTATAGCAACTAAACGGACCGCGGTCCACTTATGTTCCCGTCACGGTAGGATGCGAGGCGTGACCAGTCCCCTGCTGCCCCAGATCGGGGTCGATCCCCCGGAACGCGGAGACGCCGCACGTAATCGGCGTCTTCTGCTCGATGCGGCTGCGCTGCTGGTCGCGGAGCGCGGCGTCGACGCCGTCACGATGGACGCGGTCGCATGCAAGGCCGGTGTGGGCAAGGGCACAGTGTTCCGCCGGTTCGGCAGCCGGTCGGGCCTCATGCACGCACTCCTCGACCACACCGAACGGGAACTCCAGCAGTCCTTCATGTTCGGTCCACCGCCTCTCGGGCCGGGCGCCGACCCGATCGACCGGCTGATCGCCTTCGGGCACGCCCGCATCGCGATCGTCGAAGTGCAGGGCGAGGTCCAGCGTGCGGCCGAGAATTCCCTCGAGTTCCGTTTCGCCGCACCCGCCCGGGCGGTGTCCGTGCGTCACGTCGTGTCCCTGCTCCGCGCGGCCGGGGTGCAGGGCGACCACGAACTGCTCGCCTGTTCACTGCTCGCACCCCTCGAGGCCACGCTGGTACTGCACGAATTGCGCGACCTCGGGATGTCCGTCGAACGGCTCGGCAACGCCTGGGAGGACCTGATCCGGCGCGTCACCCGATGTTGATCCCGAATCGGGACAATGTGTCTAACCTCGGGGAATGCGCACCACCGCCACCGTTCTCGGCCTCCTGACGTTCGCCTCGCTCACCGCGTGCGGCGGGGACGCGCAGATCGCGCCCCCGGATCCGGCGGGCCGCACCTTCGTCTCCACCTCCGTCGAGGGCGATCCCATTCCCGGCGGTGGGCCGCTCGTGCTCGGCTTCACCGACACCGGACGCCTCTCCGTCGAGGCAGGATGCAATCAGGGCAGCGCCGACGTCGACCTGTCCGGCGGGAAGGTCGTGGCTGGACCGCTCGCGATGACGCTGATGGCGTGTCCGGGAGAGGCCGCCGGCGCGGACGCCTGGGTGGCGGCACTGCTGGACGCGCAGCCGAACTGGACCCTCGGCGGCGACACGCTCACCCTCACCACGCCCACCGGTTCGGTGACGCTGACGGACGAGAAGGTCGTCCGGCCGGATCGGCCCGTCGTCGGGACCACCTGGACGGTGACCGCGCTGATCAGTCCGGACGCGGTCACGACGACAGCGGCACTGGAGAGGACGGCACCCCAGTTGCTGATCGCCGGCGACGGTTCGGCGTCCGGCTTCACCGGCTGCAACCGCATGACCGGGACAGCGGACGTGCAGCGGAGTTCGATCTCGTTCGGGCCCTGGGCCACCACCCGGATGGCGTGCCCCCCGGACGTGTCCGAGGTCGAGCGTGCCGTACTCGCGGCGTTGACCGGGGAGACGGGCTACAGCGTCCATTCGGACTCGCTGCGACTGGTCGACGCCGACGGGATCGGGCTGGAACTGCGGGCGAGCTAGAGAGCCGTCAGCCAGCGCCCGAGTTCCCGCGCGCTCGCGTCGATCCGGGCGGGCCAGTCCAGTGCCGAGTCGTCGGCCGTGTCACTGACGTGCTTGACCAGCCGGCACCGGGCGCCGCCGCGAGCGCTGGCATAGGCGACGGCGAAACCCTCCATGTCCACGAGGTCGGCTCTGCGGGCGAGCACATCGCGCACGCCGGCGTCGGACACGAACAGATCACCGGTCGCGAGCACCGAACCGTCGCCGTCCGGCAGGGCGAGGAGATCGGCCACCTCGTGCCCGAGCGCCCGAATGGCGTCGCCGCTGATGTCGTGGTTGAGGACGGTCGAGGGCGTGAACAGGCCGCTGTGATGCTCGTGCAACGCACCGGCGGTACCGATGTTGACGACGAGCGGTTTGTCCGTTCGCGAGTAGTCGGCGAGCGCGGACGCCACGGCCACGGCGGCGCTCACCTTGCCGATCCCGGTGATCAGGACCTCGAACTCGGACGGGACGTGCACCGCCTCCGCCTTGGTCGCGCTGACCACCAGAACGTCCGATCTACTCATGCGCGGAACCGTACCCTGCGCTCGTCAGGGGCACTCGCTAGAGTTCTGTCATGGCGAATCTACGTGCGCAGATCCTCGAGGAACTCGGTGCCCAGCCCACCATCGACGCGGCTGACGAGATCCGCAAACGTGTTCAGTTCCTGAAGGACTACCTGCTGTCGACCCCGGCCACGGGATTCGTCCTGGGCATCAGCGGCGGCCAGGACAGCACCCTCACCGGACGCCTCGCCCAGCTCGCGGCGAGCGAGCTGCGCGACGAGGGCCACGACGCCGAGTTCGTCGCCGTGCGGCTGCCCTACGGCACCCAGGCCGACGAGTCCGACGCGCAGATCTCCCTCGACTTCATCAAGCCCGACCGGTCGGTGGTCGTCAACGTGAAGCCCGGCGCGGACGCCACCGCGAAGGAGTCGTCCGAGGCGCTGCGCGACATCATCGGCGACGGCGGCGAACTCCGCGACTTCGTCCGCGGAAACATCAAGGCCCGCGAACGCATGGTGATCCAGTACTCGATCGCAGGCCAGCTCGGATACCTCGTGGTCGGCACCGACCATGCCGCCGAGGCGATCACCGGCTTCTTCACCAAGTTCGGCGACGGCGGCGTGGACGTCACCCCGCTGACCGGGTTGTCGAAGCGTCAGGGCGCCGCACTCCTGCGCGAACTCGGCGCACCCGAGAGCACGTGGAAGAAGGTCCCCACCGCCGACCTCGAGGACGATCGCCCCGCCCTCCCCGACGAGGAAGCACTGGGAGTCACATACGCGCAGATCGACGACTATCTCGAAGGCAAGGACGTGCCGGACGCCGTCGCCCGGAAGCTCGAGACAATGTTCCGCAGCACCCGCCACAAGCGCACGGTCCCGGTGACCCCGCTCGACACGTGGTGGCGGTGACCGATGGTCCAGGCGCTGGTCGCGGGCGGTACCGGCACTGCAGGCCGGCAGGTGGTCAAGGAGTTCCTCGCGCGCGGTCACTCCGTCCGGGTCCTGACCCGGCACGGCGGTGCGCCGGGCAGCGAGATCGCCCATTTCCACGGTGATCTCGTCACCGGTGAGAGTCTCGCGGAGGCACTCGACGGTGTCGACGTCGTGGTGGACACCACCGACGGCAAGACCCGCGGCACCCGGGCCGTACTCGAGAAGGGCGCCGAGAATCTCCTCGCAACCGCGGACGGCGCGGGAGTCGGACGCGCCGTGCTGCTCTCCATCGTCAACGTCGACCGGAGCGAATTCCCCTATTACCAGGCGAAGCGGAAGCAGGAACGGGTCTACGAGAGCGCCGCGATGGAGACGTCGATCGTGCGAGCGACCCAGTTCCACGACTTCATACCCATGATCGCGAAGCCGGCGAGCCGAACCGGGTTGATCCCCGCCTTCTCCAAGACGAGCTTCCAGACCATCGACACCAGGGATGTCGCGACCGCGCTGGTCGACGCCGCCCTGGCCGCCGAACCGGCGCCGGAGGGGCCGATCACGATCGGTGGCCCGGAGGTTCGCACCGCCCGCGACCTGACGGCGGCGTGGAAGAAGGCCACCGGGACGCACGGGTTCGTCGTGAACGTGCCACTTCCCGGCGCGATGGGTCAGTTCTTTCGGGACGGATCGAACCTGGTGCCCGACAATCGGTTCGGAACGATTACCTTCGACCGGTGGCTGGCCGACTCCGTGAACGCGGCCCGCTAGCCACCGGCGAACGGCGGCAGCACGTCCACCTGGGTACCGGCAGTCCGGGTCAGATCGCGCGTCAACTCGGAGTCCACCAGGAAGGCGGAGACCGACAGCACCTGCTGCATGGCGGGACCGTACTTGGCGAGGAGAAGTTCTTTCACCTGGCCGAGGTCGGCGCCGGCCGGGAGGTCCAACGTTTCCTTGGTGCAGCCCGCCGCGTCGGCGGCGGCCGCGAAGTATCGAACCGAAATGCCCGTCACGTCAACCACCGATTGCTCCCATGCTGCGCTGCGGCGGCGCGAAACCGTCCGCGTTGATTCCGTGGCCTGCCCACTTGTTCCACATCGCGCCGCGCCACAACTGCGCCAGCTCCTCGTCGCCCGCACCCGACCGCAGTGCCGCCCGCAGGTCGATCTCCTGGTCACTGAACAGGCACGACCGTACCGTTCCCTCGGCGGTGAGACGGGTGCGGTCGCAGTCCGAGCAGAACGAGCGGGTGACGGACGCGATGATCCCGACCGTGGCCGGTCCGCCGTCGACGAGCCACTCCTCGGCGGGCGCCGACGGATCTTCCCTCCCGTGTTCGGTGAGGGTGAACCGCTCGCCGAGGACGGCCAGTAACCGGTCGGCGGCGACCATGTTCTCGCGTGCCCACTCGTGATCGGCGTCGAGCGGCATCTCCTCGATGAACCGCAGCGCCACGCCCTCGTCGAGGCACCACGCCAGGAGATCGGCCGCTCCACTGAGCGTTTCGGGCATCAGCACCGCGTTGATCTTCAGCGGCGCCAGTCCGGCTCGGGCGGCGGCGCGGATACCGGCGATCACCGACGGCAGACGGTCGCGCCGCGTCAGTCTCGCGAAGTGCTCACGATCGACCGAATCGAGGGAGACATTGACCCGCGTCAGTCCGGCGCGCGCGAGCCCGGCCGCGCGGTGCTCGAGACCGACCGCGTTGGTGGTCATCGCCAGCGGAATCCCCGGCGCGCGCTCGGCGCACCCGGCGATCATCTGCTCGAGATCCACGCGCATCAGCGGCTCGCCCCCGGTGAACCGCACCTCGCGCACACCGAGCCGGTGGACGCCGATGTCGACGAGCCGGACGATCTCGTTCGCGGTGAGGAGGTTCTCCGCCGCAATGGCGGGCAGGCCTTCCTCGGGCATGCAGTACGTGCAGCGCAGCGAACACTTCTCGGTGATGGACACCCTCAGGTCACGCGCGACCCGGCCGAACCGGTCGACCAGCTGGTCGACGTCCGGCCGCCCGTCGAGCGAGACCGACGACCGGACGGTCGGGATACCCATCGCCACCGCTGTCATCGAGTTGCCTTTCCCTGCATCTGTCCAGTATGCCGCGAGGGGGTGACCGCTGTCCGGCCCGGTGCACTCGTCGCTCCACTGGAGGGATGCCTAGGATTGGTGACCATGGCCGGAGGAACATCGTGACCGCACGCTCTGTGGAGCAGCACGCCCAGCACGTCGCCGAACTCCTCGCGACGCTCCATGAGCGCCCGGCCGAGGAGATTCCGCTCGGCGAGGCACTCGGGCGCACCCTCGCCGCCGACGTCCACTCCCCCGTCGACCTGCCGTTGTTCCGCAATTCGCAGATGGACGGCTATGCGGTCGACGCCGCATCCGTCACGTCGGTCCCGGCCGTGCTGCCGGTGCTGGGCGTGATCGCCGCGGGACCGGCCGGCGCCACCACCCACACACCCGGGACCGCATACCGGATCATGACCGGTGCACCGATCCCCGACGGCGCCGACGCCGTCGTCCCGGTGGAGGACACGGAGGCCACGGACGGACAGGTCCGCATCGAACGCTCGCGCATCGCGGGCGAATTCGTGCGCGAGCGCGGCAGCGACGTCCGGGAGGGCACGCTCCTGCTGCCCGTCGGCAGTGTTCTCGCCGCCCGGCACATCGCCGTCCTCGCCGCCGTCGGCCTGCAGCGCGTCCCGGTGCGTCCGCGTCCCCGCGTCGCCGTGATCACCACGGGGGCCGAACTGGTGGACGCCGGGACCACGCTGCATCCCGGAGAGATCTACGACTCCAACGGAATCGCTCTCGCGTCGAGCGCCAGGGCCAACGGCGCCGAGGTCGTCTCGATCACCCGCAGCGGCGACGACCCGGCCGAGTTCCGCACCCTGCTCGCGGAGGCGACCACCACCGCCGATCTCGTCCTCACCTCCGGCGGGGTGTCCATGGGCGACTTCGAGGTGGTCAAGGAAACGCTCTCCCCGCTCGGCGCGCAGTTCGGTCACGTCGCGATGCAACCGGGTGGCCCGCAGGGCACCGCCGTCGTGGACGGCACGCCCGTCCTCAACTTTCCCGGGAACCCGGTCAGCACCCTCGTCTCGTTCGAGGTGTTCGCGCGTCCCGAGATCCGGCGCGCAGCCGGGCTCCCCCCGACGGAACCCGAGGAACTGCCGCTCGCCGCGGCCGTCACCTCCATTCCCGGCAAGCGGCAGTTCCTCCGCGCACGCCGCACCGACGCCGGAGTCGAACTCGTGTCCGGCCCCGGTTCCCATCTCGTCGCCGCGATGGCATGGGCGGACGTCCTCCTGGACGTTCCCGCCGACGTCACCGCGCTCGACGCCGGCCAACTCGTGAAGGTGATCCCCCTATGAGCGACCTGACGCACCTCGACAGTGAGGGCCGCGCCCGCATGGTCGACGTGAGCGCGAAAGCGGACACGACCCGAATCGCGGTGGCCGCCGGGCAATTGGTCACCACGCCCGCGGTGATCGAACTGGTGCGGGCCGACGATCTGCCCAAGGCCGATGTTCTCGCGACGGCCAGGATCGCCGGGATCTCGGGGGCGAAGAAAACGTCCGAGCTTATTCCGCTGTGCCATCAGCTCGCGCTGTCGTCGGTGAAGCTGGAGTTCGGGTTCACCGACGATGCCATCACGATCGAGGCCACCGCGAAGACGAAGGGCCCGACCGGCGTCGAGATGGAGGCCCTCACCGCTGTGGCGGTGGCCGGATTGACGTTGCACGACATGGTGAAAGCCGTCGACCCCGCCGCGACACTGGACGGTGTCCGGTTGCTCACCAAGGACGGCGGCAAACGCGGACACTGGACGCGTGAGCAGCAGAATTCCGGAACTCCCACGGTGACACCGCGATCCGCGGCCGTCCTGGTCGCCTCGACCGGCGGCGCGAGGGGCACACGGGAAGACACCACCGGCCCGGTGATCGCCGCGTGGCTCGAGGACCGTGGTTTCGCCACCCGGGGTCCGCTGGTCTACGCGGACGCCGACATCGCGGCCGGCCTCGCCGACGCACTGTCCGGCAATCCGGCGCTGATCATCAGTACCGGCGGCACCGGCGTCTCCCCCACGGATGCCACCCCGGAGGCCACCCGCGCAGTGCTCGACCGAGAACTCCCCGGTGTGGCCGACGCCATCCGGAACCGCGGAACGGAGGTGACGCCGCACGCCTCGCTGAGCCGCGGACTCGCCGGTGTGGCGAACGGCACAGTCGTGGTGAATCTCCCCGGCTCGCCGGGCGGTGTCAAGGACGGATTGTCCGTCCTAGATCCCATCGTCGACCACCTTCTCGCTCAGGTCGCCGGCGGAGGTGCGCACGATGAGTGACATCCTCGCCCAGATCTCGGATCAACCCCTCGATCCCGCCGTCGTCGACGCCGCCGTGGCCGGGCCCGAGCACGGCGCCGTCGTGGTCTTCACCGGCGTAGTCCGCAATCACGATGGCGGACAATCCGTTTCGGCCCTCGAGTACCAGTCGCACCCGGACGCAGAGCGCTTCCTCCGTACCGTCTGCGAGGAGGTCGCGGCGTCCACCGGATTGCCCGTGGCGGCCATCCACCGGGTCGGATCCCTCACCGTCGGCGACCTCGCGGTGGTCGCCGCGGTCGCCGCTCCCCACCGTGCCGAGGCGTTCGCCGCGTGCGCCGAACTGGTGGAGCGGATCAAGCACGAGGTACCCATCTGGAAGCGGCAGAAGTTCGCCGACGGGGCGTCGGAATGGGTCGGTTTGTGACTCCTCGGTCGGACCGTTCGGCTGCCACCGGGTAGAGTGGCGATCACTAGGTGACCACGACGGTCATCCAGCGTCGTAGAACGCATTCAGTTCGGTCACCCGAATCCTGTTGGATGTGCATCACCGCATCCGCTCTTCTTACGGCGAAGAAGCTTGCCGACCGGCAACGCCGCCAACCTGTGCTCGAGCTCCGACGGAGACCTTCCGTATCGGCCCTCCGGGCACAACCCTGTGCCCGAAAGGCCTGACCACTTGTCTGATACACATACTCCCGACACGACGTTCGCCGCGCTCGGCGTTCGCGAACCGCTGGTGAAAGCACTCGCCGACAAGGGGATCACCTCCCCGTTCCCCATCCAGGTCGACACCCTCCCCGACACGCTGTCGGGCCGCGACGTGCTCGGCCGGGGCAAGACGGGCAGCGGTAAGACGCTCGCCTTCGCCATCCCGATGGTGTCCCGCCTCGCGGGTGAACTGTCGGGCGGAAAGCGCCGCCCGGGTCGCCCGGTGGGCCTGATCCTGGCCCCCACCCGCGAGCTCGCCACGCAGATCACCGTCGCCCTCGAGCCCCTCGCCGCCGCCTACGACCTGCGGGTCACCACGATCTTCGGTGGTGTCTCCCAGAACCGTCAGGTGAGCGCGCTCAAGGCCGGCGTCGACATCGTCGTCGCGTGCCCCGGACGGCTCGAAGACCTGATGAAGCAGAAGTTCGTGAGCCTCGACGCCGTCGAGATCACCGTGCTCGACGAGGCCGATCACATGGCCGACCTCGGCTTCCTGCCCGTCGTCACCCGCATCCTCTCCGCGACCCCCCAGCAGGGGCAGCGGCTGCTGTTCTCCGCCACCCTGGACAATGGCGTCGACAAACTGGTGAAGCGGTTCCTGAAGAACGAGGTCCTGCACTCGGTCGACGAGGCGAACTCGCCCGTCGCGGCCATGACGCACCACGTGTTCGACGTGGACGGTGTCGAAGCCAAGCGCAAGCTCGTCGAGCGGCTGGCGTCCGGAACCGGCCGCCGGATCCTGTTCATGCGCACCAAGCACCAGGCCCGCAAGCTGGCCCGTCAGCTCACCGAGGCGGGAATCCCCTCGGTCGACCTGCACGGCAACCTGTCGCAGGCGGCCCGTGACCGTAACCTCGCGTCGTTCTCGGCCGGTGAGGCACGCGTGCTGGTGGCAACCGACGTCGCAGCGCGCGGCGTCCACGTCGACGACGTGCAGTTGGTCGTCCACGTCGATCCGCCCGCCGAGCACAAGGCGTACCTGCACCGTTCCGGTCGCACCGCACGCGCGGGCAGCGCCGGCGACGTCGTGACGGTCGTGCTGCCCGAGCAGCGCAAGGACCTCGCCGTCCTCATGCGCAAGGCCGCGATCAAGGTGACCCCCGTTCGCAGCACCGCGGATTCCGCACACGTGCTCGACCTGGTCGGCGACATCGCACCGCATGTCGCTCCCGCCCCCAAGGCGGCGGCACCGGCGTCGAACGGCGGCGGACGCAATCAGCGACCGGGCGGCGCCCAGGGTGGACGCGGCGGTCAGGGCGGTCGCGCACACGGTCAGGGCGGCGGGGCACGTCGCTCCCGCACGGGGGGAGCCGGACGCCCGCGTGCCGCATCGTCCACGGGCGGCGGAACTCACACGGCGTCCGCCGGTGGCTCACGCCGCCGTCAGGGCTAGAACTTCTCGAGGTGGACGGCGTCGGCCAGTGGCCGGCGCCCCCGCCACCCGAAGCGCTCGAGATCCGGCACCTGCTGGAACTCGGCGACCTTCCCCACGCACAGCCAGGCGATGGGGCGCACCGGCTCGGGGATGCCCAGCAGTTCGGTGAGATAGGGCTCGTCGTAGAACGACACCCAGCCGACGCCGACGTTCTCGGCGGCCGCGGCGAGCCACAGATTCTGGATCGCGAGCACCGCGGAGAACAGACCGGTGTCGTCGACCGTATGCCTCCCGAGGATGTGTTCGCCGCCGCGGCTCCGGTCGTAGGTGACGACGACGCCCATGCCGCTCTCGCAGATCCCTTCGATCTTGATGGGATCGAACGTCTTCTTACGGTCTTCGGGCAACGAGTCCGCGAAACGCCTGCGGGCGCCGGCCACGTGGTCGGCGAACGTGGCCAGCGTCCCGGTTTCGCGTACGACGACGAAGTCCCATGGCTGCGTGTTGCCGACGCTGGGGGCGCAGTGCGCCGCGCCCAGGATGCGGTCGAGCACGTCGGCCGCGATCGGCTCCCCGGTGAACTCGGCCCGCACGTCGCGGCGACGACGGATCGCGTCGTACACGGACAGCGCGGGCTCGGGATTCGTTTCAGGACTACACGCAGACTCGGTCACGCGGTCACGGTATAGCGGTGCACGCCCAGCATCGCGCCGGGGTCCGCCTCTTCCCCGTCCGCCACGACGCAGTCCGCGAGCCGGGTCCGCACATGCTCGGCCTCGATGTCGGCGCCGATGAGCACCAGCTGGGTCGCCCGCTCCTCGCCGGGTTCCCAGCGCGTCGACGTGAATCTGATGTGCGGACCGACCGTCTGCACTTCGAACTTCCGCGACTGTCCGGGCACCGCGAAGTGCACGAATCCCTTGATCCGGTAGATCCCGACCGGCCGCTTCTCGAGAAACTCGACGAGGCGCCGCGGATCGATCGGCGCGTCGGAGGCGAAATCGACTGCCTCGTAGGACGAGTGCAGGTGATCGTGGTCTTCGCAGTGGTCGTGCTGGTCCAGCAGGAGCCGGTCGAGGGTGAGCTGCTCCCCCGCCGCCGGTTCGCGCCCGGGTTCACGATCGAACAGCAGGGTGGGCTCGATCCTGCCGTGCACGGTCGTCAGGACCGGCGCGCGATCGTTGTAGTCGCGGACCATCGCCTGCACGGCGGCGCGGCGGCCGTCGTCGATGCGGTCCGTCTTGTTCAGAATCACGAGGTCGGCGAGCGTGACGTGCTTGCCGAGGTCCGGGTGCTGCGCCGACATGTCCTCGAACTGCTCGCCGTCGACCATCACGACGAGACCGCCGTACACGACGTGCGGGTTGGTGCTGCCGAGGACGAGCCGAATCATGTTGCGCGGCTCGGCAAGTCCGCTCGCCTCGACGATGATCACGTCGATCTGCGACGTGGGATGGGCGAGTCGGTCCAGCATCTCGTCCATGTCGCTGACGTCCACGGCGCAGCACATGCACCCATTGCTCAGCGACACCATGGAATCGACCTGACCGGCCACCATCATCGAATCGATGTTCACGGCGCCGAAGTCGTTGACGATGACGCCGACCCGGACCCCGCGGTTGTTACGCAGCACGTGGTTGAGCAGGGTGGTCTTTCCCGAACCGAGGAATCCGGCGACGATGACGACGGGAATCCGCTTCTTCGCCAACGCTGCAACCTCCATGGGACCTCGACGAGCTACCGGGCGCCCATCCTAGCGCCCCGCCCCGGCGGCGAGGATCGCCGCGTCGACGTCGGCAGCGGGCGCCATCGGCAGCGCGTGATGCGTGGCTCCGGGAATGGTCGTGACCGTCGCCGACGGGAGCAACCGGCGGATGTTCGCCGCCACCTTGGCCGGATCGTGCGCCCGGCTGCCTCCTGCCAGCACCACCGCGGTGTGGGCGGTGAGCCTCGCCAGCGCGTCAGGCTTCGGGCGCGGCGGCGCGCCTGCGGTCTCCCAGCCGATCAGACTCCGCTGCCGCGCCTCCGTCGGATTGATCAGCACCGGCACCGCACGGAGCAGGTATCTCGGGCTCATGCGCGCAAAGCAGGACGTCGGGTCGAGCAGCTCCAGGCGGTCGACGCGGCGGAAATCGTGCAGCGCGTACGCGAGGGCGATCATGGCGCCGTACGAATGACCGACCATCGCGGACGCGTTCACCCCGAGGTGGTCGAGCACCGCGTCCAGCCACTCGAACAGACTCTCGACCGTGTGCAACGGTGCACCGCCGTTCACGCTGCGCCCCACGTCGCCCATGACGTCCACCGCGAACACCCGGTGACTGCGGGCGAGCGCCGCGACGTTCGCGATCCACACGGTCGACGTCGACCGCGCGGGGCCCCGCCGCCACACCCGGATGGCTCGGAAGTCAGCTCGGCATCAACTCCGCCTCGGTCACCGCCCTGCTCGACCGCATGGAGAAGGCGGGCCTGATCCGCCGCAACCGGGACGCCGACGACCGTCGCAGGTCGTTGCTCGCCGTCACACCCCGCGCCATCGAGCTCGGTCAGACGTTCTTCGGACCGCTCAGCGCACGGACGGCGCGGAGTCGAGGTCGCGGACACGACGCGCCGGCGACCCCGCATAGAGCCCGTTCGGCTCGCAGTCGCGGGTGACCACGGTGCCCGCCCCGATGACACACCCGTCCCCTACCGTCACTCCGGGCAGGATGATCGCGCCCGCGCCGATCCAGCACCCGTCGCCGACCACGATCGGACGGTCGACCACCCGCCCGCCCCGGCCGGAGCTCGGACCGATCTCGTGCGTGCTCGTGATGAACTGGGCACGGTGCCCGACAGCGACCTGCCGGCCGAGCGTGATGGGCGCGGTACCGTCGAACAGCACTCCGCGGTTGACGAACGTCCCCAGCCCCATCGTGACGTCCTTGCTGCCGAAATAGCAGCCGGAATAGATGCCGGCTCCCCACACTTTCGCGCCCGCCGCCATCAGCAGGAGAACGCGCAGCCACACGGGGACGAACGCGGAGGCCTGGACGATGGTGACGAACCGCATCCCGTCACCCTATCCCCGCAGAGCAGGTTCGCGACCGGGAGTTGCTCTCCATTAACTGCGACACTGCCCGAAGATCCGAGGCGCGGCGTACTATGTGGGCGCCATCGAAGATGCCCGAGGGGGGACAGTGAGACAACTGGATAGCGACGGATTCGCTGCACTGGTGGAGTCCATCCCCCACGCGATCAGCGTCCACGACCGGGAACGAAACCTCGTGTTCAGCAACTCCGCCTGCGCGGCCCTGATCGGCTACAGCGCCGACGAATTCGCAGACCTTGAACACGAGCAACTGTTCCACCCCGACGACGCCGAACTGTGGCGCACCATGCTCGCCCGGGTCCTGAGCACGGAAAACCCCAGCGCGACAGCACATCTGCGCATCCGCCACCGGGAAGGCCACTGGATCTGGGTGCGCGTAGCGGCGTCCACGTTCACCGCAGGCACCGAGAGGCTGGTTGCCCTCGTGCTCCAGGACGAGTCCGACACGATCTGGGGCGACCCCACGGCCGCGAGGCAACCGATCCGGTAACCGCCCGCTCACCGAGCGTCGCCGGAAGCCGGGCCGCTGCACGGCGGAGTCCGGACGGTGGCGCCGCATCGCCGGCAGAAGTGGGTGCGGTGCCCACCGTTGTTCGACGTCGCGCACCCGCACACCTCCCACCCCACCAGGCACGTGTTGGCGGCCAGCGTGTGCCCGTTCGGACAGCGCCCCGGCGCAGTTTCGGTTCTGGCGGCCACACGTCGAACCTACCGGTGTTCGAACATATGTGCGAGTCCGGCCCCGAGCCCCCTCGCTGCGGTGATCGGTCACATGTAGTTGCCGGGCGAACCGTCCTCCTGCCCGTCCTCCCGCTCCACCAGGAACCAGCTCCCGGGGGCGTAGATCAGCTCCCGGGCGGCACGGACGATGACGAGCGCCCCGGACTCGTGGATGCTGTAGCTGTCGTCGTCGCCGAAGTCGGTGACGGCGAACTCCGCCAATTGGTCGAATGATCGATGCGTCACAGTGAATGTCATGACGCCAGTGTCCCACCGGGACAAGGGGGATGAATGAGGAAAACCTCCCACCCGCATTGTCTGCGGATGAGAGGCTTCTCTCGAAAGTGGAGCTAAGGGGACTCGAACCCCTGACCCCCACACTGCCAGTGTGGTGCGCTACCAGCTGCGCCATAGCCCCGTATTCGGTTGTTCTCCGCACTCGGAATGACTTCCTCCGTGCTCGAAGAAAGTTACACCATAGCCGACCGGGCCAACAAATCGCCTGGTCAGAGGCGCTTCGCGCCCGTGCGCCTTTCTGGTTGTTCCAGCTACCAAAAAGGCGCACGGGCGGCGGAGCCGCCTACAGCTGCGACACCCAGTTCTCGTTGGAGAGTGCATCGATGACGGTGCCGTCCTCGACCACGGCTGGGGTGCCGGTAGCGCCGCTCGCGGCGAGGGCCTGACGGCCCGCCTCGGCGTGCGCACGGGCCTGCTCGACCTTCGCACCGGTGGTGATGCACTGGGCGGCCGCGTCGGACGCTCCGGCGTCGCCGGCGATCTGCGCGAGCTCCTCGTTGGTGTGATCGGAGCTGCCGTTCTCCTTCGGCTGGTTCGACGGGGAGAACAGCGCCGCATGGAACGCCGAATACGCCAGGGCATCACCGGATTCCGCGATGCACTCGGACGCCGCGACAGCGCGGGTGGAGTAGTCACCGCTCGCCGACAGCTGGTCGAGGAAGTTCAGGATGTGGTAGCGGACGGCCACCTTGCCGTCGTCGATGGCCTGCGCGAGTTCCTGGCCGTTCTTGTTCTCGAGCTCGGCGCAGTACGGGCACATGGGGTCCTCGAACAGGTCGACCGTGGTCGCCGCGTCGGGACGGCCGAGACGCACGACGCCGTCGTCCTGCAGCGCAACCTGGACCTCGGAGTTCTGGACCCCGCCGTACCCGTCGTTGCGCGGCTTGCTGCGGTTGCTCTGCCAGATCACACCACCGATGACCAGTACGGCGATGACCAGTACGGCGAGCCCACCGAGAATGTAGGTGGACCGGCTGGATTCCGGCTGCGGGTTGTACTTGTTCTTCGAGCTCACGTGGATGCAGTCCTTCGACGTCGGATCGATTTACCGAATGCTTACTCTGCCACCGTCTGCTGAGGGGTCACTGAGAAAGTGGTGCGGGAGCGGAGCCCCAGCGCGAACGGGGTACGGGGAAACACGATCAGCCACACGGCCAGTGCGAGGAAGCCCACATCCCGGAGGATTTCCTTGGTGTAGTCCCAGCCGTTCACGTCGGCCGTACCGCCGCCGCCGAAGCATCCGCAGTCGATGGACAGCCCGCGGGCCCACACCGAGACGATCACGCCGATGAGCACGAGCAGGAGCGCGGCGGACACCGCGGCCGTGGCGCGGACGGCGAGCCCGATCAGCAGGAGCAGCCCGAGGGCGATCTCGAAGAACGGCAGCGTGTTCGCGACCGGCCGGACGAGGTCCTCGGGAAGCAGTTGGTAGGCGCGGACCGCGATGATCGTCTGGGCGGGGTCGGCGACTTTGAGTGCGCCGGAGACCAGCCAGACGGTGGCGAGAGACAGCCGGGCGAGAAGGGAGACGACCTTGATCCACACCCGGACGAGCGTACCGAAGACGCCGGTCAGACCGCCTCGACGGACACCTTGGGCGCCGGCTTGTTCGGCACGAGCAGCCAGCCCACTGCGGCGAGGAGCATGACCCCGCCGGTCACGCCGAATGCGACCGCGTACGACAGGTGCTGGGCGAGCAGACCCGCCCCGACCGGGCCGAGGACTCCGCCGACGTCGGCGACCATCTGGAAGGCGGCCAGCACGGGACCACCACGGGACTTCGCGCCCACGACGTCGGCGACCGCGGCTTGCTGCGCGGGACTCATCACTCCGGAGCCGATGCCTGCGATGCCGGACAGCACCAGGAACACCAGCAGGTTCTCGCTGAGGCCCATCCCGACGGTGCTGGCACCACACACCAGCAGTCCGATCAGGACGAACAACTTTCGGCCGTAGACGTCGGACAATCGCCCGGACACGATGAGGACGAGCGCATTGCCGACCGCGAAGACGGTGAGGGCGATGCCGGCGAGGGCGGCGTCGCGGTGCAGTGCCTCGACGACGAACAGGGGGACCATCGCCACCCGCACTCCGAAGATCACCCCGCCGAACGCGAAATTCGAGCCGAGCGCGGCGCGGTAGACGGGCTGGCCGAGGGCCTCCCGGAGCGTCATGGTGGCACCGGCGGCGGTGGCGTCGGGCGCCGTCAGGTGCGAACCCCGCAGGCTCACGAAGACGACCGCGGCCGCGATGACGAGGGCGATCGCGTAGATGACGAACGGAACCCGGAGTCCGAATCCGACGAGCAGCCCGCCGACGAGGGGTCCGGAGATCGATCCCATCAGGAAGCTCGTCGCGTAGAGCCCGGACACTCGGCCGCGCCTGTCCACGGGGGCGATGCGGATCACCAGCCCCATCGCCGACACCGTGAACATTGTCGAGCCGATGCCACCGAGTGCGCGGAAGACGAGCAATTGCCAGTAGTCCCCCGCGACCGCGCAGGCGGCGGTCGAGGCGGCGACGATCAGGAGTCCGGTGATGTAGACCGGCCGCTCCCCCAGTTTCTGCACCAGCCGGCCGCTGACCGGGGCGAAGATCAGGCGCATGAACGCGAACGACGAGATCACGACGGTGGCCGCCGTCACGCTCACGTCGAAGCTGCGGGCGAACTGCGGGAGGGCGGGTGCGACGATCCCGAATCCGAGTGCGATGACGAAGCTGGCCGAGACCAGCACCCAGATTTCCGAAGGGAGCCGCGGGCTGAGCCCGGCGGGCAGCCCGGCTGCGCGAGTGTTCATAGTTGAATCCGATGGTAGGTGCCCCCGCTTCTGCCGCAGCACCTACCCCGGCCGAACACCTACTTCAGGACGTCGGCCACCAGTTCCTTGGCCGCCGCCTGCACCTCCGCGAGATGGTCCGGGCCTTTGAAGGATTCGGCGTAGATCTTGTAGACGTCCTCGGTGCCCGACGGCCGCGCCGCGAACCACGCCGACTCGGTGGTGACCTTCAGCCCGCCGAGGGCTGCCCCGTTACCCGGGGCACTCGTCAGCGTCGCGGTGATCGGCTCCCCCGCCAGTTCGGTGGCCGACACCTGTTCGGGCGACAGTTTCGCCAGCACCGCCTTCTGGTCCCGCGTGGCGGGGGCATCGATGCGCGCGTAGGCGGGGCTGCCGAACTGCTCCGCCAGTTCCCGATACCGGACCGACGGTGTCTTGCCGGTCACCGCCGTCATCTCCGAGGCGAGCAGGGCCAGGATGATCCCGTCCTTGTCGGTGGTCCACACCCCGCCGTCGTGGCGCAGGAACGACGCACCGGCACTCTCCTCGCCGCCGAAACCGAGCGAGCCCTCGAGAAGTCCGGGGACGAACCACTTGAAACCCACCGGCACCTCCAGCAGTTCACGGCCGAGGCTCCCGACCACCCGGTCGATCATCGACGAACTGACGAGGGTCTTGCCCACCTTCACCGTCGAACCCCACCCCGTGCGGTGCGAGAACAGGTAGTCGATGGCCACCGCGAGGTAGTGATTGGGATTCATCAGTCCCCCATCGGGAGTGACGATCCCGTGCCGGTCCGCGTCCGCGTCGTTTCCGGTGGAGATGTCGAACCGGTCCCGGGCTCCGATCAGCGAGGCCATGGCGTCCGGCGACGAGCAGTCCATGCGGATCTTGCCGTCGGTGTCGAGGGTCATGAACCGCCACGTCGCATCGACGAGCGGATTGACGACTTCGAGATCGAGCCGATGGGTGTCGGCGATCGCACCCCAGTAGTCGACGCTCGCGCCGCCCAGCGGATCGGCGCCGATCCGCACTCCGGCGCTCCGGATGGCGTCGAGATCGAGCACGCTCGGCAGGTCGTCGATGTAGAAGCGGAGGAAGTCGTACCGCTCGGCCCGCTGGATCGCCCGGTCCGCGGAGACTCTCCGCACACCCGAGAGGTCGCGGCGGAGTAACTCGTTGGCACGGTCGGCGATGATCGTCGTCGCCTCGGAGCCGGCGGGGCCTCCGTGCGGCGGGTTGTACTTGAAGCCGCCGTCGCGGGGCGGGTTGTGCGACGGCGTCACGACGATGCCGTCGGCCTGCGACTCCGGACCGCTGCGGTTGTAGCGGAGAATCGCGTGACTGACCGCGGGGGTCGGGGTGTACCGGTTCCGCGAATCGATCAGCACCGTCACGTCGTTCGCGGCCAGCACCTCGAGAGCTGACGTCCACGCCGGCTCCGACAGAGCGTGCGTGTCGCGCCCGACGAACAGCGGTCCGTCGATGCCCTGGGACGCCCGGTACTCGACGATGGCCTGCGTGGTGGCCAGGATGTGTGCCTCGTTGAATGCGTTGTCGAGGCTCGATCCCCGGTGCCCGGATGTCCCGAACACCACCTGCTGCAAAGGATTCTCGGGGTCGGGCACGCCGCTGTAGTACGCGGTCACCAGGTGCGCGATGTCTACGAGATCCTCCGGCAGTGCCACCTGACCCGCTCTGTCGTGCGCCACGAGACCTCCTGGAAACTCATCGGGATCGAACTCGACTACCCATCCATCCTGCACCCTCGCACCGGAGTCTGCCCTCAAGACGTCAATCGGAATCCCAGCCAGGCGGCGGCCAGTCCGGCCGCGACACTCGCGACCACGTAGACGACGGACGTGAGCTCCCGCCGGATCCGCAGCAGTCCCACCGATTCCACCGCGAACGTCGAGTACGTGGTCAGTCCGCCGCAGAAGCCCGTGCCCAGCAAGGCGAACGTCTGCTCGGACATCGACGCCCCCGACAACAGTCCGAGGATCAGGCACCCGGAAACGTTCACGAGGAAGGTGGCCACCGGAAAACTGCGGTACGAGTCGACGTACCGGCCGGTGAGGTATCGCGTCGTCGCACCGAGCGCGCCGCCGAGGGCTACGAGCAGGACGGTCATGCCGCCGCCTGCCGCGCCAGCCGGTGCCGGTGACCGACGAGCATGCCCAGCCGCGCCGCGAGCAGGGCCGGTATCAGGGTGGCCACCACGTAGAGCGTCGCGGTGACGGCGTCCTCCTGCACCGCGTCGACGGCGAACGTCGAGAACGTGGTGAAACCGCCGAGAACGCCGACTCCCAGGAACAGTCGCCACAACCGGTCCGGTCCGACCGTCTCGGCGAGGTAGCCGAGCAGCAGCGACCCGACCACGTTGATCAGGAGGACGGTCCAGATGCCCGGCCACAGCTGGGCCAGCAGAAATCTCGCGGACGCACCGAGCGCACCGCCGAAGGCGACCACGGCCACCGGTTTCGTCAGGGACACGGCACATATCGTGTCACGATGGCAGGTCGAGGCGTCCGAACTCCGCCGGGCACAAAAAATCCGGGCCGGACACCTGGTGGTGTCCGGCCCGGATCTGGTGGAGCTGCCGGGAATTGAACCCGGGTCCTCCGCAGCAAAGCTAGGGCTTCTCCGTGTGCAGTTTGCTATGTCTCTACTTGGATCTCCCAGTCTCGCAAACAAGCCAGGATGACGATCCCAGTCGCTGTTGGTTGTCCCATTCGACTCCGCGACCGAGCCGAACGGTAAAGCCCTCTAGCTGATGCCAGTACCCGGACCGAGGGCGAACCCGGACTGACAGACACGCAGTCGCTACTTAGGCAGCGAGTGCGTAGTCGCGCTGATTGGAATCGGCGCTTATATGTTTGCAGCGACGCTTACGGTGGTCTCTTGCCTGCACCGACACGCTTCCCCTACCTCAACGTACGCAGTCGAAACCGTTCAGCCCCGTACGTGCCCCACGAGTCTCGCGGGGCCACCTAGTGTAACGCGAACCCGGTCCGGATTCATCCCGGTTTTCCTCCCGAGTGTCGGCGGCCGTATTTCAGCTGGCCACGGCGATCATTCCGACGGCCGCCAGAGCGAGGAGCATGCCCGCCTGCTGCATTCTGCTCACCCGTTCGCCGAGCATCACCATGGCCAGCAACACGGTGGCGGCGGGATACAGCGACCCGATCACGCTGACGAGCGACAGCAGCCCGCCCTGGAACGCGTACATCATGGCCGCGTTGGCCAGGACGTCGAGGAAACTCACGTATACGGCGAGCTTGAGGGGTTCGCCGTGCGGCAGCACGAAGTGGCCTGCGGACAACGCGACGAGCCACACCACCGCGGTCGCCGCGGCACGGGACACGGCGAGCGCCCACATCCCGCCGTCGTCACCGATCTGGTGCAGCGAGACGAAGGAAAGCGCGAATGCGATGCCGGATCCGACGGTGAGCAGCGCCACGGTCCGGGTGAAGCGCAGCACCCTTCCCCCGGCCACCTCCCCCGCGGTCTCGTCGGGAGATTCCCGGCTGACGAGGACGACGGCAATGAGGGCCACTGCGATCCCGATGTACGCGACGGACCCGGGCCGCTCACCGAACGCGAGTCCGATCAGTACCGGAATACCCGCGACCAGCACGGCCGTCAGTGGCGACACCACCGACATCGGTCCGGACGCCAGCGCGAGGTAGAACCACCAGACCGCCACGCCACCGGCCACTCCCGCCAGGGCTCCCCAGACGAGGGAGGACGAGGTGAGGGTGCCCCCGGCGAACGGGGCGATCACGAGCACGATCAGCAGCGACAGCGGGTACGACACGATGACGACGCGAAGCGCCGCGACCCTTCGGGACGCGACTCCCCCGATGAAATCGCTCACACCGTAACCGATCGCGGCCACGAGCGCGAGCAGGATGGACGTCAGCGCATGCCCTTGACTCGGCGGCCGAGTTCGCGGGTCACCTCACGCTCGGCGGTCCGCTTGGCCAGGTCCTGGCGCTTGTCGTAGTCCTGCTTACCCTTCGCGAGCGCGAGTTCCACCTTGACCTTGCCGTCGGAGAAGTACATCGACAGGGGAACCAGGGTCTGGTTTCCCTCCCTCGTCTTGCCGACGAGGTGCTCGATCTCGCGCTTGTGCAGCAGCAACTTCCGGGTGCGGCGCGGCGAGTGGTTGGTCCACGTGCCCTGCGTGTATTCGGGAATGTGCAGGGAACGCAGCCAGACCTCACCGTCGTCGACGGTGGCGAACGCGTCGACCAGCGACGCCTTGCCCTCGCGCAGACTCTTCACCTCGGTCCCGACGAGGGCGATCCCCGCCTCGTAGACGTCGAGGATGGTGTAGTTGTGACGCGCCTTGCGATTGGTCGCAATGACCTTGCGGCCCTTTTCCTTCACGTTCCGGGCCTTTCAGTCCGCGATGTCCGAGGTGGACAGTTCGTACTCTCCAGCATAGAAGAAGAGGCAAGCCGAATTATTCGCGGACGTACAGGCGCAGGGTCACGTACGCGGTGACCGCGGCCATTCCGACGCCGACGAGCACCAGCACCGGTGAGACGAACAGCACGTCACTGTTGGAGATCCGGGCCACGATGTTGGCCTCGTACACGTCGGCGAGCACGTCGTCGATGAACATGTTCTTCGCGGTGAACAGGCCGACGATGGCGAGGACGGCACCCACCAGCGCGGCGACCACCGCCTCGAGCAGGAAAGGCAACTGCGTGTACCAGCGGGTGGCACCGACCAGCCTCATGATGCCGACCTCGGTGCGCCGGGTGAACGCCGCGATCTGAACCATGTTCGCGATCAGCAGGATTGCCGCCACCGCCTGCACGATCGCGATCGCGAACGCGGCGTTGCGCACACCGTTGAGGACGCTGAAGAGCCGCTCCACCAGCTCGCGCTGGTTGAGGACGCTCTCGACTCCCGGGCGGGTGCCGAACTTCTCGTTGATCACGCCGAACCGCTCGGGGTCGCTGAGCTTGACCTTGAACGAGGCCGGGAAACTGTCGGGGCTGACGAGTGCGGCGAGCTCGGGCTGATCCTTGAACACCCGCTCCGTCGCGTCCTTCACGGCGTCGTCGCGGTTGAGGTACTCCACCGACACCACCGACGGCGTCTCCTCCAATTCGGTGCGCAGCGTCTTGCAGATCTGCCCCTCACAACCCGGGTCCGACGTGGAGATGTCGTCGGTGAGGAAGATCTGCACCTCGACGCGGTCCAGGAAGATCTGCTGGGTCTTGCCGGCCATCTGCACCACCAGCAACCCGCTGCCGAACAGGCCGAGCGAGATCGCGGTGGTGAGGATCATCGCGATGGTCATGGTGACGTTGCGACGGAGTCCGGTCAGGACCTCACTGAAAATGAAACTGGCACGCATCGGGGAATCAGAGTCCTTCGTAGGAGACTTGGGGACCGTACTGAAGCTGGAGTGCAGGGAGGGCGGCTAACGCCCCACGCCGTACACACCCCGAGCCTCGTCGCGCACCACTCTGCCGAGGTCGAGTTCCACCACCCGACGGCGCATCGAGTCGACGATGTGGTGGTCGTGGGTGGCCATCACCACCGTCGTTCCGGTGCGGTTGATCCGTTCGAGCAGCAGCATGATGTCCTGGCTCGTCTCCGGGTCGAGGTTTCCGGTGGGCTCGTCGCACAGCAGCACCAGCGGCCGGTTCACGAACGCCCGCGCGATTGCGACACGCTGCTGCTCACCGCCCGACAGTTCGGTGGGGAGACGGTCCGCCTTTCCGGACAGCCCGACCATCTCGAGCACCTCGGGAACGGTCCGGGAGATCATCGCGCGCGGCTTCCCGATCACCTCGAGCGCGAACGCGACGTTCTCGGACACGGTCTTCTTCTGCAGGAGCCGGAAGTCCTGGAAGACGACGCCCATGCTCTGCCGCAGCTTCGGCACGCGCCGGGCGGAAAGCTTGTTGACGTGGAAGTCCGCGATGTGGATGTCACCCGACGTCGGCGACTCCTCCTTGAGGAGCAGGCGCATGAAGGTCGACTTTCCCGAGCCCGACGGGCCGATGAGGAAGACGAACTCGCCCTTGTCCACCTCGACGCTCACCTTGTCCAGGGCGGGCCTCGTGGAGGTCTTGTACGACTTCGACACATTCTCGACGCTGATCACGAGGAGCCAGTCTAGACGTTATCGAACAGTGACCAAATGGAGCGACGCGCGGACGTCATCGCCCACTCGACGGTGTCGCCGACGTCGTCGGGACGGAAGAGGTGGTCGGCGGTGTGCCCGTCGGCGGAGGTGGGAACGGGTTGGGAATCCCGAACGGCAACGTCGGGGTCGACGTCACCTGACTGGTCCCGGTGGGCGCCGTCTCCTGCGGGGTCGGCTCGGGTGTCGTCTCGGTGGTCGTGACAGTCTCCGACGTCGACTCGGTCGTCGTCTCGATCTCCGACGTCGGCAGCGTGGTCTCCTGAAGGGGTGCCTCCCGGGTGGGAACGACTGCCGGAGCGACGGGCCCCTGGACCACCTCCTCAGCGGGGTTCAGATACGTGTACAGCGT
Source organism: Rhodococcus sp. NPDC127593 (assembly GCF_042671975.1). Classification (NCBI taxonomy): domain Bacteria; kingdom Bacillati; phylum Actinomycetota; class Actinomycetes; order Mycobacteriales; family Nocardiaceae; genus Rhodococcus; species Rhodococcus sp. NPDC127593. The sequence goes on along the minus strand of NZ_JBHXWI010000001.1, from coordinate 20,532 downwards.
GTACAGCACCACCCAGAGGATGCACAGCACCAGCGTCGACGTCCGCACCCGTCCGCCGAAGATCTTCGCGGGAAGGAACGACGAGTGCAGAATCCGGTCCAGTCCGCGCCGGGGTTCGTCGGTCATCCCTCGCCCTCCGCTGCCCGGACCGTCTGGAGGTCCGGTTCGACGGTGATCCCCTGCCGTCTCATCGCGGTGGCGATGCGCACGCGCAGTGCGCGACCCACCTGGAACTGCTTACCCGGCAGGGTTCGCGCCACGACGCGAACGCTGACCTCGTCGACAGTCAGACTCTCCACTCCCATCACTGTCGGTTCGTCGAGCAGTAGTTTCTTCAGTCCGCGATCCGCGAAGGCCTCGACACCGACCTGGTGCAGCACCTCGTTGACCCGGTTGATGTCCGATGTGGCCGGGACGGGAACGTCGATCACGGCGCGCGCCCAGTCCTTGGACAGGTTGATCGCCTTGACGATCTGGCCGTTGGGAACGGTGATGACCTCACCGTCCGAGTTCCGCATCCGGGTGACCCGGAGTGTGACGTCCTCGATCACGCCCTCGGCGTCTTCCGACGACCCCGTCACCGCGAGCTGCACCGTGTCGCCGAAGCCGTACTGCCGTTCGGTGATGATGAAGAAGCCGGCGAGGATGTCCTGCACCACGCGCTGCGCGCCGAAGCCGAGTGCCGCACCGAGCACGGTGGCCGGGGCCACCAGGCTGCCGATCGGCAGGCTCAGCTGGTCCAGCACCTTCATCGTCGCGATGACATAGATGATGGTGATGATCACCCAGGTGATCACCTGTGCCACCGAGTGCCGGTGCTTGGTCGCCTCCGACCGCACGAGGGCGTCGCCCTGCATGTAGTTGCTGTCGATCCGGTCGGTGACCTTGCTGCCGCCCCAATTGACGAATCGCGCCATCAGGATCGCTCCGAGGACGGTGAGCGACACCGCAAGCCCCGTCGACGAGAGCCAGTCGAGCAGGTTCCGGGTGGGAGCGAACATCGCCGCCGTCGCTTCCATAGGTATTAGGACGCCTGATTCTCGCGCATCCGCCACCGGATGCCCGATTCGAGGAATCCGTCGATGTCACCGTCGAGCACCGCCGACGGGTTGTTGACCTCGTACTCGGTGCGCAGATCCTTCACCATCTGGTAAGGGTGCAGCACGTACGACCGCATCTGGTTGCCCCAGGAGCTGCCACCGTCGCCCTTGAGCGCGTCCATCTCGGCGCGCTCCTCCTTCCGCTTGACCTCGAGCAGCTTGGCCTGCAGGACGCGCATCGCCGACACCTTGTTCTGCAGCTGCGACTTCTCGTTCTGACAGGTCACGACGATGCCGGTCGGGATGTGCGTCAACCGGACCGCGGAGTCGGTGGTGTTGACGGACTGCCCACCGGGGCCCGACGAGCGGTACACGTCGACGCGGACGTCGTTCTCGTTGACGTCGATGTGGTCGGTGGTCTCGACCACGGGCAGGACCTCGACCTCGGCGAACGACGTCTGCCGACGACCCTGGTTGTCGAACGGGCTGATCCGGACCAGCCGGTGCGTGCCCATCTCGACGGACAGGGTTCCGTAGCTGTACGGCGCCTTGACCGCGAACGTCGCGCTCTTGATGCCGGCCTCCTCGGCGTAGGACGTGTCGTAGACCTCGACGCCGTAACCGTGCTTCTCCGCCCAGCGGATGTACATGCGCATCAGCATCTCGGCCCAGTCGGCGGCGTCGACGCCACCGGCGCCGGAGCGGATGTTTACCAGCGCATCACGCTCGTCGTATTCGCCGGAGAGCATCGTCTTGACTTCCATCGCGGCGATGTCCTCGCGCAGGCCGTGTCGCTCGGCGTCGGCGTCCGCGATGGCCTCCGCGCCCTCGTCCTCGGCGAGTTCGTAGAGCACCGGCATGTCGTCGAGCCGCGACCGCAGTTCTTCGACGCGCCGCAGTTCGGCCTGTGAATGCGAGAGCTGGCTGGTGACCTGCTGGGCATGCTCCTGGTCGTTCCACAGCTCCGGATCGGCGGCCTGGTGTTCGAGCTCGTCGATGCGGCGGCGCAACTCCTCCACGTCCAGCACCGCTTCGACGGTACGGAGGGTGGTGTCGAGCTCGCTCAGGTCTGCGGATACGTCGGGATGCACGGTTCCCAAGGTTACCGGGTGCGCGCGCGGGCCCTCTCACCCCTGCTTCCCAGGCGAAGTCACCCCTTCCGATCACATCGAGTCAAACCCTTGCGGACCTCGGATACACCTTGTTGCATGCACGGGTACGCACATGTTTGTGCCGCCATTCCGGACGGAGTCGACGATGACCGTGACCGACCAGTACCTGAAGAACAACGAGGAGTACGCCGCCGGATTCACCGGGCCGCTCCCCCTCCCCCCGAGCAAGCACGTCGCGGTCCTCGCCTGCATGGACGCGCGCCTGGACATCTACCGGATCCTCGGCATCCAGGAGGGTGAATCGCACGTCATCCGCAATGCCGGCGGTGTGGTGACGGACGACGAGATCCGGTCGCTCGCGATCAGCCAGCGACTGCTCGGCACCACCGAGATCATCCTCATCCACCACACGGACTGCGGGATGCTCACGTTCACGGACGACGACTTCAAGAAATCCATCCAGGACGAGGTCGGCATCAAACCGGCCTGGTCGGCCGAGGCGTTCTCCGACCTCGACGAGGACGTCCGGCAGTCGCTGCGCCGCATCGAGTCCAGCCCGTTCATCACGGCGACCACGTCCCTTCGCGGGTTCGTCTTCGACGTCGCCACCGGAAAGCTCGCCGAAGTGAAGATCGACTGAGTTCGCGCGGGCGCCGTACGACCACGCGGTACGAGTAATCTGTGCGACCGTGACCGACCTCCACGCCGACCTGCAGCTCGCCCTCCGAATCGCCGACGAGGCGGACGCGATCACCAGGGCCCGATTCGGGGCGCTCGACCTGTCGGTCGACGACAAGCCCGACCTCACGCCGGTCACCGACGCCGACCTGGCCGTGGAACGGGCAGTGCGCGCGACGTTGGAAGCCGAGCGGCCCACCGACGCCGTGCTGGGTGAGGAGTTCGGCGGCGACGCTCAGCTCTCGGGACGCCAGTGGGTGGTCGACCCGATCGACGGCACCAAGAACTTCGTCCGCGGCGTCCCCATCTGGGCCACCCTGATCTCGTTGCTCGAGGACGGCGTCCCCACCGTCGGCGTGGTGAGCGCCCCGGCACTCGCACGCCGCTGGTGGGCCGCTTCGGGCGCGGGTGCCTGGTCGACGTTCGACGGGTCGGCGCCCGCTCGCCTCGCCGTCTCCGCCGTAGACCGACTGGGATCGGCCAGCCTCACGTTCTCGAGCCTGTCGGGATGGAAGGAACTGGGCATCCGCGAACAGTTCCTCTCCCTCACCGACGACGTGTGGCGGGTCCGCGGGTTCGGCGACTTCTTCTCTTACTGCCTGCTCGCCGAGGGCGCCGTCGACATCGCCGCCGAACCCGAGGTGTCGCTGTGGGACCTCGCGCCGCTCGACGTTCTGGTGCGCGAAGCCGGCGGCCGCTTCACCAACCTCGCCGGCGCCGACGGCCCGCACGGAGGCAGCGCACTGGCCACCAACACGCTGCTCCACGACGAGGCGCTGTCCCGCCTGCGCTCGAACTGACGCCGGCAGTAAGACAGACAGCGGTTCCCGACAAGACTCCGACGGAGGAGTCCGGCGTCGCCATCCTCGGCCCCGAGGAGGACGGAACGCCGGTGTCCGTCACGAAGAATTTCTCCTGAGCCAATTCCCGCCGCGTGTGCCTCATCGCGTTCGTCGGCGATTCCTGAACCACACGCAGGAGCGTCAGCCGGCCGATCGCGTCGAGCCGGGCGATGCCGGGGCCGATCCCCGCTGACACCGGGAAGCCCGCAGCCCGCGTGCGGTCGACCGCAGCGGCGATCTCTATCGACAGCGCCTCGGGTTCCACGAGCGCCACGTCGCCCATCGAGGGATCGTGCAGCGCGACGAGCAGCCGCCGGATGTCGGCGAGGGCATCGGATGCGATGCGGTGCACGTCCTCGAGCACCGAACTCGTGCGGCCGTCCACACCGTCAGCACGTGCTGCGCCACCCCGATCCGGAGCACGATCGACGCCATGTGGTGCGCGACGAGATCGTGCAGTTCCCGCTCCAGTGCGTTGCGCTCGGCGACGACGGCGCGGGACTGCGACTCCAGCCGGCGTGATTCGGCTTCGGCGGCGCGCAGCCGGTACGTCGCGGCGAGATCGCGCTGCGCGCGCAGATAAAGACCGAGCAGCAGCGGCAGTCCGACGAACGCGACCGTGGACACGACGGTAGGAGCCGGGGCGCTTTCGCGGACGGTCGCAGACATTCGAACTTACTCGATAGTAGACACCCACCTTACTGCTGAGTAAGATAGATCCTGTCCACGCCCGAACACCGAGAAACAGCTGGTGATCATGAGCAAGCAAGACACTGTTGCCCCCAACGACAGCGCGAAGCGGAAGCCCCGCGACACGTCCGCCGTCGGACTGAATCCGGTCAAGCGCGACGCCATGGGTGCCGCGATGCGCGTGCTGACCAAGATCACCGGTTCCGATTTGGCCGAGAAGTACAACCTGCGCCAGACGATCGACCGGGTGACCTACGAAGGCACGAAGACCGGCTTCAAAACCCTCGGCGCCGCGACCCGCGGCTTCCAGAAGGTGTCCGGCGGCGGTGCGCCGAAGCGCCTCCCCGACAACCCGACCGCCAAGGCCGGCTACTTCGACCTCACCCCCAGCGACGAGCAGCAGATGATCGTCGAGACCGTGCGCGAGTTCGCGGCCGAGATCCTGCGGCCCGCGGGCCACGACGCCGACGCTGCCGCCGCCGCGCCCGCGGATCTCGTGAAGCGCGCCGCCGAACTCGGCATCACCCTCATCAACGTTCCCGAGGAACTCGACGGGGCCGCCAGCGAGCGCGGGGCCGTCACCAACTCTCTCGTCGCCGAGGCTCTCGCCCACGGCGACATGGGACTCGCGTTGCCGATCCTCGCGCCGAGCGGTGTCGCCGTCGCCCTCACGCAGTGGGGCACCGACTCCCAGCAGAAGACCTACCTGCCCTCGTTCACGGGCGAGCAGGTTCCGAACGCCGCCGTGGTCGTCAACGAGCCCCGCGCACTGTTCGATCCGTTCGCGCTGCAGACCAAGGCGGTTCGCTCCCCCAGCGGTTACAAGCTCAACGGCGTCAAGAGCCTCGTTCCCGCCGCCGCCTCGTCGGAGCTGTTCATCGTGGCAGCCGAACTCGACGGCAAGCCCTCCTTCTTCATCGTCGAGGCCGACACCAAGGGACTCGTCGTCGAGGCGGACCCGAGCATGGGTCTGCGCGCCGCGGGCCTCGGCCGGCTCAACCTCACCGACGTCGCCGTGCCCGAGTCGGGTCTGCTCGGCGACACCGACGCCGACGTGCGGAAGGCCGAGTACGCCGACGCCATCCGGCTCGCCCGCCTGGGCTGGGCGTCGCTCGCGGTCGGAACCGGACAGGCCGTTCTCGACTACGTGATCCCGTATGTCAACGAGCGAGTCGCGTTCGGCGAACCGATCAGCAACCGTCAAGCGGTCGCGTTCATGGTCGCGAACATCGGCATCGAGCTCGACGGCCTGCGTCTGGTGACGTTGCGCGGCGCCTCGCGCGCCGAGCAGGGGCTCTCCTTCGCCCGCGAATCGGCCCTCGCCCGAAAGCTGGCGTCCGAGAAGGGCATGCAGATCGGTCTCGACGGCGTCCAGCTGCTCGGTGGCCACGGTTACACCAAGGAACATCCCGTGGAGCGCTGGTACCGCGATCTGCGCGCCATCGGCGTCGCCGAGGGCATCGTCCTGATCTGAGCGGCCGGATTCGAACTAAGGAAACTGTCATGATCAACCTCGAACTTCCCAAGAAGCTCAAAGCCTCCGCGAACCAGGCGCACCAGGTCGCCGCGGAAATCTTCCGGCCGATCTCCCGCAAGTACGATATCGCCGAGCACGCCTACCCCAAGGAACTCGACACCATGGCCGCCATGGTGGAGGGACTCAACGACTCCGGCAAGGGCGCGGCGGGCGCCGCCCTCGGCCGCGGCGACGAGCCGAAGGTCATCGGGAACGTCAACGGCGGCAACATGTCGTCGCTGATGAACGTCATCGAAACCTGCTGGGGCGACGTGGGTCTCACACTGGCGATCCCGTACCAGGGTCTCGGCAACTCGGCCATCGCCGCCGTCGCCACCGACGAGCAGCTCGAGCGTTTCGGCAAGGTGTGGGCGTCGATGGCCATCACCGAACCCGGTTTCGGTTCCGACTCCGCCGCCGTCACCACCACCGCGGTGCTCGACGGCGACGAATACGTGCTCAACGGCGAGAAGATCTTCGTCACGGCCGGCGAGCGCTCCACGCACATCGTCGTGTGGGCCACCGTCGACAAGACGAAGGGCCGCGCCGCGATCAAGTCGTTCGTCGTACCGCGCGACGCCCCGGGCCTGAGCGTCGCCCGCCTCGAGCACAAACTGGGCATCAAGGCGTCCGACACCGCAGTGCTGCTGCTGCAGGACTGCCGGATCCCCATGGACAACCTGCTCGGCACGCCGGAGGTCAACGTCGAGAAGGGCTTCGCCGGCGTCATGCAGACGTTCGACAACACCCGTCCGATCGTCGCCGGCATGGCGGTCGGCCTCGGCCGCGCCGCGCTCGAGGAACTGCGCAGCATCCTCTCCGACGCCGGTGTGGAGATCTCCTACGACACCCCCGCATACAACCAGCACGCGGCCGCCGCCGAGTTCCTGCAGCTCGAGGCCGACTGGGAGTCCGCCTACCTGCTCGCTCTGCGCGCAACGTGGATGGCGGACAACAAGAAGCCGAACTCACTCGAAGCATCCATGTCGAAGGCGAAGGCCGGTCGCACCGGAACCGCCATCTCCCTCAAGGCCGTCGAACTCGCCGGCACCTTGGGCTACTCGGAGCGCCCGCTGCTCGAGAAGTGGGCACGCGATTCCAAGATCCTCGACATCTTCGAGGGAACGCAGCAGATCCAGCAGCTGATCGTCGCCCGCCGTCTGCTCGGAAAGTCGTCCGCCGAGCTGAAGTAGCAGCTCGTGGGGGACTTTCATCGAGGGGTGTAGCCCCCGCCGCGCTCACCTGCGGCGGGGGCTTCTTCGTGCTCGAAGCCCGGGGACCTCGCAGCAACTTCGCAGCATCGGGGTGATCGCGTCCGGCTTCGCCGGACGGCGTGGCTGGACCGCTCTCTTCCTCTACGCTGAACGGGAAGTCCGTCACTGCGGCCGGAGGGGTTCTTCATGCCAGCTCAGCACTTCCTCACCAAGATCACGGACACCGTGGGAGCGGTGCGGGTGATGAACCGCGCAGGCCTCGTTCCCTTTCCCCGCGTCGACCAGGGCGTCCGATCGATCCTGGCCGTGCGGAAGTACGGTCCGTTCGCCGGGCCCGTCCACGCGAACGCGGAGGCCGGGCTGGATGCGGTGGCCCTGATCGACGAGCGCGGCCCGCTCACCTACGCCGACATCGAGGAACTGTCCAATGCCCTGGTTCGGGCGTGGCAGGCGGACGGCATCACTCCCGGTTCCGTCATGGGATGCATGTGCCGCAATCATCGCGGCCTGGTCCTCACGATGCTCGCCGCCGCCAAGAACGGCACCAAGCTGGTGCTGATGAACACCGGGTTCGCGCGACCCCAGCTCGTCGACGTCGCCGCCCGCGAGCAGGTTCAGGCCTTCGTATACGACGACGAGTTCCATGCGGTCGCCGAGGCCCTCCCCGACGAGGTCATCGCCTATCGCTCGTGGGCGGAGGACGATTCGACGTCTCAGGTCCGCACACTCGACGACGTGATGGAGGGCAGAGACCGCAGTTCGCTTCCCGCGCCGTCCACGCAGGGCGGATTCGTCCTCCTCACCAGCGGCACCACGGGCACACCGAAGGGCGCTCCCCGCGGACACACGTCGCCGCTCGCGTCGGCCCAGTTCCTCGACCGGGTTCCGCTGCGACGCGGCCAGACGATGATGATGGCGGCCCCCGCCTTCCACGGGACGGGAGTCTCCCAGTTCGCACTCGCGCTGGCACTGGGCCAGACCGTGGTGATGCATCGCAAGTTCGATCCGGAGAACACGATCCGTCTGGTCGAGAAGCACCGCTGCGACATACTCGTCGTCGTTCCCACCATGCTGCAGCGCATCATCGACCTCGGGCCGGAGACCCTGGCCAAGTACGACACGTCGAGCCTGAAGATCATCTTCGCGGCCGGGTCCGCACTCTCCCCCGACCTGTGCAAGCGCACCACCGCCGCCTTCGGCGAGGTGCTCCACAACCTGTACGGCTCCACCGAGGTCGCCGTCGCCACCGTCGCGACTCCGGCCGACCTTGCGCTGGCGCCGGGCACCGCGGGGCGGGCGCCCGTCACCTGCCACGTGGAACTCTACGACGAGTCGGGTCAACGGATCACCGAACCCGAGACCGTCGGACGGATCTTCGTCGCCAGCGGACTCAGCTTCTCCGGATACACCGACGGTCGCGACAAGGAGCGCATCAACGGTCTGCTGTCCACCGGCGACGTCGGCCACTTCGACCGCAACGGCCTCCTCTTCGTGGATGGCCGCGACGACGACATGATCGTCTCCGGCGGCGAGAACGTCTACCCCCTCGAGGTCGAGAACCTGCTCGCCGACCGCGAGGACGTGCTCGAAGCCGCCGTGATCGGTGTCGAGGATTCCGAATTCGGCCATCGCCTCAGGGCTTTCGTGGTACCCGGCCCGAAGTCCGCGAAGGACGCCGACGAGTTGAAAGCACACGTCAAGTCGAACCTGGCGCGGTACAAGGTGCCCCGCGAGATCATCTTCATCGAGGAACTCCCCCGCAACGCGACGGGCAAGTTGCTGCGTCGCGTCCTGATCGAGATGGACGTTACGGAGAGCTGATCCCGCCGAGTGCGATCGAATCATCCACGTAGATCTGCGAAGTCACCGTCTGGAAGCCGATCGCCGGACCGTCGGCGCGGCGTGTCGGATCCAGCCAGGACATCCGCCGATCACGGTCGCGGAGAACATCGCGGCCAAGGTGGCCGGGTTGAAGGAATTCGTCAAACCGACTGCGGCACTTCGTGAATCCGCACGGGTACTGTCCGCCCGCTAGCGGGATCAGCCGGTGGGACGCCCTCCCGCCGGCGATCGAATTGGGTCGACGCAGGAGCCGGGCCGGGCGGCGAGGTCACGACCCGCTGCCCCCCGACACGCCACTGAGCGTTCCGCGCTGGCCGCGAAGCTGAACGTCAGCCGCACCCCTGTCCGGGAGGCCGTGCAGCAACTCATCTACGAGGGCATCGCGGTCTACACCCGCAATGCGGGCGCCAGGGTCGATTCTCTCGACGCGAACTCGATCCGCGCCGTCTTCGAGGTCCGCGAGGTACTCGACGGGCTGGCCTCATTTCACGCGACTGCCGCTGCCACCGATGAGGCGGTGCAGCAGTTGAAGAAGATGGTGCAGCCCCAACGTGAGCGAAGCTCTCCTGCGGTTGGACGGGCAATCGCACCTGTACCGGTCGGACATGTGGAGTGCGGATCTCGATCGGAGGCTCGCCGGACCGCGCACGTGCGGATCGTGGGTGCCATCGAGTCCGGCGATGCGGTGGGAGCGCGCGTCGCGGCGTGCGCGCACGTGGCAGGACTGCTGGTGTGAACGACGCGTACGTAAGAACCGCCCACACCGACCAAGACAGACAAAAAAGAACCGGTGTCCTGGATTCCAGGACACCGGTTCTTCAGTGGTAGCGGGGACAGGATTTGAACCTGCGACCTCTGGGTTATGAGCCCAGCGAGCTACCGAGCTGCTCCACCCCGCGTTGCATGGACAAAGTTACACGAGCGAACGAACGGATTGCAAATCGCCCGGAAAGAGTCCGAGTAGCAACCTTTCAGCACCACTCGAGTCACATCCGTTACCTAAAAGTTATGACGCTCGTCACATATTAGGGAAAATCTGTAACGCTGCCGAAACCTGATATTTCCGGGACGACCTGGGAAAACACCGTCCGTTCGTCCCAGTATTTGGACGCCCGTCACAGAAAATCTACCCGTGACCATTCCGTGATCACCGCGTACGTTCGTTGCCAGCCCGAAACTACCGGGCAACGCCGACCCGCCGCAGCTCGACCTGCCCCCGCGGAATTCGGAATCCCGACACCTCGAGGGGCAGGGACGAGGACAGATCGACCACCGGGTCGGCACACCAGCCGTTACCGCACCACCACCACCTCGTCAGCAGGCGCGGAGAGGAATCAACCACATGACCAATTCCAGCATCGTCAAGCGGACCATGGGCGCAATCGCACTCACCGGAGCAGTCATCGGAGTGCCGCTCGGCCTGAGCGCCGGCACCGCATCGGCTGCTTCCGGAGACTGGGACGCCGTCGCAGCGTGTGAGAGCAGCGGCAACTGGGGCGCCGACACCGGCAACGGCTTCTCGGGCGGTCTGCAGTTCACCGACAGCACCTGGGCCGCGAACGGCGGCTCCGGCTCGCCGGCCAATGCCTCGCGCGAAGAGCAGATCCGCGTGGCCGAGAGTGTCCTGGCGACCCAGGGACCCGGCGCCTGGCCGGTCTGCGGACAGTACCTCTGATCCGCACCACACACTTGCTCGGAGTGCCCCGCGCGCAGCACGACTGCGCGCGGGGCACTCCTGCATTGCACGGCCTCGCCCTACACCACCGGGATCCGATTCCCGGCCATTTCGACGTGAGCCGCTGCACAAATTCGTGGTGATCCCCACCACATAACAGTGGGGTAACGAATAGGGTCCGAAACGATATCGAGGCCGGTTGACCTGCGCAAACAGGGAAAATTTGCCGTCGACGCCGGACAGCTGTCCACCATTTTCGCCAGGTGAACTGCGGGCGAAGCTCCCGTACGGTCGCTCTCGGCCCGAAACAACCGGGCGAAAGCCGGCCCGCCGCTGCTAGCTCTGCCCCGCGGGTTCGGAATCCCCGAAACCTTCGAGGGGCAGGGACGCGGCACAGAATCGCAGCCCGGCGTGACGACGCTGACGTCGTCGCCCGCAGGCCGGCCACGCCAGCAAGCGCGGAGAGGATTGACCCGCATGACCAATCACAGCATCAGCAAGCGTGCCCTCGGCTGGATCGCCGTCACCGGAGCCGTCGTCGCCGCCCCACTCGGACTGAGCACCGGCACCGCCTCCGCCGCTTCCCACAACTGGGACGGCGTCGCCCAGTGCGAGAGCGGCGGCAACTGGGGAATCAACACCGGAAACGGCTACTACGGCGGCCTGCAGTTCTCGCAGAGCACCTGGGAGGCCAACGGCGGCGCCGGTTCGGCATCGAGCGCCAGCAAGGCCGAGCAGGTCCGCGTCGCCGAGAATGTTCTCGCGACGCAGGGCCAGGGTGCGTGGCCGGTGTGCGGTCAGTACCTGTCCACCGGTGGCGGCGGCGTCGCCGAGGCTCCCGCACCCGCTCCGGAGCCCACCCCGGCTCCCGCCCCTGCGGCTCCGGCTCAGGTCCAGGCACCCGCCCCGGTCCAGCCCGCCGCACAGCAGGCACTGGACTCCGCGCGTCAGGTCGCCGAGCAGAACGGCTACGGGCAGCAGTTCCAGCAGCTGGTGGACGCCAACCCGCAGTTGGTCGACGCACTGCGCTGATCTTCCGATCAGACATAACGAGGCCCTGTCATCCGAACCGGATGACAGGGCCTCGTTCTCTCTGCGGCTGAAGCGCCTCTACTTCGGGATCGCCTCGTACGCGGCGACCGCCTTCTGGACGCGGGCGAGGGCGGCGCCGTAGGCCGCGAAGTCACCGCTGCGCTGCGCCGACGTCAAGGCGTCGAGCGACGCGTCCAACTCCGCCACGGCCGCCGAGACATCCGTGCCGGACGGCGGTGTCGCCGGGGCGGTCGGCGCCGGTGCCGCACCCTGACCGGTTGGCGGCGTGGCTCCGGTCTCCGGAGGCGTTCCTTCTTCCGCACTGGGTGCCGTCGCCACCGAGCCCGTGCCGGCACCGAACACCTGGTCGAGCGCCTGCGCCAACGTCGGGGCGTACCCGACGCGCACACTGTTACTCGGCGGTGGCTCGCGGTAGCTCACCAGCACTCGGGACAGCTGCGGGAACGTCGACGTGTTCGGGCCCGTCGAACTTCGCTCCGTATACATCGGTTCGACGTAGAGGATGCCGCCGTCCGCGATCGGCAAGGTCAGCAGGTTGCCGTACTGAATCTTGTTCGATCTCTCGAGCAGGGTTCTCTCCGACGCCACCCGTGGATCCGAGATCATCGAGTTCTGCGTCTGCTGCGGACCCTGGGTCTGCGTGTCGGTCGGCAACTGGAGCACCGTGAACTTGCCGTAATTCTCCGGATCCGATTTCACCGACAGATATGCGGACAGGAACTCGCGACTGTAACCCACCATCGCACTGGTCAGATTGAACGACGGTTTCCCGGTCTCGGGATCACCGACCAGCACGTAGTACGGCGGCTGGTTCGCGCTCGTGTCGATCGTGGGATCGCTCGGCACCGACCAGAACGCGTTGTTGGTGAAGAACTCCTTCGGATCGTCCACGTGGTACTTGGCGAGCATCTCTCGCTGCACCTTGAACAGGTCCTCGGGATAGCGGAAGTGCGCACGCAGCTCGTCGGGAATCGAATCCGCCGGCTGAACCGCATCCGGGAACACACCCATCCACGCATCGAGCACCGGATCGTTCTGGTCCACCTGGTAGAGCTTCACGGTGCCGTCGTACGCGTCGACGGTGGCCTTCACCGAGTTGCGGATGTAGGACACCTCCTTACGGGGCAGCAGGCGGCCGGTGTTCTGGTCGATGCTGTCCTCGACGAGTCCGTCGAGCGAACTGCGCTGGGCGTACGGGTAGTCCTGCAGAGTGGTGTAGGCGTCCACGATCCACACGACCTTGCCGTCGACGACGGCCGGGTACGAGTCGCCGTCCGCGGTCAGCCACGGGGCGACGTGCGTTACCCGGTCCCGCGGGTCCCGGTTGTAGATGATCTTGGAATCCGAACCGATGGCACCGGAGAACAGGATATTGCGCTCGGTGTACTTGGCCGCGAACGCCAACCGGTTGAACCAGTTGCCGATCGGCACACCACCCGAACCGGTGTACGTGTAGCGCGACGTGTCGGTGTCGTACTCCCGCGGGTCCGAACCCTCGGATCCGCCGACGATCGCGTAGTCGGCGTCCGTGTCGGCGATGACCTCGCCGTAGTAGATGCGCGGCTGCTCGACCGGAATGACCTGATTACCCGCCTCCTGCGAGGCGATGTCGCTGACCATATAGACGGGGTAACCGCTGTTACTGTTGGCGGCTTCCTCCGCGGACTCGCCGGCAGCGGCGTTCACCCGGTTCGCGGGGGCCGCGACCAGCCCGTTGCCGTGCGTGTAGACGGTGTGCTTGTTGATCCAGTCGGTCTGGTTACCCGTCAGGCTCTTGGACGACAATTCGCGCGCCGCGACGATGTAGTCACGCAACTGCCCGTCGATGTCGTACCGGTCGATGTCGAGCGTCGGCGGGAAACCGTAGAAGTTCTTCAACTGCTGCTGCTGGGTGAACGTCCGCGACAGGATGTTCGGATCGAGCAGTCGCGTGTTCTCGATGGTCGTGACGTCGGCGGGCACGTCCCGCGGCGGCGTCGTTCCGTACCCCTGATAGTCCTGGTACTCGACCTTGTCGTCGGTGATGCCGTACGCCTGTCGGGTGGCGGCGATGTTCCGCTCGATGTACGCGCTCTCCTTGTCGGCGGCGTTGGGACGCACCGAGAACTGCTCCACCACGAGCGGCCACACCGCGCCGACCAGGATCGAGGAGAGCACGAGAAGCGCTGTCGCCATTGCGGGAATCCGCAGATCGCGGAGGAAGATCGCCGCGAAGAACGCGCCCGCACAGATGACCGCGATGGCCAGCAGGATCAGCTTCGCCTGCAGCACCGCATTCATGTCGGTGTAGCTACCACCGGTGAACGTGGGTTCCTTGCGGCTACTCGACAGCAGCGAGTAGCGGTCGAACCAGTACGCGACTGCCTTGAGGAGAATGAACGTTCCCGCGAGCACCGCCAACTGGACTCGCGCCGCATTGGTCAGTGCCCCGCCCCGGCCCGCCAGCTTGAGACCGCCGAAGATGTAGTGCGTCACCAGGCTCGCGAAGAACGCCAGCAGAACCGCGACGAACAGCCAGTTGAGGACGAAACGGTAGAACGGCAGATCGAACGTATAGAAGCCGACGTCGAGGCCGAATTCGGGATCGGCGACACCGAACGCGCCGCCGTTGATGAACAACTGCACCGTCACCCAGCTGGACTGGGCGATCAACCCGGCGAGCAGTCCCACCGCGATCGGAATGGCCAGGCCGAACAGGCGCAGCCGAGTCATCACCGTGGTGCGGTACCGCGCCACCGGATCGTTGGGACCCGACACCGGGACGAACACCGGCCGCGAACGGTAGGCGAGCAGCAGTGCCAGCCAGACGATTCCGCCGACCACGACCCCGACTACGAGGAAGAGCAGCAGACGGGTGACGAGGACCGTGGTGAAGACACCACGGAATCCGACCTCACCGAACCACAACCAGTCCGTGTAGGTACTGATGAGCCGAGGGCCCACCAGCAACAGGGCCGCGACGACAAGCGCCAGCACCAGCAGCACTCGGCTGCGTTTGGACAACGACGGTAAACCTGCGGGGGGCCGCATGCCCACGTGCCACACTCCAAGAACTCGGCGACGCTGTCGCGCCGCGATCATCTGCACCGTTCGTTCGTCCACACCCGAACAGCGAGGGCGTGACCGTTTCGTCCCACTCTACGTAACAACCGAGAGATGCCGCCGCCGGTCCTGTTCCGGGGGTGCGAAGATGGGTCTCGTGAGTGAAGAGAATGTGAACCGAGTGACGGACGCCCTCGCCCGCTGTGTGCGCGAGGTGGTCGAATTCGTCGATGCCGGAGGGTGGGATCAGCCGCCCCAGATGTTCGCACTCGTCCCGACCGAACTGCTCGCGGCCGCCGAACCGAGCCTGCTCGACCAACTCGCCGACGGCGCGGAATTGACGCCGGTGGAACAGGATCCGTTTCCCGACGACATCGACGGCGGGTCGCGCGCACTCGACGAGTTCCTCGCCACCACCAGTTGGCCGGAGTCCGTGGTGGGGTGCGCCCTCGTTCAGGAGATCGTCGTTCTGCCGCCCGAGGCGGAGTCCGATCTCGACGACGCACTCGTCCCCCTGCTGTCCGATCGCAATGCCGCCGACGACGCCGCGCGGGCCGCGGCCGAGTCGCACCCCGACCGCCGGTCCGCCCGGTTGATCGCCGCCGTGCTGCGCGACGGACCGTCGTTGTGTCTGATGCAGTTGCGCCCCGACGAGGACGCCGACCCGTACGCCGGGATCGAACTCCTCACCTACGAGGATCTGGCGCCGAATCTCATCAGCGCGTTGTACGCCACCCTCGACGCGACCGAGGAGGACTGACCGCTCAGCAGTGCGGCGCGTCGGCTCCGGCATCGATAGCCTCGAGCGCGTCGACGGCTCCGTCGAGGTTCTCGACCTTCACCAGCCGGAGCCCGTCGGGTGCACCCTGGCGTGCTTCGTCGCAGTTCTTCGCCGGCACGAGGAACGTCTCGGCGCCCGCTTCCTCCGCGGCGATCAACTTGTACTTGATTCCGCCGATGGGGCCGACGTCGCCGTCGGAGTCGATCGTTCCGGTGCCGGCTACGAACTTGCCACCGTTGAGTTCGCCCGGGCTGAGTTTGTCGATCACGGCGAGGGTGAACATGAGCCCTGCCGAGGGGCCGCCGACGTCGGCGAGGTTGAAGTCGATCGTGAACGTGACGTCCGGGATCTCCTCGGGAGTGATCCCCAGGTAGCCCTTGGACTCGTCGTCCGGGCGTGCGCCGAGCACCACCCGCACCGTCGTCTCCGCGCCGTCACGCCGGATCACGATCGGCACCTCGGTGTTCGGGGGCACATCGGCCACCGCCTCCTGCACGCCACCGACCGTCGACACCGGCTTCCCGTCGACACTCACCAAGACGTCGCCCTCGCGCAGTAGTCCGTTGGAGGGGCCGTCGTCACCGACCTTGGCGATCCGCAGGTCCACCGGCTTGCCCAGGAAGTGGAGTGCCGCGAGTTCGGCGCTGTCCTCCGACTGCTGGAAGTCGGCGTCGTTCTCCTGCTTGACCTCGTCCTTCGACTTGTCGGGCGGGTAGACCTCCTCGCGGGGGACGATGCCCTGCCGCCCACTGGCCCACAATCCGAACGCTTCGAACACGTTGAGGTCGTCGCGGACGGCGACCGTCGTCATATTGAGGTGGCCGGTGGTGTCGTCGACCTCCGTTCCCTCGATGGCGACGACTTCCTCACCACCCACTTCGCCGAGCGTGTTGAACGTGGGTCCCGGCCCGAGGGCCACATACGGCACCTTGATCACCGTGCCGAGAATTCCGAGTACCACGATCGGGGCCAGCGCAGCCAGAAGCGTCACGATCCGTCGATTCACCTGGACCAGCGTAGAGCGCGAACCCGTAGACGCCGCTGTCGGCCGTCCGCGTGTTCGCCGTCAGCGTGACGTGGTGGACAGCCACGGAACCACGCGCCTTGTACCGTTGAGTCATGAGCAATCCGCCCTTCGGCTTCTCCAAACCCGACGACGATCCCGATCGTGACAAGAACACGGGGGATCAGAACGGGCCCGACCGCGACAAGAACGCGGGCGGTTCCGACGACTTCGGTTTCGGGGCGGGTGGTTTCCCCGCCGGGGGCTTCGACCCGGCCTCCCTCGGCCAGATGCTGACCCAGTTCGGCCAGATGCTGAGCGGGATGGGCACGTCGATGGGTTCCGGGGAGCAGACCGGCCCGGTCAACTACGAGATCGCGAAGAAACTCGCGCGCCAGCAGATGGGGTCCGTCGCGCCCATCACCCAGGGCAACTCCGAGGCGATCGCCGATGCCTCACGGCTCGCCGAACTGTGGCTCGACGCCGCGACGACGCTGCCCGCGGGCGCGACGAAGACTGTCGCGTGGACGCCCAACGACTGGCTCGACAACACCCTCGACACCTGGAAGCGGCTGTGCGACCCCGTCGCGGAGAAGGTGTCCGGCATGTGGGTGCAGGGGCTGCCCGAAGAAGCGCAGCAGATGGCAGGCCCGATGATCGGGATGATGAGCCAGATGGGTGGCCTCGCGTTCGGCTCCCAGCTCGGCCAGGCCCTGGGCCAGCTGTCGAAGGAGGTGCTCACCTCCACCGACATCGGTCTCCCCCTCGGTCCGGCAGGCACGGGCGCACTGCTCCCCGCCGCGGTGGAGCGGTTCAGCAAGGGGCTCGAGCAGCCCGACCGCGAGATCCTCGTCTTCCTCGCCGCACGCGAGGCCGCCTACCAGCGCCTGTACAGCCACGTCCCGTGGCTGCGTCAGCGTCTCCTCGCCACCGTCGAGGAATACGCCCGCGGCATCACGATGGACTTCTCGGCCATCGAGGACATGGCGAAGGGACTCGACCCGTCCGCGCTGACCGATCCGTCGCAGCTCGAGAACATCCTGCAGCAGGGCGCGTTCGAACCGCAGACCACACCCGAACAGAAGCAGGCGCTCGAGCGACTCGAGACACTGCTCGCCCTCATCGAGGGCTGGGTCGAGGTCGTCGTCGCGTCGGCGCTGAACGACCGCCTTCCCGGCGTCGCGGCCCTCAGCGAGACGCTGCGCCGTCGGCGTGCGACCGGCGGACCCGCCGAGCAGACGTTCGCGACGCTCGTCGGACTCGAACTGCGTCCCCGTAAGGTCCGGGAGGCCGCGCAGCTGTGGACCCGCCTCACGTCCGAGGCAACCGTCGACGCCCGTGACGGTGTGTGGGCCCACCCCGACCTGTTGCCCGACTCGTCCGATCTCGACAGCCCGGATTCGTTCGTCGAACGTGTGCTCGGCGGCGGCGACGGCGGCGACTTCGACAATCCGATGGCGCAGCTGGAGGCAACCGAGGCCCGCGAGCGGGCCGAGGAGGCCGAACGCGGCAAGTCCGGCAAGGACGACCAGCCCGAGTCCTGACCTCCTGATCTCACCAATTTTCGATAGCAGGAGATCCACAGGTCGAAGCACGTTTCGGCCTGTGGACAACCCGCATTTTCCGCGCTGATGCCCGGTCGTGGCCTGCGATCCTCAGCGGGTGACCATCCAGCCCACACCTCACGTCGGTGTCACTCTCGATCCCCGGATCGCCGTACTCGTCCGCCCTGACGGGCGCGTGCAGTTCGGCTGGGATCCCGAGCGCGCGCTCGTACTCGCCCCGCCGCCCGGTGTCCGGACCGAGCAACTCCTCGCCGTCGTCCGACTGCTCGACGGGAAGAACTCGCGGCCGCACATCCTGTGGACTGCCGTCGGGCACGGCCTGGCACCCACGGACGTGTCGAAGCTTCTCGGCGACCTCGACCGGGCCGGTCTGATCGATGTCGCCGGCACGTCCCCCGTCGCGGACACGATCCCGATCCGCGTGCACGGGCGCGGACCGCTGTCGGATGCGGTGTCGGCCGGACTCACGGACGGCGGCATCCGAGTCTCACGCTCCTTCCGTTATTCCGCCGACGGCGACGTCCGGCGGTGGAACGCCCTGTGCGTCGTGCTCGCGGACGATCTGGTGGCGGACCCTCGGCTCGTCGCGGATCTGGTCCAGAACGGGATACCGCACCTGCAGGTCCGGCTGCGTGACGGTCGCGGTGTGGTCGGCCCGCTGGTGCTCCCGGGCCACACCAGTTGCCTGCGGTGCGCCGACCTTCTCCGCGCCGCGTACGACGAGGACTGGCCGCACCTGTCCGCTCAGCTCCTCGGGACGGTCGGGCACGCGAGCCCCGCCGTGATCATGGCCACGGCCGCAGTCGCCCTCGGCCAGCTCGAGGCCGTCTTGTCCGCCCCGCGAGGCGCGCCGCCCAGCAGCCTCGATACGACGCTCGAGATCGATCTCGGCGCGCACCGGCTGGTGACCCGGCGCTGGCCGCGGCAGGCGAGCTGCAGCTGCACGTATCTGGCACCCGCCGTGGGCGAATCGAACCGGCTTCGGTCATGATGCATGATGGTGGGGTGTCCGACATCCCCCGCAGGAGTTCTGCCCGCACCGCCAAACTCGCGAGCATCCCGTTGGGGATCGCGGGGCGTGCTGCGATGGGCTTCGGCCGGAAGCTGACCGGCGGCGACAGGGACGAGATCGACGCCCAGCTGAGCGCGAAGGCCGCCGAGCAATTGTTCGCGGTCCTCGGCGAACTCAAGGGCGGCGCCATGAAACTGGGGCAGGCGCTCAGCGTCATGGAGGCGGCGATCCCCGAGGAGTTCGCGGAGCCCTACCGTGAATCGCTGAACAAGCTGCAGGCGCAGGCGCCTCCCCTGCCCGCGCGGGCAGTCCACAGAATGCTCGACCAGCAGCTGGGCACCAAGTGGCGTGACCGGTTCCAGTCGTTCGACGACACCCCGACCGCATCGGCCAGCATCGGCCAGGTGCACCGCGCGGTGTGGGCCGACGGTCGCGACGTGGCCGTCAAGGTTCAGTACCCCGGCGCGGACGAGGCCCTGCGCGCCGACCTGAAGACGCTCGGCCGGTTCGCGGGACTGTTCGCCTCGGTCATGCCCGGCGTCGACGTGCGCCCGGTCATCGACGAGTTCACGGCCCGCACCGAGGAAGAGCTCGACTACCGGATCGAGGCGAACAATCAGCGCCGCTTCGCCAAGGTGTACGACGGGGATCCGCAGTTCGCAATTCCGCACGTGGTCGCCAGTGCCCCCAAGGTGGTGGTCACCGAATGGATGTCGGCGAAGCCGCTGTCGGCCATCATCGCCGACGGCACCCCCGAGGAACGCAATACCGCGGGCGCATTGCTCGCGGAGTTCCACTTCGCCTCCCCCACCCGCGTCGGCCTGCTTCACTGCGACCCGCATCCGGGTAACTTCATGCTGCACAGCGACGGCCGCCTCGGTGTCATCGATTTCGGTGCCGCGGCACCGTTTCCGCACGGCCTTCCCCCGGTGCTCGGGTCGATGGTCCGGCTGGCGCTCCACGAGCAGTTCGACGAACTGACGGAGTTGCTGCACGCCAACGGATTCGTCCTGCCCGGCCGAACGGTCACCGACAAGGAGATCGCGGACTACCTGCGTCCCGTCACCGACCCGATCCGTACCGAATCGTTCCACTTCACCCGCTCCTGGCTGCAGAAGGCCGCGGGTTCCGCCACCGACTTCAACAGTGCGCAGTTCCGGACGGCCCGGGCACTGAATCTGCCTGCGGAGTATCTGATGATCTTCCGGGTTCTCGTCGGCTCGGTGGGAATCTGCGCTCAGCTGGACGCATACGCGCCGTACATGGAGATCCTCACGCGGTGGCTCCCCGGGTTCGCCGAGCCTGCCCCCGAGGACGAAGACACCGTCTGACCCGAAGTCGCAGAACGGGCGTTCGCCCGGCCCACTCGTGTGAGTGTGCGGGCGCACGCCCCCAATGGGCCCCCCCCGCTCGGGGTGTACGCCCACACCCCGCTCTCCGTCGTGCGGGGGGGGCCCCCCGGGCGCG